>NZ_JAZAQP010000013.1:0-147560 GCF_036231725.1 Pseudomonas sp. JH-2 | reverse complement strand
TGGTTCGTTTGGCGACTGCCAATCTACCCGCTTCCCTGACTGTCAATCCGCTCTTTCCCCAGACTCCGCGAAGAACCAAAAAATACCCCTCACTCCGTCTGCAGATTCGCCTCCACCCGCGCCAACAACCCCTGCAACTGCTCCCGCTCCTCCGCGCTGAAGCCCCGCACGGCCACCTCCGAGAGATGCCGGCCCTGGCCTTCCACCTCGGCGTAGACCGCCTCGCCTTCGGCGCTCAGGCTCAGGCACACGCTGCGCTTGTCCAATGCATCGGCGCTGCCCTCCAGCAGGCCCTTGTTGCGTAGCCCCTGGATCAGCCGGGCGATCTGCGCCTTGTCGCGGCCACTGTGCTCCACCAGTTGGCGCTGGGTGGCGCCCGGGCGACGGGCGAAGAAGGCCAGCACCTTGAACTCCATGTGCGTCAGGTCGTGGGGGCCGTCGCGCAGTTCGCGGTACTGCCGCGAACGGTACAGGTGCATGACGGCATGGATGGTTTCGAGAACGTCGTCGGCTTTCATGGCTATACGGTTGACTTTATCAACTAATGATTCTTATGATCGTTGATATTATCAACCATAGCCCAAGAGGGCCACCCATGACCCAAGCCACCCAGCAACGCCGCGTGCACCGCGTCCGCCACGAACTGCGCATGCGCGAAGTGCAGGTCGCCCGCCGCGAGCAGCTCAGCCCGCATTTCGTCAGCCTCACCTTCGCCGGCGAGGCCCTGGCCGACTTCGTGTCCGCCGGCTTCGACGACCACGTCAAGTTCATGTTCGAGGACGACGACGGCAGCATCGTGCGCCGCGACTACACCCCG
The DNA here is from genome assembly GCF_036231725.1 of Pseudomonas sp. JH-2. Lineage (NCBI taxonomy): Bacteria > Pseudomonadati > Pseudomonadota > Gammaproteobacteria > Pseudomonadales > Pseudomonadaceae > Pseudomonas > Pseudomonas sp. JH-2. Next base: position 146,743 of record NZ_JAZAQP010000013.1, on the reverse strand, counting down.
CGCCGCTTCGACGCCCAGGCCCGCGAGCTGACCCTGGAGTTCGCCCTGCACGGCCACGGCAAGGCCTGCCAGTGGGCCGAGCAGGCCCAGGTCGGCGACAACGCGGTGATCGGCGGCCCGCGCGGCTCGATGATCGTCCCGCCGGACTTCGACTGGCACCTGTTCGTCGCCGACGCCACCGGCCTGCCCGCCGTGCACCGGCGCCTGGAGGAAATGCCGGCGGGCACCCGCGCCATCGTCCTGCTGCAAGTGGAGGCGGCCGACCGCCGCCGGTTCGCCACCGCCGCCGACCTCCAGCTGCAATGGTTCGACGACGACCAGGCCTTGCTGGCCGCCGTCGAGGCCCTGGCCCTACCCACCGGTGAAGGCTTCGCCTGGGGTGCCGGCGAGGCCGCGGCCATGGTCCGCGTGCGCAACCTGCTGCTGGACAAGGGCCAGCCGAAGGAAGCCATGCGCGTCGCCGCCTACTGGCGCCAGGGCCAGGCCGACTACCACGAGGAACTCGGCCAGTGAAACGCACCCGCCAGGCGTCGCCGGCCCCGGCCGACGCCTGTGCAAGCACCTCATAAACAAAACCGATACCCGCTTAAGGATTTCCCAGAGGCAGCCCCCGCCCCTTGAGCCTTACAGTCGCCCCACGCCGAAAAACGGCGAGGTGATTCCTGCCGGTCATCATCGTTTTCGAAGCCTGTTGGAATTTTCACCACTACAAGAACAAAAGGTGAACGCGAATGCTCAAGCAAAACCCCGGCGGCACGCAGACTGTCGACGTCAAAGACTGGATCGACAGCCGCCCGATCTCGCCCTACCAGTGGCTGGTCCTGTCCCTGTGCTTCCTCATCGTCCTGTTCGACGGCTTCGACGTGGCCGTGATGGGCTTCATCGCCCCGTCGCTGATGCAGGAGTGGGGCCTGTCCCGCGCCGCCTTCGGCCCGGTGATGAGCGCCGGGATGATCGGCCTGGCCATTGGCGCACTGACCGCCGGCCCCTACGCCGACCGCCTCGGGCGCAAGAAGGTGCTGCTGATCGCGGTCACCGGCTTCAGCCTGCTCAGCCTGGCCTGCGCCTTCGCCCGCAGCCCCTACGAACTGGCCATCCTGCGCCTGCTCACCGGCGTCGCCCTGGGCGCCGCCATGCCCAACAGCACCACCCTGCTGGCCGAATACCTGCCCGAGCGCAGCCGCTCGCTGCTGATCACCATCATGTTCACCGGCTTCAACATGGGCTCGGGCCTGGGCGGCTTCCTCGCCGCCTGGCTGATCCCGCACCACGGCTGGCAGGCGGTGCTGCTCGCCGGCGGCCTGCTGCCGCTGGCCCTGCTGCCCTTCCTGCTGTGGCTGCTGCCGGAATCCGCCCGCTTCATGGCCGCGCACAAGGCCCCGGCCGAGCAGATCGCCGCGGCCCTGGCGAAGCTGGGCGGGCGCTTCGCCGCCGACACCCGCTTCACCGTCAGCGAACCGCCGGTGCAGCACAAGGCCCCGGTGCGCCTGCTGTTCACCGAGCGCTACCGCCTGGGCACCCTGGCGCTGTGGGCCACCTACTTCATGGGCCTGCTGGTGATCTACCTGACCATGGGCTGGCTGCCCACCCTGCTGCGCGACGGCGGCCTGTCCATCGAGCGCGCCGCCACCATCACCGGGCTGTTCCAGATCGGCGGCACCGTCGGCGCCATCGTGGTCGGCTGGATCATGGACAGGCGCAACCCCAACCGCGTCATCGCCATCGCCTACGCCCTGGGCGGCCTGTGCATCGTGTCGCTCGGCGCGCTGAGCCTGGAGTCCAGCCTGCTGGTGGTGGGCGTGGCCGCCGCCGGCTTCTGCATGAGCGGCGCGCAGACCGGCCTCAACGCCTTCGCCCCGGGCTACTACCCCACCGAGTTCCGCGCCACGGGGGTAAGCTGGATGCTCGGCATCGGCCGCTTCGGCGCCATCTTCGGCTCGCTCGTCGGCGGCGCGGTGCTCAGCCTCGGCCTGGGCCTGCCGCTGCTGTTCACCTTCCTCGGCCTGCCGGCGTTCGCCGCGGCCCTGGCGATCCTGGCCAACGGCCACGCCCGGCGCCGCGCGAGCCAGGCCCTGGCCGCGCAGTAACCTGAACCAGAGGACCCCGTCATGGCACGCATCATTGGTGGCCTAGCCGTCTCCCACACCCCGACCATCGGCTTCGCCGTCGACCACGACAAACAGCAGGAGGCGGCCTGGGCGCCGATCTTCGAGGGCTTCGAGCCGATCCGCGCCTGGCTCCAGGAGCAGCGGCCGGACGTGCTCTTCTACATCTTCAACGACCACGTCACCTCGTTCTTCTTCGACCACTACAGCGCCTTCACCCTCGGCGTCGACGACCAGTACGGCGTCGCCGACGAGGGCGGCAACCCGCGCGAGCTGCCGCCGGTGGGCGGCCACGCGGCGCTGTCGCGGCACATCGGGCAAAGCCTGATGGCCGACGAGTTCGACATGAGCTTCTTCCGCGACAAGCCGCTGGACCATGGCTTCTTCTCGCCGATGTCGGCGCTGCTGCCCTGCGCCGACGGCTGGCCGCTGCGGATAGTCCCGCTGCAGGTCGGCGTGCTGCAACTGCCGATCCCCAGCGCGCGGCGCTGCTACAAGCTGGGCCAGGCCCTGCGCCGCGCCATCGAGAGCTACCCGGAGGACCTCAAGGTCGCCATCGTCGCCACCGGCGGCGTGTCGCACCAGGTCCACGGCGAGCGCTGCGGCTTCAACAACCCGGAATGGGACGCGCAGTTCATCGAGCTGCTGGTCGACGACCCCGAGCGCCTGACCGGGATGACCGTCGCCGAATACGCCACCCTCGGCGGCATGGAAGGCGCCGAGGTGATCACCTGGCTGATCATGCGCGGCGCGCTTTCCGCCCGCGTCGACAAGCTGCACCAGGACTACTACCTGCCGTCCATGACCGGCATCGCCACCCTGCTGCTGCAGAACCGCGACCAGGCCCTGCCGGCCCCGGCCATCGAGCGCCACCGCCAGCACATGCGCCACCAGCTGGCCGGCGCGGAGCAGCTCGAAGGCACCTACCCCTACACCCTGGAGCGCAGCGCCAAGGGCTACCGGCTGAACAAGTTCCTCCACCGCATGATCGAGCCGCAGTGGCGCCAGCGCTTCCTCGCCGAGCCCGAGGCGCTCTACGCCGAGGCCGGCCTTTGCGAGGAAGAGCGCGACCTGCTGCGCCGCCGCGACTGGCGCGGGCTGATCCACTACGGGGTGATCTTCTTCGTGCTGGAGAAACTCGGCGCCGTGCTCGGCGTGTCCAACCTGGACATCTACGCCGCCATGCGCGGCCAGAGCCTGGAAGACTTCATGAAGACGCGCAACCAGCAGGTGCGCTACTCGGTGGCCGGCAAGGCCCCGCGCTGACCCCACTCTAGCCAGCTTCCCCGCCCACCAGCGACGCCACCGCGCCGCTGGCCGGCAACGCTTTGCCCAAGAAACGGAGAACAACAACAATGATCCGCCCGACCAAGCACCGTCTCGTCTGCACCCTGGCCCTGGCCGGTACCACCCTCCCCGCCTTCGCCGATGGCTTCCTGGAAGACGCCAAGTCCAGCCTGACGCTGCGCAACTTCTACATGAACCGCGACTACACGGGCGACGCCGCCCAGGGCAAGGCCGAGGAGTGGACGCAGAACTTCATCCTCGACTTCAAGTCCGGCTTCACCCAGGGCACCGTCGGCCTCGGCATGGACGTGCTCGGCCTGTACAGCGTCAAGCTCGACGGCGGCCGCGGCACCGCCGGCACCCAGTTGCTGCCGGTGCACGACGACGGCCGCCCGGCCGACGACTTCGGCCGCCTGGCGGTGGCCGGCAAGGCGCGGCTGTCGAAAACCGAGCTGAAAGTCGGTGAATGGGCCCCGGTGCTGCCGATCCTGCGCTCCGACGACGGCCGCTCGCTGACCCAGACCTTCCAGGGCGCCCAGCTGACCTCCAAGGAAATCGCCGGCCTGACGCTGTACGGCGGCCAGTTCCGCCAGAACAGCCCGCGCAACGATGCCAGCATGGAGGACATGAGCCTGTTCAACCGCACGGCCTACACCTCCGACCGCTTCGACTTCGCCGGCGGCGAATACCGCTTCAACCACGAGCGCACCCTCGTCGGCCTGTGGAACGCCGAGCTGAAGGACATCTACCAGCAGCAGTACCTGCAGGTGCAGCACTTCCAGCCGCTGGGCGACTGGGTGCTGGGCGCCAACCTCGGCTACTTCCGGGGCAAGGAGGACGGCAGCGCCAAGGCCGGCGACCTGGACAACCGCACGGCGTCGGGGATGTTCTCGGCGAAGGTCGGCGGCAACACCTTCTACCTCGGCCTGCAGAAGGTCATGGGCGACGACGAGTGGTTCCGCGTCAACGGCGCCAGCGGCGGCACCCTGGCCAACGACGCCTTCGGCTCCAGCTTCGAGAGCGCGAAGGAGCGCTCCTGGCAACTGCGCCACGACTTCGACTTCGCGGCCCTCGGCGTACCCGGCCTGACCCTGATGAATCGCTACATCCACGGCGACAACGTGCGCAACAGCAGTACCGACGACGGCACCGAGTGGGCCCGCGAAAGCGAGCTGGCCTACACCGTGCAGTCGGGGCCGCTGAAGACGCTGAACGTCAAATGGCGCAACTCCAACATGCGCCGCGACTGGGGCCGGACCAACAGCTTCGACGAGAACCGGTTGATCGTCAGTTATCCGTTGAATCTGTTGTAAGGACGTAGGGCGTACAACCGTTCGCGGTTGTACGCCGATACACCCGGCCCCATGCCCAACTTCACGGGCGGGAACGGAGCGCCTCGAACAGGCGCTTCGTGGTCGAATCCGAGGCGCGCCGGGGATCACGGTCAAACGGCGGATAACCGCGAACGGTTATCCGCCCTACGCCACGTCCACCCGGTGATGTAGGGCGTACAACCGTTCGCGGTTGTACGCCGATACACCCGACCCCATGCCCAACTTCACGGGCGGGAACGGAGCGCCCTCGAACAGGCGCTTCGAGGTCGAATCCGAGACGCGCCGGGGATCACGGTCAAACGGCGGATAACCGCGAACGGTTATCCGCCCTACGCCACGCCCTCCCCTGTCGCCTGGATCACCTCGCGGATGCTCTGCATCAATGCCGCCGACACCGGCGAATGCAGGCAGCCGCTGCGGTAGGTCAGGCCGATGGCACGGGTGGTCTGCGGCAACGGCACCGGCAGCCGGCACAGCTCGCCCGAGGCGATCTCGTGTTCCAGCTGGTGCGCCGACACCGCCGCGAGCATGTCCGAGCGCAGCAGCAGGCCACGAATGGTCGCCAGGTCGCCGCTTTCCACCACCGGCCAGGGCGCGGCCATGCCCGAGGCGGCGAAGCAGGCGTCCAGCAGGCCACGGGCCGGGGAGCCGGCGCGCGGCAATACCCAGCGCGCCTGCTGCAGTTCGGCCAGTTGCACCGGGCGCTGCAACAGCGGGTGGCCGTGGCGCGCCAGCAGCACCATCTCCTCGGTAAGCAGCGCCTCGCCGGCCAGGTCGCTGGCGTAGTCCGCCGAGCGCAGGGCGCCGAAGACGAAGTCCAGGTCGCCGGCGCGCAGCTCGGTGGCCAGCAGGTCGAACGGGCTTTCGTTGGTGATCACCCGCACCCCGGGATGCTCGGCGGTGAGCCCCACGATGGCCTCGGGCAGGATGCGCGTGCGCCCCAGCGGCAGCGCGCCGACGTGCACCACGCCCTGCAGGCTGCCGCGCATGGCACTGAGGTCGGTCTCGATGTGGCGCAGCTCGTTGAGCGCGCGGCGGATCGGGAACAGGATCTCGTGGCTCGCCCGCGTCGGCTGCAGGCCGCGCGGGGTGCGCTCGAACAGCGGCCGGCCGCAGCCGCCCTCGAGCACCTTGAGCGCCGAGCTGACCGCCGGCTGGCTGAGGCCGAAATGGCTGGCCACGGTCTGCATGTGGCGCGTCTCGCAGAGCTTGACGAAGACCTCCAGGCGCCGCCCCTGGAACAGGTACAGCGGCTCCACCGGCGCCGCGCCGAGCAGCCGCGGCACGCTTTCCAGCTCGGCCAGCACGCGGCGTGCGCGGGGCAGCACGCAGTCGCCGTAGTCGGTCAGGCGCATGCCGTTGGCGTGGCGCTCGAACAGCGGCACGTCGAGCCGCGTCTCCAGTTCGGAAATGGCGCGGGTGACCACCGATTGCGCGCGGAACAGCGCCTCCGAGGCCCGCGACACGCTGCCCAGGTCCGCCACGCGGACGAAGGCGCGGACCTGCATCAGGTTCGGCAATTCGACGTCGCTCATTTCCTCTCCCGGCTCACAGCCCTACTCCGGCGGGACTATGCCCAGCCACCCTGGCAAGCGCAATAAGTAAAAAGCATACCTTCCACAACTGAACGCATTAGTCGCTGCCGACCCTCGGTGACATCCTCGACACATTCCCAACCGGAGCCCACCCACATGAACGCAGCACAAAAATCCGCCCTGGTGGTCAGCGCCCATTCCGCCGATTTCGTCTGGCGCGCCGGTGGCGCCATCGCCCTGCACGCCGAGCAGGGCTACGCCGTGCACATCGTCTGCCTGTCCTTCGGCGAGCGCGGCGAATCCGCCAGGCTGTGGCGCAAGGGCGAGATGACCGAAGCGAAGGTCAAGGCCGCGCGCCGCGAGGAAGCCCTGGCCGCCGCCGAGATCCTCGGCGCCAGCGTGGAGTTCTTCGACATCGGCGACTACCCCATGCGCGCCGACAAGGACACCCTGTTCCGCCTGGCCGACGTGTTCCGCCGCGTGCAGCCGGAATTCGTCCTCAGCCACTCGCTGAAGGACCCGTACAACTACGACCATCCGCTGGCCATGAACCTCGCCCAGGAAGCGCGCATCATCGCCCAGGCCGAGGGCTACAGGCCCGGCGAGAAGATCGTCGGCGCCCCGCCCGTGTACGCCTTCGAGCCGCACCAGCCGGAACAGTGCGAATGGCGCCCGGACACCTTCCTCGACATCACCGGCGTGTGGGACAGGAAGTACGCCGCCATCCAGTGCATGGCCGGCCAGGAACACCTGTGGGAGTACTACACCCGCGTCGCCCTGCAGCGCGGCGTGCAGGCCAAGCGCAACGTCGGCATTACCAGCGCGCGCAACATCGTCTATGCCGAGGGCTTCCAGAGCGTCTTCCCGCGCGTGACGGAGAACCTGGCATGAGCGCGCTGATCGGCAAGACCGGCATAGTGGTGCGCAACATCCCCCGCGCCGCGCCGGAGGTGATCGACGAACTCGGCCGCCTGGGCGTGGCCACCGTGCACGAGGCCCAGGGCCGCAAGGGCCTGCTGGACGCCGGCATCCGCCCGATCCAGCAGGGCGTGGCGGTGGCCGGCAGCGCGGTGACCGTGCTGGTGGCCCCCGGCGACAACTGGATGTTCCACGTCGCCGTCGAGCAGTGCCGCCCGGGCGACCTGCTGGTAGTGGCGCCCAGCTCGCCGTGCGGCGACGGCTACTTCGGCGACCTCCTCGCCACCTCGCTCAAGGCCCGCGGCGTGCGCGCCCTGGTCATCGACGCCGGCATCCGCGACAGCCACACCCTGCGCGGGATGAGCTTCCCGGTGTGGTCCAAGGCCATCAGCGCCCAGGGCACGGTCAAGGAAGTGCTCGGCTCGGTGAACCTGCCGCTGCTGTGCGCCGGGCAACTGGTGAACGCCGGCGATATCGTCATCGCCGACGACGACGGCGCGGTGGTGGTGCGCCACGGCGAAGCCGGACAGGTGCTGGAGGCCGCGCGCAAGCGTGCCGACCTGGAGGAACAGAAGCGCCTGCGCCTGGCCGCCGGCGAGCTCGGCCTGGACATCTACGAGATGCGCCCGCGCCTGGCCGCCAAGGGCCTGCGCTACGTCGACAGCCTCGACGAACTGGAAGGCCGGCCATGAGCCAGACGCGCATCCCCTGCCTGCTGATGCGCGGCGGCACCTCCAAGGGCGCCTACTTCCTGGGCGCCGACCTGCCCGCCGAGCCAGCCCTGCGCGAACGCGTACTGCTGGCGGTGATGGGCTCGCCGGACAAGCGCCAGATCGACGGCCTCGGCGGCGCCGACCCGCTGACCAGCAAGGTCGCCATCGTCCAGGCCTCGCGCCGGCCCGAGGCCGACGTCGACTACCTGTTCGCCCAGGTGCTGGTGGATGAAGCGCGGGTGGACTACGGGCAGAACTGCGGCAACATCCTCGCCGGCGTCGGCCCCTTCGCCATCGAGCGCGGCCTGGTGCCGGTGCGCGGCGCGGTCACGCCGGTGCGCATCTTCATGGAGAACACCGGGCAGCTCGCCGTGGCGCACGTCCCCACGCCCCATGGCGAGGTGGAATACGCCGGCGACACGCGCATCGACGGCGTGCCCGGCAGCGCCGCGCCGCTGGTGGTGGAGTTCGCCGACGTGGCCGGCTCCAGCTGCGGCGCCCTGCTGCCCACCGGCAACGCCCGCGACACTTTCGACGGCATCGAGGTCACCTGCATCGACAACGGCATGCCGGTGGTGCTGCTGCGCGCCGCGGACCTGGGCCGCAGCGGCTGCGAGAGCCGCGAGGAACTGGACGCCGACGCCGAGCTGAAGGCGCGCCTGGAGTCCATCCGCCTGCAGGCCGGCCCGCGCATGAACCTGGGCGACGTCAGCCAGCGCAACGTGCCGAAGATGTGCCTGGTCTCGGCGCCGCGCCACGGCGGGGCGATCGACACCCGCTCGTTCATCCCGCACCGCTGCCACGCCTCCATCGGCGTGTTCGGCGCGGTGAGCGTGGCCAGCGCCTGCCTGGTGCCGGGCTCGGTGGCGCAGGACCTGGCCCGTGGCGGCGACGGCGAGGTGCGGCGCCTGTCGGTGGAACACCCCAGCGGCGAGTTCAGCGTGGAAATCCGCCTGCGCGACGGGCGCATCGCCGGCTGCGGCCTGGTGCGCACCGCGCGGCTGCTGTTCGACGGCCAGGTGTGCATTCCCCGCGCCCTGTGGTCGCCCCGCTGAGGCTGCGGCCCCCGCGCGGCGCCCTGCCGCGCGGGTTCGCCGGCGTTGACCCAGGTCATCGCAGTTGTAAACAAACAGTAAATGCGAGTGATTAAGACTCGCTTTTGTCGTATCTATGGGCATTTCCCAACCGCCCGCCGTACCCGGCGCAACAGGAAAACCTCCATGCAAGCCCGAGCCCTGCCCCTCCCCCGCCGCCTGCTGGCCTGCGCGGCTGCCGCCATGACCAGCGCCTTCCTGCTCCTGCAACCCGCCGGCGCCAGCGCCACCACCCTGGACACCGCCTTCGGCCCGGTGCAGGTCAAGGACCACCCGCAGCGCGTGGTGGCCCTGGGCGAGAATACTCTCGACGCCGCCCTGGCCCTGGGCGTGCAGCCCCTGGGCGCCCTGGCCAGCCGCGGCGGCAGCGACATCCCCGAGTACCTCAAGGCTAAGGCCGGCAAGCTGCCGCTGGTGGGCACGGTGCGCGAGGTCAACCTGGAAGCGGTGCTCAAGCTGCGCCCGGACCTGATCCTCGCCAGCCCCGGCCTGACCCGCGAGCAATACGCCAAGCTCAGCCTGATGGCGCCCACCGTGGTGCCCGGGGGCGGCGCCCTGGACGACTGGCGCGCGGCCTTCCGCACCTACGCCGCGGCCCTGGACAAGCGCGCCGAGGGCGAACGGCGCCTGGCCGAGCTCGACCAGCGCATCGCCGCGCTGCGCCCGCGCCTGCCGGCCGGCGTCAGCCTGAGCGTGGTGCGCTGGAACCCGCAGGGGCCGATCATGATGTCCAGCCACCTGTTCGCCGGCCAGCTACTCGACCAACTGGGCCTGCGCCCCAACCCGCTGGCGGCCGAGCAGACCAGGCGCCCGCACACCGACATCCTCAGCCTGGAGAACCTGTCCAGGGCCGATGCCGACTGGATCTTCCTCGCCACCCTCAACCCCGACGGCGCGAAGGCCCTGGCCGAAGCCCGCCAGCAGCCCGCCTTCACCCGCCTGAAGGCGGTGCAGGCCGGGCACCTGGCCAGCGTCGACGGGCAGATCTGGAGCAGCAGCTCCGGCTACCTGGCCGCCCAGCAAGTGCTGGATGACGTGGAGAAGGCGCTGGCCAACTGATGCTGCCCGCGCGCCTGCCCCAGCCGCGGGCCCTCGGGCTAGCGGCTCTGCTACTGTCGCTGTTGTGCCTGGCCAGCCTGCTGCTGGGCGCCGGCGATGCCGGGCCCTGGGCCAGCCTGCAGGCGCTGTTCGGCGGCGCCGACGAGGACACCCGCTTCGTGGTCGGCGTGCTGCGCCTGGCACGCACCGAGCTGGCCCTGCTGGTGGGAGTGGCCCTGGGCGCCGCCGGCCTGCTGCTGCAGTCGGTGACGCGCAACCCGCTGGCCGAGCCCGGCCTGCTGGGGGTCAGCGCCGGCTCGGCCTTCGCCGTGACCCTGGCGATCAACCTCGGCGCCACCGCCGCCGGCCTCAACCTGGCGGTGGCCGTGGTCGGCGCCCTGGGCGGCTGCCTGCTGGTGCTGGCGGTGTCGCGCCTGCGCGGGGTGGGCGACGACCCGGTGCGCCTGGTGCTGGCCGGGGTGGCCTTCTCCGGCCTGCTCACGGCACTGAGCAGCCTGGTGCTGCTGTGGGACCAGCGCACCGCCGACGAAGTACGTTTCTGGGTGGTCGGCAGCCTCGCCGGGCGCCCGCTGGACACCCTGGGCTGGAGCCTGCCGGGGCTGCTGCTCGGCCTGCTGGTGGCGCTGCCGCTGATCCGCCCGCTGGCCGCCCTGGCCCTGGGCGAGCGCGTCGCCAGCGGCCTCGGCCACCACCCGCAGCGGGTGCGCCTGGCCGCCCTGCTGGCGGTGGCGCTGCTGGTGGGCACAGCCAACGCCGCCGCCGGGCCCATCGCCTTCCTCGGCCTGATCGTGCCCTACATCGCCCGCCGCCTGGTGGGCAGCGACATCCGCCGCGGCTTCGCCCTGTGCCTGCTGCTGGGCCCCTGCGTGCTACTGCTGGCGGACATACTGGCGCGCCTGCTGGTGCGCCCCTACGAGATGCCGGTGGGGGTGGTCACCGCCTTCGTCGGCGCGCCCATCCTCATCGCCGTGGTGCGCTCGCACCGCCTGCCGACGCTGCAACGCTGATGAACGCCTCCTCCACTCCCCAGGGTTACGGCCTGCTGCGCCTGGGCCGGCTGTCGCTGCTCTGGCACCGCCGCAGCCTGGCGGTCGGCCTGGCGTTGCTGGTGCTGCTGGGCGCCGCCTTCGTGTTCTGCCTGAGCGGCGACGGCCTCGGCGCCGGCCAGGCCATCGCCGCCCTGCTCGGCCAGGGCGATCCCTTCCAGCAACTGCTGGTGCGCGAGCTGCGCCTGCCGCGGCTGTGCGCCGGGGTGCTCAGCGGCGCCGCCCTGGGCGCCGCCGGCTGCCTGATGCAGACCCTGGCGCGCAACCGCCTGGCCACCCCCGGCATGGTCGGCCTGGACAACGGCGCCACCGCCTTCGCCGTGGCCTCCATCGTCGCGGTACCGACCAGCCTGGCACCCTCGGCCCTGGCCCTGACCGGCGCCGCCACCGCCGCGGCGCTGACCTTCCTGCTCGCCGCCGGGGCCGGCGCCCGCGGCTACCGCTTCATCGTCGTCGGCCTGGGCATCGGCGCGCTGTTCGGCGCCCTGACCAACCTGATGCTGGCCCGCGCCGACATAGACGCGGCCAACGCCGCCTACCCCTGGACCGTCGGCAGCCTCAACGCCCGCCCGCCGCTGGCCGTGTGGCTGCTGGCCGGCGGCCTGGCCCTGGGCCTGCCGGCGGCGCGCCTGCTCACCCGGCCGCTGACGGCGATGCGCTTCTCCGACAGCGTGGCCATCGGCCTGGGCGTGCGCCTGGGCGCCATGCGCATCGCCACCCTGGCGCTGAGCGTGGCCCTCACCGGCCTGGCCGTGGCGGTGGCCGGCCCGGTCGGCCTGGTGGCGCTGATCGCCCCCGAGGCGGCGCGCTACCTGGGCGGCCAGCACGGCGTGCCGGTGCTCAACGCGGCCCTGGCCGGCGCCCTGCTGACGCTGCTGGCCGACTGGCTGGGGCGCACCCTGCTGGCGCCCATCGAAATCCCCGTGGGCATCGTCATGGCGGTGATAGGCGCGCCCTACCTGCTGTGGATCATCCTGCGCCAACCTTCCGGGAGACAGCCATGAACCCGAACCCCATCGCCCCGCTGGAGGCCCGCGACCTGAGCATGGCCTATGGCAGGCGGCCGATCATCCAGGGCCTGGACCTGCGCCTGCCGGCCGGCCGGGTGACCGCCATCGTCGGCCCCAACGGCTGCGGCAAGTCCACCCTGCTGGCGGGCCTGGCGCGCCTGCAGAAGCCCAGCGGCGGCGCCGTGCTGCTCGACGGCAAGGCCATCGCCAGCCTGCCCTCGAAGGAGGTGGCGCGGCGCCTGGCGCTGTTGCCGCAGGACGCCAGCGCCCCGGACGGCCTCACCGTGGCCGAGCTGATCCGCTTCGGCCGCCAGCCGCACCAGGGCCTGTTCCAGCAATGGAGCACCGAGGACCAGAAGGTGGTGGACGCCGCCCTGGCCGCCGCCGACCTCGGCGAGCTGGCCGAGCGGCCGCTGGAGTCCATGTCCGGCGGCCAGCGCCAGCGCGCCTGGATCGCCATGGCCATCGCCCAGGACACCCCGCTGCTGCTGCTCGACGAACCCACCTCGGCGCTGGACCTGGGCCACCAGATCGAGGTCTTCGAACTGATCCGCCGCCTCGCCGGGGCCGGCAAGACGGTGGTGATGGTGGTCCACGACCTGTCCAGCGCCTGCCGCTACGCCGACCACCTGGTGGCGATGAAGGGCGGCCGCGTGCTGGCCGAGGGCGCGCCGGCCAGGGTGGTGACGGCAGAACTGGTGGAGGCGCTGTATGGCGTGCGCTGCACCCTGCTGAGCGATCCCTACAGCGGCACGCCGCTGATCGTTGGGGCCAGCCGGGTGCGAGCCTGCTCTTCGTAGGAGCGAGCTTGCTCGCGAACGGGGTTTCCCAGAACTTCGGCGCCAAGACTGAGAGCACCCTCTCCCTAACCCTCTCCCTGAAGGGAGAGGGGACCGTTGGGCAGGGCTGGATGTTATGGCGTTAGCCGGCAGCCTTGGTGGTTTCCGGCTGGAGCCAATTCTTTTCTCGGCACGGACGGCCCCCTCTCCCGCTTGCGGGAGAGGGCTGGGGAGAGGGCGCTCTTAAACCCAACACCAGAGCCACCGACAAACTCTATTCGCGAGCAAGCTCGCGCCTACGAAAAGCACCATCCCATTCCCCCCAGCACTCAGATGCGACGAAATGCCAGCACCCAGCCATTGCTCCGCCCCCACCGCCAATGGGATCATTCGCAATTGCATCGAGTTCTCATCAATGGCCTATCCAGCGATACCCAAGCTGCTCCTGGTGGAAGACGACGCCCACCTGCGCCCGGCCCTGGAACGCCACTTCCAGGGCCGCGGCTTCGCCGTGCGCGCCTGCGAGACCGGCACTCAGGGCCTGGCCGCTCTGCGTGACGGCCGCTTCGACCTGGTGCTGCTGGACATCATGCTGCCCGGCGTCGACGGCCTCAGCCTGCTCGACGAACTGCGCCGCCAGCAGACCGTGCCGGTGATGCTGATGTCCGCCCTGGGCGCCGAGCAGGACCGCATCAGCGGCTTCACCCGCGGCGCCGACGACTACCTGCCCAAGCCCTTCAGCCTGGCCGAGCTGGACGCCCGGGTCGACGCCCTGCTGCGCCGCGTGGCCCTGGACCGGCGCCAGGCCGAGGCGCCCCAGGGCGACGCGCTGACCCTCGACGACGAAAGCCGCGACGTCATCCACCAGGGCCGCGCCGCCGGCCTCACCGGCTCCGAGTACCGCCTGCTGGCGACCCTGCGCGCGCACCCCGGCGAGGCGCTGAGCAAGGCCTTCCTCTACCAGAGCGTGCTGCACCGCGCCTACACCCGCCTGGACCGCGGCCTGGACGTGCACGTCTGCAACCTGCGCCGCAAGCTCGCCGCCATAGGCGCGCAGCACCTGCAGATCCAGGCGGTGCGCGGCCAGGGCTACGTGCTGGTGGAAACGGACAGCGCCTGATGCGCCGCCACCCGCTGCTGTGGAAGCTGGCCCTGCTGCAGGTGGGCTTCTGCCTGACGCTGACCTGGCTGATCTGGAACTGGGGCCTGTCGGTGGAGCGCAGCACCTACTTCCTCGACGAAGCCGACCGCCTGTACCTGGCGCGCTATGCCCTGCAGGCCGAGCAGGCCTGGCGCGAGGGCGGCGCGGCCGGCGCCGAGGCCTTCCGCCGCCAGCTGGAACGCGAGGAAGACACCTGGGCCGCGCTCATCGGCCCGCGCCTGGAGAGCCTCGGCAGCACCCCGCTGAGCGCCGAGGAGGCCAGCCACCTGACCTTCATGCGCAAGCTCGACTGGCCCATGAGCCGGCGCCTGCAGGACGAGCTGCCCTACGTCAGCATCGAATTCCCCGAACACCCCGAGGACGGCCGCCTGGTCATCCAGCTGCCCGAGCGCCTGCTGCCCAGCGGCCTGACGCCCTGGACCCACGTCATCACCCACGGCGTGGCGCCGACCCTGCTGGCCCTGCTGCTGGGCCTGGCCCTGTACCGCCACCTGGTGGTGCCGCTCAACCGCCTGCGCGACCGCGCCGACGCCCTGCGCGCCGACGACCTCGACAGCCCCGGCCTGCCCCTGCAGGAGCGCCGCGACGAACTGGGCGAGCTGGCCCAGGCCTTCGAGCACATGGCCGCGCGCCTGCGCCAGAGCCTGGCCCAGCAGCGCCTGCTGCTGCGCACCCTGTCCCACGAACTGCGCACGCCCCTGGCGCGGCTGCGCATCGCCCACGACGGCGACCTGCCGCCGGAGCAACTGCGCCAGCGCCTGGGCCGCGAGGTGGCCGACATGCAGCGGCTGCTGGAAGACACCCTGGACCTGGCCTGGATGGACACCGAGCGCCCGCAGTTGCCCACCGAGCCGGTGCTGGTGCTCTCGGTGTGGGAGGCGCTGCGCGAGGACGCCTGCTTCGAGAGCGGCTGGGAGCCGGCGCGCCTGCCCTGTTCGCTGGGCACCGAATGCTGCGTGCAGGTGCACCTGGACAGCCTGGCCCAGGCCCTGGAGAACCTGCTGCGCAACGCCATCCGCCATTCGCCGGCGGGCGGCCGCGTCAGCCTCGACGGCTGGCGCGAGGGCGAACACTGGCACCTGTGCCTGCGCGACCAGGGCCCCGGCGTGGCCGAGGCGGACCTGGAGCGCATCTTCGAACCCTACCAGCGCCTGGAGGGCAGCGGCGCGGGCTTCGGCCTGGGCCTGGCCATCGCCCGCCGCGCCATCGAGCTGCAGGGCGGCCGGCTGTGGGCGACCAACGCCCACCCCGGCCTTTGCCTGCACCTGCTGCTGCCGGCGGGCGAAAGTGTTTAGAAAGTTAATGCGCTTTACTCGCAATTGTGAGTAATTATCATCTTCGATCTCTCGCCTTCAGGCTGAACTTCCGGAGATCGAAGATGTCGTCCCGTGCCCAACCCCTAGTCCCCTTCCTGCTGCTGTCCAGCTGCCTGCTGGCCAGCGCCGTCCACGCCGCCAGCCAGGACGAGCAGCCCATCGAACTGGACAGCCAGACCGTGGTCGCCACCGCCCAGGAAGAGACCAAACAGGCCCCGGGCGTGTCCGTCATCACCGCCGAGGACATCAAGAAGCGCCCGCCGGCCAACGACCTGTCGCAGATCATCCGCACCATGCCGGGGGTCAACCTGACCGGCAACTCCAGCAGCGGCCAGCGCGGCAACAACCGGCAGATCGACATCCGCGGCATGGGCCCGGAGAACACCCTGATCCTGGTCGACGGCAAGCCGGTCAGCAGCCGCAGCTCGGTGCGCTACGGCTGGCGCGGCGAGCGCGACACCCGCGGCGACACCAACTGGGTGCCGGCCGACCAGGTCGAGCGCATCGAGGTCATCCGCGGCCCGGCGGCGGCGCGCTACGGCTCCGGCGCCATGGGCGGGGTGGTGAACATCATCACCAAGCAGGCGGCCAAGGAAACCCACGGCAACCTCACCCTCTACCAGAACTTCCCGCAGCACGGCGACGAAGGCGCCACCAAGCGCATGAGCTTCGGCCTCAACGGCCCGCTCACCGACACCCTCAGCTACCGCGTGTACGGCGACGTGGCCAAGACCGACGCCGACGACTGGGACATCAACTCGGGCCACGAGTCGGCGCGCACCGGCAACCAGGCCGGCACCCTCCCCGCCGGCCGCGAAGGCGTGCGCAACAAGGACGTCAACGGCCAGCTGAGCTGGCGCCTGACGCCCGAGCAGACGCTGGAGCTGGAGGCCGGCTTCAGCCGCCAGGGCAACATCTACACCGGCGATACCCAGAACACCAACAGCAACGCCAACGTGAAGAGCATGCTCGGCCACGAGACCAACATCATGTACCGCGAGACGTACGCGATGACCCACCGTGGCGACTGGGACTTCGGCTCCTCCATGGCCTACCTGCAGTACGAGAAGACGCGCAACCGGCGCATCAACGAAGGCCTGGCCGGCGGCACCGAGGGCATCTTCAGCAACACCGACTTCTACACCTCGACCCTGCGCGACCTCACCGCCCACGGCGAGGTCAACCTGCCGCTGTACGCCTGGCGCAACCAGACCCTCACCCTGGGCAGCGAATGGACGCGCCAGGAGCTGGACGACCCCAGCGCCAACACCCAGACCACCAGCGAGGGCGGCTCCGTGCCCGGCCTGAGCGGCACCGGCCGCGACAGCAGCTCCTCGGCGGAGATCTTCTCGCTGTTCGCCGAAGACAACATCGAGATCATGCCCGGCACCATGCTCACCCCGGCGCTGCGCTTCGACCACCACGACATCGTCGGCGACAACTGGAGCCCGTCGCTGAACCTGTCCCACGCGCTGACCGACACCCTCACCCTGAAGGCCGGCATCGCCCGCGCCTACAAGGCGCCGAACCTGTACCAGCTCAACCCCAACTACCTGCTCTACAGCCGCGGCCAGGGCTGCTACGGGCAGAGCACCAGCTGCTACCTGCAGGGCAACGCCGACCTCAAGGCCGAGACCAGCGTCAACAAGGAACTGGGCATCGAGTTCAAGGACAACGGCTGGGTCGCCGGGCTGACCTACTTCCGCAACGACTACAAGAACAAGATCGAGTCCGGCCTGAGCCCGATCGGCAGCGCCAGCGGCGGCACCGGCAGCTACGCCAACGCCTCCATCTACCAGTGGGAGAACGTGCCCAAGGCGCTGGTCGAGGGCCTGGAAGGCACCCTCACCGTGCCCCTGGCGCAGCAGTTGACCTGGACCAACAACTTCACCTACATGCTGCAGTCGAAGAACAAGGAAACCGGCGACGTGCTCTCGGTGATCCCGGACTACACGCTCAACTCCATGCTCGACTGGCAGGCCACCGACGACCTCTCGCTGCAGCTGAGCGTGGCCTGGTACGGCAAGCAGAAGCCGAAGAAGTACGACTACCAGGGCAACCGCGTGACCGGCAGCGCCAACGACGAGCTGTCGCCCTATGCGCTGACCGGCGCCAGCGGCACCTACAAGATCAGCAAGAACCTCAGCCTCACCGCCGGCGTCGACAACATCTTCGACAAGCGCCTGTACCGCGCCGGCAACGCCCAGGGCGTGACCAACATCGCCGGTGCCGGTGCCGCCACCTACAACGAGCCCGGCCGCACCCTGTACACCAGCCTGACCGCGTCCTTCTGAGGAGCGTCCGGCCCCCGCTCCCGGCGGGGGCCGGCAGACGAGATCGCCTGATGAAAACCACCACCCTGCCCCTGGTCCTGGCGCTGGCACTGGCCGCGTCGAGCCAGGCGGCCCTGGCGCAACCGGCGCCGGACCAGAAGATGGACACCACCTTGCTGCAACGCCAGGACCTGGCCTACCGCTTCACTCGCCTCGAACTCGACTCCGCCGACGGCCGGCGCCACTACCGCCTGTGGGTCGGCAAGCCCGAACGCCCGGCTCCCGCCGCCGGCTACCCGGTGCTGTGGATGCTCGACGGCAACGCCGCCCTCGGCGCCCTCGACGCCGCCGGCCTGGCGAAGCTCGCCGACGGCCAGGCGCCGCTGCTGGTCGCGGTCGGCTACCAGACCGACCAGCGCATCGAGCGCAACGCCCGCACCTACGACTACACCCCGCCGCTGCCCGGCGAGGCAAAGCAGCTCGACCCGCTGACCGGCCAGCCCAGCGGCGGCGTCGATGCCTTCCTCGACCTGCTGCGCCAACGCATGCGCCCCATGGTCGCCGCCGTCGCCCCCATCGACGCCAGCCGGCAGACCCTCTGGGGCCACTCCTACGGCGGCCTGGCCGTGCTCCACGCGCTGTTCACCCGCCCCGGCGAATTCAGCACCTACGCCGCCGCCAGCCCCTCGCTGTGGTGGCACGACGGCGCCATCGTCCGCGAAGCCGCGGGCCTGGAGCAGCGCCTGGGCGAAAGCCGCCCGCGCCTGCTGCTGATGCGCGGCGGCGACGAACCGGGCAACCCGCGCGGCCCGGCGAAAGGCGACGCCGAACGCCCGGCCCGCGAGCTGAGCGCCAACCTGGCGAAGGTGCCGGGCCTGCAGGTGCAGTACCAGCGCTTCGACGGCCTGGGCCATGGGCCCATGCTGCCGGCGTCGCTGCGCTACCTGATCGAGCACTACCCGTAGGGCGCATAACGCCTAAGGCGTTATCCGCCGTTGCCCCGGCACCGGAGCGTACGGAAACGGGGGTTTCAGGTTCGGATCCGCAGCGGCCGGGGAACAAGGTCGAGCGGCGGATAACCGCGAACGGTTATTCGCCCTACGCCCCGATCACCCTCGTAGGGCGCATAACGCCTAAGGCGTTATCCGCCGTTGCCCCGGCACCGGAGCGTACGGAAACGGGGGCTTCGGGTTCGGATCCGCAGCGGCCGGGGAACAAGGTCAAACGGCGGATAACCGCGAACGGTTATCCGCCCTACGCCCCGATCACCCTCGTAGGGCGCATAACGCCTAAGGCGTTATCCGCCGTTGCCCCGGCACCGGAGCGTACGGAAACGGGGGCTTCGGGTTCGGATCCGCAGCGGCCGGGGAACAAGGTCGAGCGGCGGATAACCGCGAACGGTTATCCGCCCTACGCCCTGCCCTCCCCCTTTGCGTTGCTGGCAATCGGCAACCGGGCGGGAGCACAATCCGGGGTTCACCGTTCCAGGAAGCCTCCGGATGTCCGATAGCCTGCACGCGGCCTTGCGCCACTTCGTTTCCGCCCAGCGCCGCGACCCGGCGTTCCGCTCCCTGCGCCTGGTGCAGCGGCACAGCCTGGATTGCGGCGTGACCCGCGACCAGGTCGACCCGGTGCGGCACGGCCTCGACCAGGGGGCGATGCTCTGTGCCGAAGTCGACGGCGTGGAAGCCTTCGCCGCCACCAGCGACCTTGGCGAAAACGGCCTGCGCCAGGCCTTCGAACGTGCCCGCCAACTCGCCACCAGCATCGCCGCCCGCGCCCTGCCGCGCCCGGCCCAGGCCGGCGCCGACCTCGGCCAGCAGCGGCGCAGCAGCCCGCATTTCGCAGCCCCGCTGCCGGACCTGGCGCAATGGCTGGACCTGCTGCGCGCGGAATGCGCCGCGGTACCCCGTGACGAACGCATCGTCGACTGGAGCGCCAGTCTGGGCGTGGTGCGCGAACGCCAGCTGTACCTCGACCGCCACGGCAGCGACCTGCTGCACGAGACCCAGCGCCTCTACCCCTGGCTGTCGGTGACCGCCTTCGACGGCCAGCAGAGCCAGACACGTACCTTCGAAGTGGCCCGCCAGGGCGGTACCGAGGTCATGTTGCACAGCGGCTTCGCCGGCGCCGCCGCGCGCGTCGCCGACGAGGCCCTGCAACTGCTGCTGGCGCCCAACACCCCGGAAGGCACCCGCGACCTGCTGCTGATGCCCGACCAGATGATCCTGCAGATCCACGAATCCATCGGCCACCCGCTGGAGCTGGACCGCATCCTCGGCGACGAACGCAACTACGCCGGCACCAGCTTCGTCACCGCGGACATGTTCGGCCACTACCAGTACGGCTCGCCGCTGCTCAACGTCAGCTTCGCCCCGGACGTGCCCGACGAACTGGCCAGCTACGCCTACGACGACGAAGGCACGCCCGCCGAGCGCCAACTGCTGATCGCCGACGGCATCCTCCAGCGCCCCCTCGGCGGCGCCCTGTCCCAGGCCCGCAGCCAACTCGCCGGCGTCGCCAACAGCCGCGCCTGCAACTGGAACCGCGCGCCCATCGACCGCATGGCCAACCTCAACGTCGAGCCCGGCGACAAGAGCCTGGCGCAGCTGATCGGCGGCATCGAGAAAGGCATCCTCATGGCCACCAACCGCTCCTGGTCCATCGACGACGCGCGCAACAAGTTCCAGTTCGGCTGCGAATGGGGCCAGCTGATCGACAACGGCGAACTCGCCGGTGTGGTGCGCAACCCCAACTACCGCGGCATCTCCGCGCAGTTCTGGCGCAGCCTCGGCGCGGTGGGCGACGCCTCCACCTTCAGCGTGATGGGCACCGCCAACTGCGGCAAGGGCGAACCCAACCAGGCGATCACAGTCGGCCACGCCTCGCCGGCCTGCGTGTTCAAGGGCGTCACCGTGTTCGGAGGGCAGGCCTGATGCATCTGCGACTGTCCCCCGAACACCTGCGCGAACTCGCCGGCTGGCTGCAGGGCCGGCTGCGCGGCGACGAGGAGTTCAGCCTGTGGCTCGCCGCCGAGGACTCCGACTTCGTGCGCTTCAACCACGCCCGGGTACGCCAGGCCACCCGCGTGCTGCAGATCGAGGCGCAGCTGCGGCTGATCCGCGGCGCCCGCCACGCCAGCCTGGAGCTGAGCCTCACCGGCACCGCGGAACAGGACCGCCTGCGCCTGCAACAGGGCCTGGAGCAGTTGCGCGGCACCCTGGAGGCGATCCCGGAAGACCCCTACCTGCTGCTGGAGGACGAGCCCTGGACCAGCGTCCAGGAAGCACCCGGCCGGTTGCCGGAAGTGCGCGAGGTGATCGACCAGGTGGACGCCCAGGCGCGCGACCTGGACCTGGTCGGCATCTACGCCGGCGGCCCGCTGTACCGCGGCTTCGCCAACACCCGCGGCAGCTTCGGCTGGCAGACCAGCGGCAGCGCCAGCCTGGACTGGAGCCTGTTCGCCGACAACGGCGAGGCGGTGAAGACCACCTACGCCGCCCGCGACTGGGACGCCGCCGAACTCGGCCGGGCCTTCGCCCGCGCCCGCGAGCAGCTGGAATACCTGCAACGCCCGCAGCGCATCCTGCAGCCGGGAGCCTACCGCGCCTACCTGGCGCCGGCGGCGCTGGAAGAGATCGTCTCGCTGCTGTGCTGGGGCGGCTTCTCCGCCCGCGAACTGGCCACCCGCCAGAGCCCGCTGCTGTCGCTGCACCTGGGCCATGCCAGCCTGTCGCCCCAGGTCAGGCTGGAGGAAGCGGCCAGCAGCGGCCTGGAACCACTGTTCGACAGCGACGGCTTCCTGCGCCGCGACCAGACGCTGATCGACGGCGGGCGCATGGTCGGGCAACTGGTCAGCCCGCGCTCGGCGAAGGAATTCGGCCTGCCCGCCTATGGCGCCGGCAGCCACGAGATGCCGCGGTCCCTGGTCATGGCCGGCGGCGACCTGCCCGAGGACGAAGTGCTGGCGCGCCTGGGCACCGGCCTGTACATCGGCAACCTCTGGTACCTGAACTACTCGGACCTGGCCGCCGCGCGCATCACCGGCATGACGCGCTTCGCCAGCTTCTGGGTGGAAGACGGCCGGATAGTCGCCCCCCTGGCCAGCATGCGCTTCGACACCAGCCTGTACAGCCTGCTCGGCGAGCACCTGCAGGCCATCACCCGCGAACGCTCGCTGCGCATCGACACCAACACCTACGGGCGCCGCAGCGCGGCCACCCAGTTGCTGCCGGGGGCGCTGGTGGAGGGGTTCACGCTGACGCTGTAGGGCGTACAACCGTTCGCGGTTGTACGCCGTTACACCCATCTCGACGTTGGCCTCCTGGTCAAGCCCGGAGCGCTTGGAAACGGGAGCTTCGGGTCCGAATCCGGCGCGGCCTGGGGCCAAGGTCAAACGGCGGATAACCGCGAACGGTTATCCGCCCTACGCCACGGTCGGGCCTGGCGTAGGGCGCATAACGCCTACGGCGTTATCCGCCGTTTGACCTTGATCCCCGGCGGCTCCGGGGTTGAACTGGGCGCTGGCGGTGGCCTCGGTGTATCGGCGGATAACCGCGAACGGTTATCCGCCCTACGCCACGCCCAACGTCGTTACCAGTCGCAATAGCAACCGGTGGCCAGGGTGCTGGGGGACTTCACCTGGCGGCCTTCGACCAGCGCCTGGATCACCGGCTCGATGAAGCTGTTGGCCGAGGTGCAGGTGGCGCCTTCGCTGTAGGGGCCGAAGTAGGCCAGCTTGCCGTCGCGGTCCCACACCGCCACCGAGGGGCTGGCGGCGATGGGCGGCGGCGAGGGGAATTCCGGCAGCGGCTTCAGGCCCCACAGCTCGCTGGCCAGGCGGCCCTGGGTGCCGGGCTTGCGGTAGGCGTAGAAGTCCACGCCCTGGGGCTCGAAGCGCTTGATCAACGAGGCCAGGTGCTGCTGGTTGGCGACGTTGCACGGGCATTCCGGGTCCCAGAAGTGCACCACGCGGATAGGCCCCGGGCCGGCCAGTTGCGCCGGCAGTTGCAGCGCCTGGCCATCGAACAGCTGGGTGGTGTCGGGATAGGTGCGCAGGTAGCGGCCGTGGAACGACCAGAAGGCGGCGAACAGGATGCCGAGCCAGGCCAGGATCAGCACGCCCGCGAGAACGACTTTGCGATTGAGCGACATGATGCGGAAGGGGGTGGACGGGAGGGCCGCTAGCTTGCCACGTCCAGCCGCCAGGGCAAGCCTTTCCTGACCGACAGGCTGCGGCCGGGGGCGCAGTCAGGCCAGGTAGCGGCGGAACCAGGCCAGGGTGCCCCAGGCGAGCCTGGCCGCAGCCTCGTCGTAGCGTGGCGTGGAGTCGTTGTGGAAACCGTGGTTCACGCCGGGGTAGATGTACGCCTGGTAGGTCTTGCCGGCGGCCTTCAGCGCCTGCTCGTAGGCCGGCCAGCCCTCGTTGATGCGCGTGTCCAGTTCGGCGTAGTGCAGCAGCAGCGGCGCCTGGATCCGCGGCACGTCCTCGCTGCGTGGCTGGCGGCCGTAGAAAGGCACCGCCGCGGCCAGCTCCGGGTAGGCCACCGCCGCCGCATTGGCCACCCCGCCGCCATAGCAGAACCCGGTGATACCGACCTTGCCGGTGCCGCCCTCGTGGCGCATCAGCCACTCCAGGCCGGCGAAGAAGTCGTTCATCAGCTTCTCGGGGTCGACCTTCGCCTGCAGTTCGCGCCCCTTGTCGTCGTTGCCCGGGTAGCCGCCGACGGAGCTGAGCCCGTCCGGCGCCAGCGCGATGAACCCGGCCTTGGCCAGCCGCCGCGCCACGTCTTCGATATAGGGGTTGAGCCCACGGTTCTCGTGCACCACCAGCACCGCCGGCACCTTGCCCTGAACCCTGGCCGGCCGCACCAGGTACGCGCGCACCCGGCCATTGCCCCTGGGCGAGTCGTAGCCGATGTACTCGGGGGCGATGTCCGGGTCGGTGAACGGCACCTGCTCGGCCAGCGCATAGTCCGGGCTCAGCGCCGGCAGCAGCGCAGCCGCGCCGACGGTGACCAGCGAAGCGCGCTGGATGAACTCGCGGCGGTTGATCAGGCCATGGGCGTAGTGGTCGTACAGCTCCAGCAGCTCGGGCGGGAAATCGCGGGCGGTAAGGCGCGGCATGGCGGGTTCCTCCTGAAAAGCGACGGGCAGACCTGCAGACTAGACCAGATATGCGCCCTTCCGCCGCGCCGGTGTAGCGCGACACCGATAGAACCGTAGGAAAGTTCCAAATCCAGCCCGACCCTCCCCTCGAACAGGAGGCTCCGTGGATACTCAGCACGCCGCCCCTGGCCACTCACCGACATACAGCTTGAAAAGCACAATATTCAGCGCATAATGCAACACACTTCAATTAGCCAAATAAACCGGCTAATAAAGCACTGAAAGATCCACCGACGGGAGACCAGGCAATGGCAGCACTCATGGACCGCGCTGATCAGGCGGTGTCCGTCACGAGCATGGCGCGAAGCTTCAGTGCGAAGCTGCGGGACGTGGCGACTCGGAAGACCGAGAAGCTCGTCGTTTTCAAGGACAACGAACCCGCTGCGGTCATCCTCAACGTCGAGGCCTACCAGGAACTGCTCGACGAACTGGAAGACCTGCGCGTGGAGCGCGTCGCCCGTGACCGCCTGGACAGCTTCGACGCAAGCAAGGCGATCAGCCACGAGGACATGGTGGCTCGCTTCGCCGACTGAAGAAGGCCAGGCCGCATGGCATGGAACGTCATCTATCACGAAGCGGTCACGGACGATCTGTTGCGCCTCGGTAGGGTCGAGGCGCAGCGAATCCTCAAGGTCATCGGGCAACGCATCGTCGAGGGCGAGCCCGACAAGCTGGGCAAGGCCCTGGCGGGCAGCCTCGCCGGCTGCCGCAGGATCAGGGTAGGCAACACCCGCATCGTCTACCGCGTGGACGGCCCGCGCATCGAAGTACTGATCATCGCGGTGGGCGCACGCCGCAACAACGAAATCTACGACCTGGCCAGCAAACGGCGCTGAGGCCTTGCCGCTCCAATCCAAGGGAGCGGCGAGGTTCAGTCACCAGCATCCATCACTTCCTCCAGCTATCCACATCCACCACCGCCTGGGCGAACGCCTGTGGCGCCTCCTGCGGCAGGTTGTGGCCGATGCCGCCACTCAGCGTGCGGTGCTCGTACTTGCCGGTGAACCTGGCGGCATAGGCGCTGGGCGGCGGGTGGGGGGCGCCGTTGGCGTCGCCTTCCAGGGTGATGGTGGGCACCGTGATCGGCGGGGCCTTGGCCAGCTTCTGTTCCAGCTCGTCGTACTTCGCCTCGCCTTCGGCCAGGGCCTGGCGCCAGCGGTAGTTGTGGACGGTGATGGCGACGTGGTCGGGGTTGTCGAAGGCCTTGGCGCTGCGTTCGAAGGTGGCGTCGTCGAAGCGCCACTTCGGCGAGGCCTGCTGCCAGATGAGCCTGGCGAAGGCGTGGGTGTTCTGCTGGTAGCCGAGCCGGCCGCGCTCGGTGGCGAAGTAGAACTGGTACCACCAGAGGAACTCGGCTTCCGGCGGCAGCGGCTTGCTGCCGGCCGCCTGGCTGCCGATCAGGTAGCCGCTTACAGCCACCAGGCCCTTGCAGCGCTGCGGCCAGAGCGCGGCGATGATGTCGGCGGTGCGCGCGCCCCAGTCGAAGCCGGCGAGGATGGCCTTGTCGATCTTCAGCGCATCCATCAGGGCAATGATGTCCGAGGCCACCGCCGCCGGCTGGCCGTTGCGCATCGTCCGTTCGGAAAGGAAGCGCGTGCTGCCGTAGCCGCGCAGCCAGGGCACTATCACCCGGTAGCCGCGCGCCGCCAGCAACGGCGCCACGTCGACGAAGGCGTAGATGTCGTAGGGCCAGCCATGCAGCAGGATCACCGGCGGCCCGTCGGCCGGGCCGTCCTCGGCGTAGCCCACGCTGAGCAGCCCGGCATCGATCTGGCGGAGGGCGGCGAACGCCGTGTGCGCGCCGGCCTTCGTCGCCGGCGGGGTTTGCTCCACGGGCTCGCCGGCGGCCTCGGCAAGGCGCGGCAATTGCGCCGCCACCACGGCCACTACCGCCATGCGCATCAGATCGCGCCGTCTGGAATCGAAGTCCTCTGCCATATGTCCCCCTGGTTGGTTGCGGTACGGGGTGAAGCGTAGGCGAAAGCGCCCATGACGCACCGGCGCCTGTCGCCCCGCCTTCGCCGCGCCCGGCGCCGGTGTTAGCATGCGCGCCCCATGCGCCTGACCGACTTCGACCAACGCCTCGCCGACCTCGGCGCCCTGCCCCGCCACCGCGGGCGGATGCTGCGTGCCTGGCTGCAGGGCCGCGCGCTGGACGCCGGCACCCGGCGCCAGGCCAGCGAGGACTTCCTGCCGCTGGCGGTGCGCAATGCCGTGCCGGAACTGGCGGCGCAGCTGGAAGGCCTGGCGCGCCTGCATTCCCGCCACCCCGCCGGGGACGGTTCCGAGCGCCTGCTGGTGAGCCTGGCCGACGGGCAGATGGTGGAGAGCGTGCTGCTGCCGCGCGAGGGCCTGTGCGTGTCCAGCCAGGTCGGTTGCGCGGTGGGCTGCCGCTTCTGCATGACCGGCCGCAGCGGCCTGCTGCGCCAGGTGAGCGCCGCCGAGATGATCGCCCAGGTGGTGCTGGCGCGGCGCCTGCGGCGGGTGAAGAAGGTGGTGTTCATGGGCATGGGCGAGCCGGCGCACAACCTCGACAACGTGCTGGAGGCCATCGACGTGCTCGGCAGCGACGGCGGCATCGGCCACAAGCACCTGGTGTTCTCCACGGTGGGCGACCCGCGGGTGTTCGAGCGCCTGCCGCGGCAACGGGTGAAACCGGCCCTGGCCCTGTCGCTGCACAGCACCCGCGCGGACCTGCGCGAACACCTGCTGCCCAAGGCGCCGAAGCTCACCCCGGACGAACTGGTGGAACTGGGCGAGGCCTACGCCCGCCAGGTCGGCTACCCCATCCAGTACCAGTGGACGCTGCTCAAGGACGTGAACGATGGCCAGGACGAGCTGGATGGCATCCTGCGCCTGCTCAGGGGCAAGTTCGCGGTGCTCAACCTGATCCCCTTCAACGCCCTGGAAGGCGACGCCTACCAGCGCCCGGACGGCGCGCGCATCGTCGAGATCGTGCGCTACCTGCACAGCCGCGGCGTGCTGACCAAGGTGCGCAACAGCGCCGGCCAGGACGTCGACGGTGGCTGCGGGCAGTTGCGTGCGCGGGCGCTGGACCTGGTGAACACCAGCCGTCTGCACGGTTGAGGATTTCTGTACGCGTCCGATTCATCCGCGATTTCGCGGCGGGGCCCGGCCTATCGCGGACGGAGTCCGCTCCTACGACCGTGCTTCCCTGGAATTGTAGGAGCGGGCCCTGCCCGCGATTCGCGCGCAGGGCGCGCTCCTACAGGGGCACGACGTCAGGGCAACCTGTAGGAGCGGACTCTGTCCGCGATAGCCGGAAAATGCCGGCATCGGTGCCAGTTATTCGCCCTACGCGGCCCCACCCACATTGCGCCTACGGGCCTGCGCCCTCGGCGACCGCGCAGGGCGCCAGGCTCTGGCGGGCCTGCTCGATCCAGTCGTGCTCGCTGGCGAAGTCCGTCGAGTAGTCGGCCAGGCCCATGCTCAGCGACAGCGGCGGCAGCGACGCCCCGTCGAAGTTGCCGAACAGCTGGGCGATGCGTTCGACGCAAGCCCGGGCGCCGGCGCCGTGGGTCTGGCGGAACAGCACCAGGTACTCGTCCGGGTGCTTGCGGCTCACGTGGTCGGTGTTGCGCACCTCGGCCTTGATCAGGTGGCCCAGGCGCACGCTGAGGGCCTCGGCGGTGAGGTTGCCGTAGCGCAGGCGCAGGCGGGCGTGGTCGTCGATGCGGATCAGCGCCAGGGTCGCCCGCGGCCCGCCGCGGCGGCAGCGGCCGAACTCCTGGGCCAGGCGGTGCAGCCAGACGTCGTAGGACAGCAGCAGTTGCTGCTGGTCGAAGCAGTCCACCAGGGAGAAGGCGCGGCGCTGGGCGTGCAGGCGGCGCGCCAGGCTGTAGCTGGTCCAGCCCACCGCCAACGGGTAGAGGAACAGCATCGGCAGGCAGGCCCAGATCACCCGCCCGGGGGTCTCCAGGTCCACCTGGTAGCCGGTCAGCAACCCCAGCGCCGCCATGCCCGCGACATTGGCCAGCAGGCCCTTGAGCATGAAGCCGGGCCCGTTGGCCGCCACGTTGTGCATAGTGACCATCGACAGCAGCAGCGCCGAAGGCAGCAGGCTGAAGTGCATGACGGCCACCCAGCCGCCGGCGAACAGCGAATCCAGCAGCAGGTTGCGCAGTTCGGCCCGGTAGGGCACCGCGGCACGCACGGCGATGGCCCGGGCCAGGCCCGGCCAGAGGAAGCCGTTGACCAGCATCCAGGCCCAGAGCAGGGGGGTGCCCGGATAGACGAGCACCGCGATGAAAACGAAGCTGAGGCCGCACCCCAGGCTGCGTGGCGCATGAATGCGTCTGGCGAAGGCGATACCGGCGGAAGTACTGCTTTCCATTTCCATACATCGATCCAGAGACGGCCTTCGGCGAAGGCTCGCCAGGCGGCATCGGCAACTGCGCCTGTAAATTGCCAGCATGTCTGACGTGCCTTTCCCGCTGGGCGCGTTATGCTTCCCCATTGGGTGAAAGCGTCAGCCTTCCGTCCACATGGGGAGCGACATCCACCCGCAAGACCGGCAATGTCAAAAAATCGCCATTGCCATGAACATTGATGACTTGCCCCCCGCCGAGCGGGCGGCAAACGTTGACGAATCGGTCAGGAATGGAAGCCACCGCCTCCCTGCCGGCTATGGTCCCTGGCCATCACCGGAAGCGCACAGCTCTCGCGGCTGCTGCGAATCGAGAAGGGCCGTGCCGTCCCATGGCTGCCAGGTACAGCGGGACAGAACGGGCACGGGCGGCCGCACGGCTGGCCAACCTTAAAATACGACCGTATTCTAATGCAGAAGAGGCCTGATGAGTAAACGCCCCGTCATTGATAGAGGCAAGGTCCTGGATGCTGCCGAAGACGTAGTCATGCGCGAAGGCGTTGCGGCGCTGTCCATCGGCGAGGTGGCCAAGGCCGCCGGGATCAGCAAGGGTGGCGTGCAATCCTGCTTCGGCACC
Organism: Pseudomonas sp. JH-2; assembly: GCF_036231725.1. NCBI lineage: Bacteria > Pseudomonadati > Pseudomonadota > Gammaproteobacteria > Pseudomonadales > Pseudomonadaceae > Pseudomonas > Pseudomonas sp. JH-2. The sequence continues at coordinate 117,980 of NZ_JAZAQP010000013.1, read as the reverse complement.
AAGGATGGCCTGATCGAGGCCATGTTCAACCGATGGAAAGCGGAGTTCGAGGTGGCTGTGCGCGACAACGCACCAGACGAAGCGGAACCGCTCGACAGCCTGCGCGCCCATGTCCAGCTGATGGCCGCCAGCGACGAAGCCCTGGGCAAGCGCGCCGCGGCCGTGCTCGCGGCGATGCTCAGCCGGGAGGAACTGCGCCAGCGGTCCAGCGACTGGTACCGCCCCCTGCTCATCCAGGAAGGCGGCGAGGACAAGCGCAGCCGCAACGCCCGCCTGGCCTTCCTCGCCGCCAAGGGCGCCTTCCTGCTGCGCTCCTTCGGCCTCATGGAGGTGAGCGAGGAGGAATGGCAGGCGATCTTCCGCGAAATCGACACGCTGCTCGCCCCGCCGGAGTGAACCGGACGCCGGGCGGCGCCCCTCGCCCAGGCGCCACTGCAACTTCGGCAACTTCACCGGAAACCGTAACTATTTCATGACTTGTGGATATTCAAACAATGCCTAGACCAAACAACTAGTACCATATGGATATACCCAAAAGAACCGGCACGACGAATAATCAAAACAATAAAATCCCATTTATACGTGCCTTGGACAAAACCCCGTCATGCAAGCGAGCGCCAACTACGAAGACCAGGGCCTGGTCTGGATGTACGGCCACTTGAGAAGGATCGGCTGCACCGTTCCCACGTCGCTCTACCGCAGCCTGCGCTTCAGGCTGTGGGGTGACACGGGGAACTTCAGAAGCACCATCGGCTGGCAGAAGCTCCGCTTCCGCCGGACCGCCCACCACTAGTCGCCCCGCCTCGCATCCCGCCCTGCGCGGCCTTCCAGGCTGCTCCCCACGCCATGAACATGCCGCCATCCCCGCCGCCGGGATGGCTCCCCGCCCCCGCTGCGCTCATTCGTCCCCGGCATCGCGCCGCCGCCTGCGGGTGGAACTTCTCAATACCCGCAGGAATTCCAGGACGATAACCACGAGCACGCCAGCAAGGATCGCAAAAAGCATGGTAGAGCCCTCGCTCTATATATCTTCGCAGCCAAGCGTTGTTTATCTTCGATAAACCTCTACAGCCTCGGGCCCTCGCTGAAAGAGCCCTGCCAACCAACTTCCGAACTTCCTGAAAAACCACAGGGAGCGAACTTTCGTTCGCCCCCGTCAACCCTCCGCCAGTGGCAGGCGGATGACGAACAGCGCCCCCGCCTCGGCGTTGCTGACGCACAGGCTGCCGCCCATGTTGCGAATCAGGTCGTGGCTCACCGACAACCCCAGCCCGGTCCCCTGCCCCACCGGCTTGGTGGTGAAGAAGGGTTCGAAGATGCGTTCGAGCAGCGCCGGCTCGATGCCGCCGGCGCTGTCGCACACGTGCAGCTCCAGCCAGCCGGGTTCGGCGCAAGGCTGCTGGCCCAGGCGTATCCAGCGGGGGCCTTCGCGCTTTTCCAGCAAGGCGTCGCGGGCATTGGCCAGCAGGTTCACCAGCACCTGCTCCAGTTGGTCGGCGAACCCCATCACCTGCGGGCGCGCCTGCGGCACCGCCAGTTCCAGCGCGATGCCTTGCTGGGCCATGCTCTCGCCCAGCAGCAGCACCACCGCCTCGCAACAGCCATGGGGGTCGAACGGGGCCATGTCCAGGTCGGACTTGCGGCTGAACACCCCCATGTGGTTGACCACGCGGGTCAGGCGGTCGACCTGCGCATCGACCCGCTTCAGCTTTTCGCCCAGGTACTGCGGGTCGTCCAGCCGCTGCCAGGCATTGAAAAGCGCCAGGCGCATGACGTGCAGGGGCTGCTTCATCTCGTGGGCCATGCCGCTGACCATCTGCCCCAGGGCGGCCATCTTGGCGCCCTGGGCGAGTTGCTGCTGGGAGTGGCGCACCGAGGTGTTGTCCCGCGCCACCGCCTGGGCTTCGCGCAGCCGGCCCTGCTCGTCGAACAACAGGCGGTCGCTCCAGATCAGCCAGCGGCACTCCCGCCCGGGCAGGTTGAAGCGCAGCTCCCAGGATTCCTCGGCGCCGCTGCCGGCGCCTTCGACCAGGCGCGCGCGCAGCGCGCTGCAGTCGCGTTCGGACAGCCAGTAGTCCAGGCGGCGCCCCAGCAACTCGTCCACCGGCTCGCCGAGGAAGCTGGCGAAGGTCTGGTTCACGAAGGTCAACGCCAGGCTGGCCGAGTAGCGGCAGATCAGCGCCGGCGAGTCCTCCACCAGCATCCGGTAGCGCTCCTCGCTCTCGGCGATGCGCAGCGCCGCCTGGTGCCGCTCGGTCACGTCCAGCCACAGGCCCACCACTTCCCGCGGCATGCCCTGCACGTCGCGCAGCAGCTTGGCCTCGTCGTACAGCCAGTGCCATTGCCCGGCGCCATCGCGCAGGCGGTACTCGGCGTTGACGCGCCCTTCGCGCAGCAGCGTGCGGCCGCGCTCGAAGAAACTGCCCAGGTCGTCCGGGTGGACGCGCTCGGCCAGGGCCTGCCAGTTGTTCGCCTGCAGGTCGAGGCCCAGCAGGTTGCCGGCGCTTTCGCTGTAGAACTCCGGAATGAGCTGGCCGTTCTCCACGCGCTGCACATAGATCACCACCGGCGCCTTGTCGATCAGGTTGCGCAGCCGGGCATGGGTGGCCTCGGCCTGCTGTGCCTGCTGCCGCGCCTCGCTGACGTCGAGCAGCACGCCGCCGAGGAAGCCGTTGTCCATGCCGCCCTGCCGGCGGCCCTGCAGGCGCAGCCAGCGCCGCACCTGGGTCCAGGAATCCGGGCAGAGGCGCAGGTCCAGCTTCAGCTCCCCTTCCGGGCCCAGTTGGCGCAGGCGTATCAGCAGCTCGTCGGCATCCGCGGGGTGGAAGCGCTGCAGGAGTTCCTCCAGCGACAAGCGCGTCTGCCCGTCCGGCAGCTCCAGGATGGCCGCCACCGCGGCGGAGAACTCGAAGCCTTCGCGCGCCGCGTCATAGCGCCAGTAGCCACCCTGCACCATGTTCTCCAGCAGGTTCAGCCGGTGCAGGCCGTCGCGCAGGCGCTTGCGCTCGAGGCGGCCGAAGACCTGCAGCGCCAGTTGCTCGGCCAGGCATTGCCAGTCGCCGGGCGAGAGTCCCGCGCGGCTCTCGTCGAGGCCCTCCGGCTCGCCGATCAGCCAGGCCACCTGCCCACCCTGCAGCGTCGCCGGAACGACCTGCAGGTGCTCGCAGCACAGCTGCCTGAGCAGTGCCGAGCCTGGCCCGTCAGCGCCGAGCAGGGTGCTGTCGGCCAGGGCGGCGAGCCCGCAATCCGGCAAGGCCAGGCCTTCGCGCAGCAGGCTGCCGGCGCCCGGGCGGACAAAGCTGGCGAACACCCGCCCGCCACCGCCCGGCTGCGCCAGGACCAGGGCCATGGACTGCAGGCGGAAGCTGTTCGCCATGACCTCGAGCGCTTCGCCGACCGCGCCCGGCAGCTCGGCCAGGGCGACGTGGCCGAGCCTGGAGAGCAGCAGCTTGATCACGTTGAAACACTGCATCTGCGACTTTTCCCTGTCGCTCTGCCAGTTCAGGTCGGAAATGTCGGTGCCCAGCAGCAAGCAGCCGCGGCCGGCCAGTGGGCTGACCTGCACGCGGAAGACCAGCGGCTGCTGGTCGAGGCTGCGCAGGGCCAGGTCCACCTGCCCGGCCTGGCGCACCTCCAGGGGTGGGCCGGCGGGGCGCGACCTGCGCTCCAGGTAGTCGCCCAGGTACGCCGCATCGGCATGCCGTGGCGGCGCCAGGCAGCGGGCACGGCGCCCGCCCAGGCGGCGCACGCGGTCCTCGGCGTCCAGCTCGATGCACAGGTCCCAGTGCTCCTGGCTCCACTGCCAGAACTGCTCGCAGAGCCCGCTCTGCACGTCTTGTCGGGGCATCGGCGCCTCACTGTCCGGCGCCGGGGCGGCCTTGTCGTTGGAATGGCCACGGAACAGACCCAGCATCGTCGACCTCACAGCAGCAGGCTGGCCTGGGCCTGCAGCACCGCGGGCAACCGCGGCACCGGGCCGATGCCCGGCAGCGTCAGCACCGGCACCAGCGGGGCGCCATCGGCGGGGTAGCGCACGCAGACGGTGATGCGCGTGTAGCGCCCCTCGGCCACCGGCGTGGCGACGAACTTGCCGCCGCTGCAGCCGGTGTACCAGCGGCTCGGCATCCAGCCGAGGCGGTCCGCCACGGCCTGGGCCACGGTGTCCTGCAGGGCCGCCTGGTACTGCTGCGAACCCAGCGTATCGTTCACCGACACCGCCACCCGCGCGCCGGCGGCCGCGGCATCGTTGAACGACTGCAGCACCAGCAGGGGTATGCAGTACGCCAGCACGCCGTAGAACACGGTGAAGAACAGGATGAAGGTGGCGGCGAACTCGATGGTCACGGCGCCGCGCTGGCGGGTTGGGTGTGTCTGCTGCATGGGTTCCCCCGTAGAGTCGTTGTTGCCTAGATCACCAGCGCGGCGCCCGGTGTCCGCAAGTCGATGATGCGCACGTCGAGGGTGCCGGTCTGGATGCCCAGCAACTGCAGCAACGGGTCGATCAGCTGGCTGCCCAGGCTGGCGAGCACCGAGGCCAGCGCCTGGGTCAGCAGGCTGGTCAGGTCGGCCAGCGAATTGACGAGGCCGCCGACCACGCCGTCGAGCAGTTTCCCCAGTGGGCAGAGCAGCCAGCCGACCAGGGGCGCCTTGCACAGCAGGCCCTGGGTGTTGAGCTCGACGGAGAGGTGCAGGTTCTGCGACAGGCTGGCGATACCCGCCGCCAGCGAGGCGTCCAGGGGGCTTTGCACGCGCTGCACGGCGCTGGGCAGATCGGCCGGCGAGGCGATGTCGAAGGTCAGCGCTTGCTCGCCGGGGGCTGCGAGCGCCACCGTGCCCTTGCTGGTATTGACCGACACCTTGGCCAGGTAGGCCTGGCCGTTGCCCAGCAGCTTCACGCTCAGGTCGTTGAGCGCCACTGCCGCCACGCCGGGCTGCGCCTTGACCGCTACCCGCGAGGCGTTCCGGGCGCCACCGCAGGTGATGCTGTCCAGGGCCGCGTACCCCTGGGCCACGGTCGCGCCCAGGTCGACGTGGGCGTTGACCAGCCCCAGCTTGAGCAGGTCCACGTCCGCCACGACGTTCAGGGCCACCTGCACCGAGTTGGCCTGGGTCCGCCATTGCCCGTTGGCATTCTTGCCCGGATAGCCGATGGCGATGGTCGGCGGGCTGATCACCGTGAGCTTCACCGTCAGGCTGGTCACCCCCGGCACGTTCAGCGTCAGGCCGGGAATCGCCAGCGCATGCGCCTTGTTGGCCACCAGCGCCGTGGCCATCAGCAGGTCCAGCAGGTTGACGTCGGCGCCCAGGGCCGCGTCGCGCGCACTGTCCGGGGCGACGACGCTGATGATCTGCCCCAGGCTGAGGTTCGCCGAGGGCACCTTGATGCTGGCGAGCGCGCTGCGCAGCAGGGCCAGGTTGACGCCGGCGACCTGCGAGGCGTCGGCGGCGTCGATGGCGGCCTGGAGCAGCTGCGCCACGCTGACGTCGGCGTCCAGCAGGCTGTCGACCGAGCCGAGGTTGAGGTCGACGCCGGCAGCCTGCAGTTGCTCGCCCAGGGCTAGCAGGTTGACGTTGGCCCCGGCGATGCCCTGGTAGGTCACCACGTCGAGGTTCAGGGTGGTGCCCAGCAGGCCGCCGAGCAGGGCATTGAGCAAGGGCGAGCTGGTGCTGTCCAGGCGCAGCAGGCCGCTGCCCGCCGACAGCCCCGCCAGCGCCTGGCGCCTGGCCACCGCCTGGGCCTGCAGGGTGACCTGGGTCGGCGTCCCGGCGCCGAACACCGCGGCGACGTTGAGCAGCAGGCTCGAGGGCACAGTGCGGCTGGCGACGACGCGCACCGAGTCGTTCCAGCTGGTGTTGGCAGCGCGGAAGACACGCTGCCGGCCGCTGGCGTCGAAGTCCACGTCGCCGAGGCTCGCGACCAGCCGGCCGTCGTCGGGCAAGCCGTTGCGCCGCGCGCTGGCCAGGGCCAGCGCCTGCACGTCGACGCTGCCCGGGGCGGCGCACATGCCGCTCTGGGTGGCGCTCTCCAGCGCCGCCATGTCGGCCACCCGCTGCAGCTTGCGCTGCTCCAGGTACAGGCGCCCGGTGTCCACCACCAGGGCCATGCAGATCAGCACCAACAGCAGGGTCAATGCCGCCAGCACACCGATCGCGCCGCGCTGCCGCTTGCCGAACATGGACATCTCCTTGACGTCGGGTATCACTTGCTGCCGGTGCTGAAGCCCCGGCTCTCGTCCAGCAGGTACTCGGGGATCGGGTGGCTGTAGCTGTCCAGGTAGCGCCGGTAGGCGCGGTCGCGCTCGGCCGGGGTGGCGGCCTGGTGGTTGGCCGAGGCCTGCCGGCCGCTACGCTGCAGTTGCAGCCACTGCTCGACTTCCCACTGGTCGCGGGTGCTGCCGGCCGGTTGCGAGCGCACCGATTCAGTGGCGCCGAGGGACAGGGGGGCGGCCAGCAGAAGGCCCGTGAGGATGATCCGTTTCATAGCTACTCTCCGCTTCCATCGCGGGCCCTGGCCGTCTTGTGGCCGGGCACCCGCCGTCGATTACCTTGTCTGCTGTTCCACCAGCGGCCTGGGCAGGGGCTGCGCCTGCACCTGGACCTGCGCCACGCTGGCACTGTCCGCCGCCTGCACCACCCGCGGCGGCGCGGCGCCGGCCCGGAGCGCGTCGGCGCGCTGGCGGGCCTGGCGTACCTGCTCGTCGGTCAGCCGCGCCTTCTCGGCCAGCGCCGTGGCCTGGGCGTTCCTGCCTTCCAGCAGCAGCAGGCTGAGCAGGTTGGAGGCCGGCAGCTTGTCGTCCCCGTCCAGTTCCAGGGCGGTGAGGAATTCGAAGCGCGCGCCCGCGCGGTCGCCCTTGCGCAGCAGCACCACACCCAGGTCGTTGCGGATCATCCGGTCGGTGGGCTGCAACCGCGCCGCCTCGCGCAGTTCGCGCTCGGCCTCGGCGATGCGGCCCTCGCGCAGGGCGATCTGGCCCAGGCCGTGGTGCGCCTCGCCGGCCTTGCAGGTGCCGAGCAGGCCCTGGTATTCCGCCTTGGCCAGCGGGCTGCCGATGCGGCGCAGCGCGGTGGCCTTGCTTTCGCGCACCTCCAGCGAGTCGGCCGGGAGTGTCTCCAGGTGCGCCAGGGCGGCGTGCAGGCGGCCCTCGCGCAGCATGTCGCGGGCCATGTCCAGCTGCAGTTCCTGGGTCTGGCTCAACTGGCCGCCGCAGCGCTGGCCGATGCCCGCCAGGCCGTCGGCGAGGTTGTCCGGCAGGTTGACGCAACCGCCCAGTGCCAGGCCCAGCAGGCCCAGCAAGCACAACGTCTTCATCACATTCCCCCCAGTGCCTTGGTGATGGCCATGAACCCCGGCCCGGCCAGGATGATCAGCAGCGCCGGGAACAGCAGGGCGATCATCACCAGGCTCATCTTCGCCGACAGCTTGCTGATCTTTTCCTGCAGCGAGGTCAGCCGGCGGTCCTCGAACAGTGCCTTCAGCGCCGCCAGCGAGGCGCGCGCGCTGCCGCCCTGGCGCAGCATCTGGCGCAGCACGCCGCAGCAGTCGCTCAGCTCGGCCACCTGCAGGCGCCTGCCCAGCTGTTCCAGCTCGTCGGCCAGGTCCAGGCCGCTGTCGGCGTGGGCCAGCACCAGGTCCAGTTCCCCGGCCAGCACCGGCACGATGTGGCGGCCCTCCAGGCGGACCACCCGCAGCGCCTGCTCCACCGTCAGGCCGGTGTCGAAGAGGATGCGGATCAGCTGGATGAACACGATGACCTCGTCGGCCAGGCGCCGGCAGCGCTTGTCCGCCAGGTGCGCCAGCACGCGCTTGGGCAGCAGGAAGCCGATGCCGGCGGCGAACGCCAGCGGCAGCAGCAGGTCGTCCAGGGCGGCGCCCCTGAGCAGGCCGACCAGCCCCGCCAGGGCGCAGGCCAGCAGCGGCGAGGCCAGCTGTGCGGCCTGGTAGAGGCTGCGCGGCAGGTTGCCGCTCCAGCCGGCGCGGGCCAGCAGGTCGTGGACCTCCTGGTCGCGCAGGTGCAGGCGCCGCCCCAGCGCACCGTCACCGAACCGTTCGATGGCCCGGGCGCCCCAGCGCGCCGTGTCCTCGTTGCCTTGCGCGGCGGCGCCCAGGCGCTGCTCGATCAGGTGCTGCTCGCGGTTGGCCGCGCGGCTCTGCGACACCAGCAGGGCCAGCGCCGCGCCGAACAGCAGCAGGGCCAGGAGTACGTACCAGGTCGTGTCCATGTCCGTCCTCCTACACGCTCTTGAGCATGCGCCAGAGCGCAACGCAGCCGACCGCCTGCAGACCCAGCGAGGCCAGCAGCAGCGTGCGGCCGAAGCCGTCCGTCCACATGGCCATCAGGTAGCCGGGGTTGCTGGCCAGGATGTACATCCCCAGGCCCAGCGGCAGCACCGCCAGCACCAGGGCGCTGAAGCGCGTCTCGCCGGTCATGGCGCGCAGTTGGCGGCCGATCTTCTCGCGTTCGTGGATGACCTTGATGATGTTGTCCAGCAGCTCCGTGGTGTTGCCGCCGTAGCGGTAGTTCACTGCCACGCCCAGGGCCAGGATGTGCAGCTCTTCCACCTCGTAGAGCTCGGCGATGTCCTGCAGCGCCTCGGGCAGGCTGATGCCCAGTTGCACGTGGCTGCTGGCCCGGGCGAAGACCGCCCGCAGCGGGTCGTCGGCTGCCGCCACCGCCTGCTCCAGGGCGTCGCCCAGGGTGCGCCCGGCCTGCAGGCTGCGCACCACCTGGTCGAGGAAGGCCGGCATCTGCCGGATCATGCGTTGCAGGCGGCGGCGATACAGCAAACCGAGCAGGCCGTTGAACAGCGCCAGCACCAGCAGCACGGCCAGCAGCACGCCGAACACGTTCAGCAGACGCCCGAGCGGCACGGCCAGCGCCAGCATCGCCAGCGCCGCCCCGGCCAGCCAGGGGCGCATGTGCACGATGCCGGCGCGGCGCATGCGCCGTACCAGCCAGTGCTGGGTGCCCGGCCGCGCCGAACTGATGTCGTCCGGAGCCTGGCCGGGTACCAGGCGGCGCACCACCTGCTCGTTGTTCCGCGCGCGCAGGCCCAGCCCCAGCAGCAACAGCGCCAGGCCCACCAGCAGCAGGCTGGCGACCGCCAGCAGCCACACGCCGCCGCTCATGCCGGCACCTGGCGGAGTTTCGCCCCGGACGGCACACCGGTGCGCACGAACCTGCCGCTGGCGCGCCTGTCCAGGCTGAACAGCGAGTTGGTCACGTAGATGCCGTCGCGCACCTCCAGCACCTCCAGCACTTCGCTGATGCAGCGCCGGCCGTTGGCCTGGCGGGTGATCTGCACCACGATGTCCAGCGCCGCGCAGATCATCTGCCGCAGCGTCTGCTCGGGCAGCTTGTGCCCGGCCAGGCCCACCAGCATTTCCATGCGCAGCAGCGAATCCATCGCCGAGTTGGCGTGCACCGTGCTCATCGAGCCGTCGTGGCCGGTGTTCATCGCCTGCAGCACATCCAGCACTTCCACCCCGCGGATCTCGCCGAGGATGATGCGGTCCGGGCGCATGCGCAGGGCGTTGCGGATCAGGTCGCGGGCGGTCACCTCGCCATAGCCCTCGGCGTTCGGCGGCCGCGTTTCCAGGCGCACCACGTGGTCGTGGCCCAGTTGCAGCTCGGCGGTGTCCTCGATGGTGACGATGCGCTCGCGCGCGTCGATGAAGCCGCTCAGCACGTTGAGCAGCGTGGTCTTGCCGGTGCCGGTGCCGCCGCTGATGAGGATGTTGCAGCGGTTCTCCACCGCCTGGCGCAGGAACGCCAGCAGCGCTTCGTCGACGCTCTGGTAGGCCAGCAGGTCGGCGCTCTGCAGCAGTTCCTTGCTGAACTTGCGGATGGAGAGGCAGGGGCCGTCCAGGGCCACCGGCGGGATGATGGCGTTGACCCGGCTGCCGTCGGGCAGGCGCGCGTCGACCATCGGGCTGGACTCGTCCAGGCGCCGGCCCAGCGGCGCCAGGATGCGCTGGATGACGCGCTGCACGTGGTGCGCGTCGATGAAGCGCAGGTCGCTCTGGTACAGGCGGCCGCGCTGCTCGACGAAGACGCGGTCGGGGCCGTTGACCAGGATCTCGCTGATGTCCGGGTCGCGCAGCAGCACTTCCAGCGGGCCGAAGCCGGTCAGCTCGTCCACCACCTCCTCGGCCAGGCGGTCCAGCTCGTAGCGGGAGATCGCCAGCTGGCGCCGCGCGGCGTACTCGCCGACCTTCTCGGAGACGTACTGGGCCACCGCCGCCCGCGCGCCTTCCAGCAGGTTCACGCCGTCTTCGTCGATCTCGTCGATGATGTAGCGGTGCAGGCGCATCTTCAGGCGCTGCATCTCCTGCTCGTGGCTACCGAGGCTGCTGGCGTAGTTCATGGACGCGCGCCCCGGAAGCGGCCGAACCAGGGGAAGCGCCGCCGCGGCTGGCCGTCCAGCGCGCCGAGCGGCTCGGCCAGCGCGCGCAGCTTGATGGCCAGCGGGTCGCGCGGGGCCACCTCGAACAGGCTGCGGCCGAGGTTCTTCGCCCGCAGGCGCGCCTCCGCCGAGGCCGGCAGCACGCCGAAGAGCTCCAGGCCGAACATGCGGCACAGCGCCTGCTGGTCCGGCGGCACCGCCGGCAGGTAGCGCTCCACCAGCAGTTCGACGGGGGGCAGCGCCTGGCTGTTCTCGCGCAGGCGACGCAGGCTTTCCAGGCCCTTGCGGCACGCCGGCACGCTCTGGTCCACCAGCCACAGCACGCGGCTGGCCTGCTGCAGCAATTGCCGGGCGAGCTCGCCTTCGGGCATGGCGGTGAAGTTGATCAGCACGTGGCTGAAAGCCGTGCGCAGGTTGCCCAGCAGCAGGTACAGCTCGGCGGTGGTCATGCGCTCCAGCACCCCGGGCTCGTCGGTCAGGCTGAGCAGGCGCAGGCCGGACTCGTGGCGGCTGAAGGCGCTGTCGATCAGCGTCTGGTCGAGGCGGCGCAGGTTGCGCATGGCATCGGCGAAGGTGAAGGGCGCGTCCATGCCGAGGATGGCCAGGGCCTCGCCGGCCGGCTGGCCGATGTCCACCAGCAGCACCCGGTTGCCCGCCTGGGCCTGCAGGGCCAGCGCCAGGTGCAGGGCGACGAAGGCGCCGTCGGCGTCCGGCCGGGCGCAGGCCAGGGCGACCAGCTCGCCCTGGTGCACGGCGCTCACCGGCACGCTGGGCAGGCGCCCGCCCAGGCGCCGGACCAACCCGCCCAGCTCGCTGGCACGGGCGCCATAGGTGATGAAGTCGCGGGCGCCGGCGCGCATGGCCGCCAGCACCAGCTGGTTGTCCAGGCCGTCGCCCACGGCCACCACCGAGAGCAGCGGCCGCGCCGACACCAGGCCCTCGATCAGGGCCCCATGCACCATCAGGTTGGCCTTGCCCAGGCTGATGAAGAGCACGCCGGCGCCGGTCACGTCGAGCAGCGCCAGCAACTCCTCCAGGGTGCCGCTGGTGGCGCAGACCACCTGGCCGGTGCTGGCCAGGCTGCTCTGCAGCCACTCCAGCTCGCCCGCATGCTGGGTCAGCGCGACGAAGGTCTGCCCGGCGTTGCGGCCCGACGTGGCGGGCACACGGCTGCCGCTGCGCCCCAACAGGTCGCCGGCCATCACTCGGACATCCCGTTGGCGGAAGCGCGGCCGTCGAACTGGCCGTTCTCCAGGAAGTAGAACTCGCCGAAACCGGGGTCGTACTTGCGCAGGCCCTCGCCGGGCAGCTTGGGCAGACTGGCGTTGGCCGCCAGCGGCTGGACCAGGTGCGGGGTGACCACCATCAGCAGTTCGCGGTCGTCCTTGTCCAGCTGCGAGGAGCGGAAGAACGCGCCCAGCACCGGCAGGTTGCCCAGGCCGGGGAACTTGTCGACGTTGCTCACCGTGTTGCTGCTGATCAGGCCGCTGATCACGAAGCTCTCGCCATCGGCGAGGTTCACGCTGGTGTCGGTGCGCCGCACGTTGAGCGCCGGCACCGCGATGCCGTCGGTCTTGATCCCGGCGGAGAAGTCCAGCTCGCTGACCTCCGGCGCCACCTTCAGGGCGATGCGCCCGCTGGACATCACCGTCGGCGTCAGGGTCAGGCGTACGCCGTATTCCTTGTACTCGATGGTGATGTTGTCGTTGTTGCCGTTGGGCACCGGGATGGGGAACTCGCCACCGGCCAGGAAGGACGCGCTCTGCCCGCTGGTGGCCACCAGGCTCGGGCGCGCCAGGGTATAGGCGAAGCCGCTGCCCTCGAGCATGTTGAGGAAGCCCAGGACCTTGCTGCTGCCACCGCCCCAGATGACGTTGAAGCCGCTGTCGCCGGTGCCGAAGTTGCCGCTCACGCCACCGTCGGAACCGACGCTGATGCCGCTCAGGCTGCCCGGCGCGCCGAGCACGAACAGGTTGGAACCGCGCCGCACCAGGGACGAACTGGCCTGCTTGAGCTTGCTGCGGCTGACCTCGACGAAGCGGATGTCGGTCTGCACCTGGCTGGGCAGGGTCGTGGCGGCAGCATCGCTGGCGGCGCCCACGTCACGCACCGAGCGCCCGGCCACCTGTACCTGGGCCCGCAGCGGGTCGCCCGGGCAGCCGGTCCAGACCAGCAGGCTGGTCTCCCCCTGGGCCTTGCCGGTGACCAGGAAATTGCGCTTGTCCAGCAACTGCACGTCGGCGATCTGCGGATCGCCAATGGCCAGGCGCTTGATCGGCAGCGGCAACTGCTGGTCCTGCTGGGCACCCTGCTGCACCGCCAGTACCAGTTTCTGCGGCAGCAGAGCCAGCCCTTCGCAGGCCTTGGGCGCGGCCTGCGCCGAAGCCAGCAGCGCCCATGCCATGGCGCCCGCGAGGCAGACGCCTACCCGACCAGCCGGACGCCGGTCTCCCATCTTGCAAGCCATCCTACTACTCCCTTTCCCTGCTCCAGGGGCTGATTCAAGGCGCCTCGTGCGCAACCGTGCCGCCGCGGTAGACCGCCACGCCCGCCGCGGCCCGTGGCCGGGCCTGGCTGCGCGGGGCGGCCGGGGCCGCCGGCGGACGGCGACCGAGCAGCTGGTCCAGCGTCACGGCCTCGGTGTTCGCGGGGTTGAGGACGGTATGCAGGTAGCTGCCCTGCTGCTCTTTCTCGTAGAGCTTCTCGTCCTTGCTGCGTACCGCCAGGCGCAGCGAACCGGCCTGGCTGGCCAGCATGAGGCGCGCGGTGGCGTTCGCCGGCACCGCCAGCACCGCGGTGCGCGCCACCTTGCGTTCCTTGTCCTTGCCGTCGTCGGCATGGCGGGCCTGGCCGTCGCCGGCCACGGCGATCTGCTCGCCATAGGTGAGTACGCGCACGCCCGGCAGCACCAGTTGGGCGCGGATGTCGCGCTGGATGCCCTGCTGGTCGGCGACGTAGAGCACCACGTCGACGTAGTCGCCCGGCAGCACGAAACCGCCGCCGCCGACCACGTCGTCCACGGCGATGGCCATGGCCCGCTCGTCCGGGCGGATGGTCCGCGCCAGCGGCCCGCCGGGCTCCAGCACCGCGCCGGAAAGGATGCTGCCGGCCGACACCGGTACCCAGACACGCTGGCCGAGCAAGGCTTCGGCCTTGGTGTAGCTGCCCACCGGCGCGGTCTGCAGGTATTCCAGGCGCAGGTCGTCCTTGCCCAGCACGGCCAGCGCCGGCAGGTCGCGGGTGACCACCACCACGGGGGTTCTCTGCAACTTGTCGGCATCGGTGGGAACCACGGCGGGTACCGGCTCGCTGGCCACCGCCGGCGCCTCGGGCCGGCCGATGGACAACCCCAGGTAACCGACCACCACCGCCCCCAGCAACAGAAGCCCGGCAAACGCCATCAACAATTTACTTTTCATGATAATGATTTCGTTGCAGCCAACGGAAAGCACATTCAGGAAACAAGTAACGAAAGTCGCCGGGGGCACTTGAAAAACAAGTAACCGATAGCCGACTCAGCGTCCTTGCGAGGAGGCGGCAAGTTACCTTGGCGGCATGTGGAATAAAACAACCAGAAGCTACTATGACTTTTCTACTGGTTGTCAAAAAGTACGGGGAGTCGAAGAATATTAAGAATATATCCGCAATGGAGGCACCATGAACTTCAAGTTGAAATTCCGCAAACTCGTCTCTTCCATGAAGGCATTCGCCAAGGACAAGGAAGGGGCCACCGCCATCGAATACGCGGTCCTCGCCGGCCTGATCTCCGTGGCCATCATCGCCACCCTGAAAATCCTCGGCCCCAAGCTGGTTGCGACCTTCCAGAGCATCTCCGACGCGCTCTGAGCCTCTCGCCGCGGCAACCGCTTCGCCCCACGGCTTCGGCAAGACCGGCAAGGGTTCTGGCCTGTGAAAGTGGGGCAACCCGATGAATATCCGCGCGTGCAGCTGGGCAATTTGAAGCGATCAGCCTTGCCCAGCCTGAATGAAAAAGGAAGCAGACCAACCCAACTTTCCCAGAGCTCCGGAATAGCGATGCTGACCCGATCGGAACTTCCCCTGATATTGCTCGTTGACGACGACCCCGACGCACTGGCCTCGACGGCAGAGTTGCTCGAAAGTCTCTTCAATATAAAAACCGCAGGCTCCGGCCATGAGGCCCTCGGAAAGTTGGAGGAAGTCCCCCTTCCGGACATCGTCATCGCCGACCTGGGCATGCCGGGCATGAACGGGCATCGCTTGTGCGAAGCGATCAAGTCCGACGCGCGGACGAAGGACATCACCATCATCTTCCTCACCGGCGAGGACACCACCGAGGCCGAGCTGGAAGGCTTCGAACTGGGTGCGGCCGACTTCATCCCCAAGCCGGTGGAGCCGCGCACCTTCCTCAGCCGGATACGCTCGCACATGCGCAGGAAGCTGGAGCGCGACAGGCTCCAGGACCTGAGCGAATACCTGGAACTGCGCTCGCGCAACCTCCCGCAATCCGGCTGAACGCAGCGCGGCATCCGGCCTGGGCCGGCGCCCGCGCAACAAGGTGTAGAGACAGTGGCGACAAGAAAAGCGGAGCTGCACGGGCACCAGATACTCATCCTCGACGACGAGCCCGACATCGTCGAAGAGGTGGTCGACCTGCTGGACTGCGCCGGCTACCGCTGCCTGGGCGCCGGCACGGCGGCACAGGCCCTGGCGCTGTTCCGGGACAACCCCGGCATCGACCTGCTGATCCTCGACTTCGACCTGCAGGACAGCCAGGGCCCCAGGGTGCTGGAGCAGATGCAGGCGCTGGCCGGCGGCGAAAGGCTCTTCGAGGCCATCACCATCAGCGGGCGGGCCGGCAAGGACGAAGTGATCGAGGTGCTGCGCAGCGGCTTCGCCGACTTCCACACCAAGCCGCTGAACCCCGAGCTGCTGCTGGCCTCGCTGGAGAAGCTGGCCGGCAGGCTGGAGGAGCGCGTCCGGCACCGCCAGCGGGTCATCCAGGCAGAGTCCAGGCTGGACGTGCTGACCGAGAGCCTGAAGTCCCTGGCCAGCGATGCGAAGAAGGCGATCAACTACGTGAACACTTCGTCCAGGCCGGCGAAGGGCGAGGCGTCGATGGACAGCGGCGGGGCGAAAGCGCCGGAAGACCCGCTGGCCAACCCGTTCTTCGCCAAGCTCTCGCTGCGCCAGCTCGACGTGGTGAAACTCATCGGCAAGGGCCTGAGCAACTACCAGATCGCCTGCAAGCTGGGCATCAGCGAGCACACGGTGAAGCTCTACGTCTCCCAGTCCCTGCGGCTCACCGGGCTCAGCAACAGGACCCAGCTGGCGCTCAAGTCGTCGCCGCGGCGCCGGGTGAACCAGGACCTGTAGGGGCCCGCAGGCCTCCCCGGGACTCGCCGCGGGCTACCTCAGCGAACCCCGGGCATCCATGCCCCCCGGCGCCACGGAAGAGGCGGCGAGCAGCATGGCCAGCTGCGTCCGGTTGCTCACGCGCAGCAGCTTGAATATCTGGGTGATGTAGAGCTTCACGGTGTTCTCGGAAATACCCAGTTCATGGGCCACCCGGTAGTTCGAATAGCCCTTGCAGATCAACTGCGCCACTTCCTGCTGGCGATGCGTCAGGTTGCAGAACAGCGGGCTGCTGATATCCATCTTCCTTGAACTGTCTTCTTCGTCCGCTGCCAAGCCGAATACGTCCTGGCCGCCGTGGACATCCATCTTTATCGCGCTGACATCCTGGAACAGCGAGTTCAGCGACTCCGCTATGTGTTCGAGGCGCCCGTTCAGGTGCAGTATCTTGCGTTGCCGCCTGATGCTCTGCAGCAGCTTGCTTTCGATGCGCTCCACGGACGCGATCAGTTCCTGTGGCGATACCGGCTTCATGAGGAAGTCGGAGGCCCCGGCGCGCATCGCCTCGACCACCTTTTCGCTTTCACCGAAACCGGTGAGGACGATGACTTCGAAAAGATAATCGTCCCCCACCGCGCGCCTGATTTCCCCGATGGCGTCCAGGCCCCATTCGCGGCCCAGGTTCAGGTCGCAGACCAGTATCCGCAACTTGGCGTTCTTCCTGAAAAGCGCGACCGCCTCGCCGATGGAACTGCAACCGACCGAGGCGAAACCGACGCTCTCCAGCACTTCTGAAAGTTCCGAGGCGACCTCGGGCTCGTCATCGATGACCAGCACCTCGAACGCCCGGAATTCTTTGTTTTTCATTTTCCCCCCCACTCAACCCCTTGGGCATGCAAGCTGCCGGGGCCTTGCCTTTCTCAAAAGTAAAACTCAAGACTTCACTGGTCGCTTTCCAGCAACCAGCCCATCGTTTTTTCTATGGAGTCCAAGTCCCCTGTTTCTGCCAGTTCCCGCAAGTGCACCGCCAACGCCTGGCAGGAATCGGCGAGTGTTCGACTCCACTCGATGAGGTCGGTGACGGCACCGGCTTCCACCAGTGCCTGAAGTTGCTGCTGCTGCCCTGACGTCAAGGATTTCAACTGTTCGGCAAGGACTTCCTGACGGCGGTCATGCTTTTCATCCACGGCGCCCAGGCCGCCGCGCAGGTGCAGCAGTTGGGCCAGCGTAGCGCCCAGGTCGGCCAGGCTGATGGGCTTCACCAGGCTGGCGTCGAACGGCAGCCCGCCGGCCTGGCCGAGGCTCTGCATGGTCTGCTGGGTGGCGGACATCAGCACCACCGGCAGGTCGGACCAGCGTTCGCGCAGCGCCCGCAGGAGCTCGCCGCCATTGCAGCGCGGCATCAGGTAGTCGGTCAGGACCAGGTCCGGCCGCTGACCGCCCGGCGCCATCAGGCGCTCCCGGCAATCCCCCCCGTCGACGGCCGCCTCGACGCGGAAGCGGCTGGCCACCAGCAGGTCCACCAGCATGTCGCGGATGTCGGCGTTGTCCTCGACGACCCAGACCAGGCGCCCCTCGCCGCGCACGGGCAGGGTCTTCATCGGCAGGTCGAACAGCTGCGGCTGCTGCATGTCCTGCTCGGTGCCGACGGCCAGGGTCAGCTCGAAGCTGGCGCGGGTCCCCTCGCCGGGCGCGCTCTGCACCCTCACCCGCCCGCCCATGAGCTGGACCCAGTGCTCGACGATGGCCAGGCCGAGCCCGGTGCCCTCGACGTCGCCGCCGGCGCCGCGGAAGAACGGCGTGAAGAGTTTCGGCAGGTCCTCGGCGGGAATGCCGCAGCCGGTATCGCTCACGCAGAAGCGCAGTTGCGCCAGGCCAGCCTGGGGCGCGCGCTCGGTGGCCTCCACCTGCAGGCCGATGCGCCCGTCGTGGGTGAACTTGGCGGCGTTGTCCAGCAGGTTGATCAGCACCTGGCGCAGGCGCTTGGCATCCAGTTGCAGCACCGTGGGGATGTCGCCGGCCAGCGTCAGCCGGAATGCGTTGCGGTTGCGCCGGGCGAGGATGTGCGCGTCCATCGCCACCGCGTCGAGCAGGCCGTGGATGTAGACCGGCTGGACGTCCAGCTGGTCGCTGGAAACGCCGCGGGCATGGTCGATCAGATCATTGACCAAGGCCAGCATGTGGCTCGCGCTGCGCAGGATGACACCGGCCTTGCGGGTGCCGCGCCCGCCCTCCTCCTGCAGCAGCTGGGCATAGCCGATGATGGAGGTCAGCGGCGAGCGCAGGTCGTGGCTGACCCGCCCGAGGAACTCGACCTTCGCCTGGTTGGCGTCCTTGGCCTTCACCAGCGCCGCCTGCAGCTCCGCGGTGCGCCGGGAGACCGCCTCCTCCAGCCGGGCGTTCTGCCGGCGCTCGCTCTGCAGGCTCTCCCGCTCCATCCATTGCTTGCGCATCTGCTGCTGCAGGCTGAACAGGCCGATGATGCCGACGATGACGCTCAGCCGGAGCATGAGCGCATCGATGCTGAACAGCCCGCTGTAGCCGCGGTTGAGGACGTAGGAAAGGGTGAACCAGAAGCTTTCCGCCCAGCTCAGCAGGAACAGCGCCACCAGGACCTGCCGGCAGAAGTCGCCGCGCAGCCGCAGGGATAGCAGCGACAGCGGCCAGCACGCCAGGATGCAGAGGCTCAGCGCCAGGTTCAGCGTGCGCGCCTGGTTGTTCCCGAGCCCGGGCAGGGCGACGAGCAGCGCCAGGCAGGCGAAGATGCCGGCCAGGTACAGGCGCCGCCAGGTGCCCCGCCCGGCCAGGCCGAGCAGGCGCCGGGCGGCGACCAGGAAGCCGACCAGGGAAACCAGCCAGAAGGCGATGCGCATGCCCGGGCCATGGGCGGACAGCCCGCTGAACAGGTGGAAGGCCAGGTAGCCTTCCTTTTCCGCCTCCATCGCGTAGGCGGCGCCCAGCCACAGGGCGAGCATGGCGAAGCTCCAGTCCAGGCGCAGCAACAGCAGCACGGCCAGGGTGAGCACGCAGCCGAGCAGCATCGACTGGGTCAGCTGCTCGAGGTTGTCCTGGGCCAGCACGGCGCCCATGTCCCACAGGCTCAGGGCCAGGCTCCGGCGGTTCTCGCTGTACACCCGCAGCAACAGCTCGCGGCTCTCCCCCGGAGCCAGCGCCACCGGTAGGAGGTTGCGCCGGCTATGCAGCGAGCGTTCGGCCAGGGGCACCGACAGGCCGACGTGCCAGTGCCCGACGACGCGTTCGCCGGCCGCGTCCAGGCGGTACAGGTCGACCTCGCCGACCCGCCAGGGCGCCACTTCCAGCCAGCGCTCCCAGGCGATGGCATCCGGGTTGGTCAGCCGCAGGCGCAGCCACAGCGTCGACTCCCGCCGCGGCGCGGCCAGGCTTCGCGCATCGGCCGGCTGCCAGCCCTGCAGCCGCCAGGCCTGCGCCGGCGTGAGCACCTGGCCGGGCGCCTCCTCCAGCACCTGGGCGGCGCTGGTCAGGTCGATGTGGGGTTCCTGCAGGTCGCCACGGTTGAGCAGCAGCGACACGCCCACCACCAGCAGCAGCGCCAGGCACCCCAGCAGGGCGGTGAAGGCGGCGCGGGGGTCAGGGCGCATCGCCGGGCTCCAGGTCCAGGCGCGACTGCCGGAACTGACTGGGCGAGAGGCCGTAGCGCTCGCGGAAGGCGGTGGAGAAGTTGGCGCCGCTGGTGAAGCCCACTTCCAGGGCGATGGCCTGGATCGGCAGGCCGGTGCCGCTGAGCAGCACGCAGGCCTCCTTCATGCGCTCCTCGCGCAGGTACTCGAACACCGTCACCCCCACGCACTGGCGGAAGGCCTCGTTCAGGCGCTTGCTGTTGGTGCCCACGGCGTCCGCCAGCTCCTGCAGCTCCGGGGTGTGCGACAGCGAACGCACCAGCAGCTGGCGGGCCGACTGGAACAGGATGCTGTCGAGGTTGCCGACGTGGTTGAGCGGCGTGGACTCGGCCTGCCTGTCCGTGCCCCAGCGGCGCAGGTGGATGGTCAGGCGCAGGCGCACCTCTTCCAGGTTGAAGGGCTTGGAGATGTAGTCGACAGCGCCGACGAGCAGGCCGCGGACGCGCTCCTCGGGGGTGCAGGCGCCGGTCAGGAAGACCACGGGGATGTTCCGTGTATGGGCGTTGGCCTGCATCATCCGGCAGCAGGTCAGGCCATCCCAGACGGGCATCAGCACATCCATCAGCACCAGGTCGGGGTTGACCAGCTGGACCTTCTTGAAGGCGTCCTGGCCGTTGCTCGCCAGGTAGATGCGGCAACCCCGCTGCTGCAGGTATTCGGCGAGCAGCCGGCGCTCGCTCTCGACGTCATCGACGACCAGGATGCGCTGCCCCTCCAGCACATCGGGAATAAAGCTCGGCATTCCGATGAGTTCCTACACGTCAGTCTCCGACCGACCGTTACTTTGCCATTACAGAGCGGGTTTTCCGTATTCGACGAAAATATTTTCCCCGCTGGCAAAGGGCCTCTACGCTCCGGCAGAAGCGCCACTTCCTGGCGCCGAGATAATGGCACTCGACGAAGACAGCCCTTGGCCCACAGGTGCCCCATGCTTAAGCGGATCCACACCGACCAGGTTCGCCTGGGAATGTTCATCCAGTCGCTGGAGGGCAACTGGCTTTCCCACCCCTTCTGGAAGACCCGCTTCATGCTGGAAAACCCCGGCGACCTTCGCGCCCTGCAGAACAGCGGCGTGCAGTGGCTATGGATCGACGATGCGCGCGGCCTGGGCGTCACCGGCACCGCCGATGCCCAAGCGCCGGCGCAGAGCCCCGCGGCGCCTGCCGCAGGCATCGCCGGCCTGGTCCTCGAGCCCGTCGTCGAACCGCCGCCGCCCAGCTACCCGGACGAATTCCACGAGGCCGCGCGCATCCTCGAACGCTCCAGGAAGACCCTGATCGGCCTGTTCCACGAGGCCCGCATGGGCCGGGCGATCGACCTGGACCTGTGCCTGCCGCTGGTGGAGGACATCTGCGCCTCGCTGGCCCGCGACGCCTCGGCGCTGATCAGCCTGGCCCGGCTGAAGAACAAGGACGAATACACCTACATGCACTCGGTGACGGTGTGCGCGCTGATGGTGGCCCTGGCCCGGCAGCTCGGCCTGGACGTCGAGGCCCAGCGCGAGGCCGGCCTGGCCGGGATGCTCCACGACATCGGCAAGATGGCCATGCCGCCGGCGATCCTCAACAAGCCCGGCAAGCTCGACGAAGCCGAGCTCGCCATCATGCGTACCCACCCCGAGCGCGGCCACGAGATACTGCGCCAGCACACCCGCCTGTCGGCGCAGGTGCTGGACGTGTGCCTGCACCACCACGAGCGCTACGACGGCACCGGCTACCCGCACCGTCTGGCGGGTAACCAGATCAGCCTGCTGGCCCGCATGGCGGCGATCTGCGACGTCTACGACGCCATCACCTCGGACCGCCCCTACAAGTGCGCCTGGGAAGCCGCCGGCTCCCTGGCCCGCATGGCCAGCTGGGAGGGGCATTTCGACCCGCAGCTGTTCCAGGCGTTCGTCAAGGCCATCGGCATCTACCCCATCGGCAGCCTGGTGCGCCTGGAGTCCGGGCAGCTCGGCGTGGTGGTCCAGCAGAACCCGGAGAACCTGACGCGCCCGCAAGTGAAGGTGTTCTTCTGCACCCACCGGCGCCAGGCGATCGCCAAGGAGCTGCGCGACCTGGCCGACGTGCGCATCTACGACCGCATCGTGCAGCGCGAGGACCCGGCGCGCTGGGGCTTCCGCAACCTGGAGCGGCTCTGGCTGCCCGACGGCCTGGTGCTGCCCGGCACGCTCCCGGAGCGGGACAGGAACGGCGGGCGCCACTGAGCGACGGGTAGCGCACGGAGCGCCACCCGTCCGGGCTCAGACGTGGAAACGCCCGACCAGCGCCTGCAGCTGCCCGCCCAGGCGCGCCAGTTCCACGCTGGAGGCGGCGACCTGCTCGCTGGCGGCAGCGGTCTGTTCCGAGACGTCGCGCACGCTCGCCACGCTGCGGCTGATTTCCTCGGCCACGGCGCTCTGCTGCTCGGCGGCGGTGGCGATCTGCAGGTTCATCGCCTGGATGCTGGACACGGTGCGGGTGATGCTGCCCAGGGATTCGCCGGCCTGGCGGCTCAGGGCCACGCTGCTGGCGGTGAGTTCGCGGCTGCCCAGCATGGTGCTGGAGACCTGGCGGGTGCCGCTCTGCAGGGCGGCGACCAGGGCCTCGATCTCCTCGGTGGACTGCCGGGTGCGCCGGGCCAGGCCGCGCACCTCGTCGGCCACCACGGCGAAACCGCGGCCCGCCTCGCCGGCGCGGGCGGCCTCGATGGCGGCGTTGAGGGCCAGCAGGTTGGTCTGCTCGGCCACCGACTTGATCACGTCCATGACCTTGCCGATCTTCTCGCTCTCCTGCTCCAGGCGCTGCATGGCGTCGGCGGAGCGTTCCACTTCCCCGGCCAGGCGCTCGATCCGCTCCACCGCCTGGTTCACCACGCGGTCGCCGTCGTGGGCCTCGCGGTCGGCGGCGGAGGCGGCCTGGGAGGCCTGCTCGGCATTGCGCGCAACTTCCTGCACAGTGGCGGACATCTCGTGCATGGCGGTGGCCACCTGGTCGGTCTCGACCTTCTGGCTGTTGGCCCCGGCGCTGGTCTGCCCGGTGACCGCCGAGAGTTCCTCGGCAGCGCTGGCGATCTGCGTCACGCCGTCGCGGATGCCGCCGATCAGGTCGCGCAGGTTCCAGCTCATGCGCTGCATGCTCTGCTGCAGGCTGCCCAGTTCGTCGCGGCGGCTGACCTGGATGTTCTGCGACAGGTCGCCCGAGGCGATGCGCTCGACCACCTGCATGGTGTCGTGCAGCGGCCGGGTGATGCGGCGGGTGATGAACCAGGCGGCCAGGGCGCTGGCCAGTATCGCCAGCAGGGCCACGCTGGCCTGGGCCATGCGGCTGAAGGCCGCCACCTCGTCGCGCAGTTCGATCTGCTGGCGGGTCAGCGCCTGGGTGATCTCGCGGGTCTGCTCGGCGACCTTGATCAGTACCTGGCGGGCCTGTTCCACCGTGGCAGTGGCAGCCCGGTAGGCCTCGATGCACTTGGCGTAGCTCTGCTGGTCCGCCGCCACCGCCAGCAGCTCGGCAGGGGGCTGTGCGCCGAAGACCTTGGCCTGGCGCGGGAAGTTTTCCATGGCCAGGCGCATCTGTTCGTTCAGCAGCCGCTCGGACTCCGGCCCGGGGTGGGCCACGTAGCCCGCCGCGCGGTAGCGGACCAGCAGCAGGTCCTGCATCAGCTGCGTGCCGGCCTGGTAATAGGCGAAGCGGCGCTCGTCGTGCTCGTCCAGGCCCGCCGCCAGCGCTTGCAGGGCGCTGAGCGCCTTGAAGGCCCGCTCGGCGCGTTCGGCCATCTCGTCGCGAACGGCGCTGGCCGCATGGTTGGCGGCCTGCAGCTTGCCGAGGGCCTGGCGGTAGTCGCCGACCAGTGCGCCCTGTTGCTGCTCCAGGGCGAGCAGGTCCGCGCGGGTGGACAGCTTGCGCGCACGCATCGCCGCCTGCTGGCGCTCGAAGTCGTCCAGCGCCGCGCCCAGGCGCTGCTCGCTGGCCGCCTTGGCGCCGTCCAGCAAATAGTCCTGCAGCGACAGGCGCAGCTCCGCCAGCGATTCGTTGAGCGCGCCGTAGACCTCCTGGGCCCGGCTGCGCTGCAGCAGGCTCTCGCGGCTGATCCAGTCGCCCACCGCGAGCAGCGCGGTAAGGCACAGGACCAGGCCGAAGCCCAGCCCCAGCTTGTAGGTGACACCGAGGTTGTCAAACCAGTTGCGCATGGCGCGAGTCGCTCCCGTTCCGGGCCCCCGGCACCCGGCGTGCGCGGAACGGGCCAGTTGAACCAGCTGTGCGAAAGGCCCCGCCGGCGATTGCCGGCGGGGCCCGTTGCGGTGGCTAGAAGTTGTTGGCGAGGTCGATGCCGGACTTGCCCGGCGAGAGGATGTTGTTCGGGTCCAGGGCGCGCTTGATGGCGTGTTCCACCTTGCGCTTGACCGGGCCGTAGATCTGCGCCACCCGCTCCTGGAAGGCGGTGTTCACGCGGTACACCGCGTAGCCCTCCTTGGCGAACTCGTCCAGCAGCTCGGCGAAGCAGTCGTGGGCGCGCTGGGTCTCCTCCGGGTCGGTGCGGTCGTAGAGCACGTCGATCACGTGGTGCATGTCGCGCCAGCCGACGATGAACTCGCCGGTATAGTCCAGGCCGTGCTTGTTGAGGATCCTCTTGGCCAGCACCTTCTGCTTGTCGCATTCGCTGCCGCGCGCCTGGCTGACCGGGGCGAACCACATGGAGCCACCGCCGCCACGCCAGTTGTACAGGCCGAACTCCTGCAGGTTGGGCACGCCGCTCATGAGCTCGGCGCGGTACTTGAACGGCTGGGTGTCGCCGGCCTGCTCCTGGGTGACGATGCGGCCCTTGCCGGACTTCTTCACGGTCTCGGTGACGATCTTCCAGTTCACCTCCACCTGCTCGGCGGTGCCGTACAGCGCCGCGTAGACGTTCCACTGACCCAGGCCCTTGTCCTTGACGATCTTCTGGATCACCGAGTCCGGCGTCGCCCCCTTCTCCTTGATGTAGTCGGCGCGGCGCACGCTGATGCCGGCGGCCTCCCACAGCGCGTTGGCGATCACCACCGCGTTGGGGATGATCTGGGCGATGCGCAGCGGACGGATCATTTCCACGATGTCGGCGATGTCCGCCTCGTCGTCGTAGACGATGCAGAAGGGCTTGAACACCGGCGGCTTGGGCATCAGCCAGAAGCCCATCTTGGTGCAGATGCCGTAGTTGGCCTGGGTGAACATGCCGTCCAGGGTCGGGCCGTAGCCCCACTTGAACACCTGCCAGGCCTTGTCGCCCGGCACCCCGCCCATGCCGGTGCGGTAGACGTCGCCGTTGGCCAGCACCACTTCCATGCCGCACTGCATGAGGAAGTGCTCGCCGTAGGGGGTGTAGCCCACGCCGCGGTCCATGGTGTTGCCCACTGGGCCGGCGATGGCCGAGGGCGCGGAGAAGGACAGCATCAGCGGCAGGTTGTGTTCCTGCAGGTAGTCGTAGAGCTGGCCGTAGGTGACGCCGGGCTCGACCAGGGCGGTGCACAGCTCGGGGTCGATGTGGAGGATCTTGTTCATCTTCTTCAGGTCGAGGATGACCTGGCCGCGTTGCGCCGGCGCCGCCGAGCCGTAGCCGAAGTTGCGCCCGGTGGAGATGGTCCACAGTGGGATCTTGAACTCGTTGCAGATTTTCACCACGCCCTGCACCTGCTCGAGGCTGGTGGCGGTGACGGCGGCGGAGGGCGCGTGCTCGGCGTTGTCCACCGGCATCATGATCTTGCCGTAGGGGATCAGCTGGTCGTCCTTGGCCAGGACGTTCTCCTCGCCCAGCAGCTTGCGGAACTTGGCCAGCGCCTGCTGGAAGTGGTTCGCATCGACTCCGCGCGGGAGCACGGCCTTGTTGGTTGCGTCAGTCATGGGATGTGCTCCTTCAAGCCTGGATCGAGAACGAAACGAAATGCCCGGCCAGCGGGCTCGGGTGGCCGGCGACCAGCGGCGCGGGCGCCGGCTCGCGCTCGCCCAGCGCGGCCAGGCCGTAGCCCAGGGTGGCGGCCCATTGCTCGGCGCTGCCGGCAGTGCGGGTGGCCGCGCCCAGCCGCAGGGGCTGCCGGCTGCCCAGCGGGCACTGCTCGCGCAGGTCGAAACCGGCGCCACAGGCGTCCAGCTGCAGGCCCAGTTGCAGGGCGTGGCCGTGGGCGGCGTCCGCGGTAATCAGCCGGTGCCGCGAGGCGCGCGCATCGGCGCTGTGCTCACCGAGCCACTGCACGCGGGCGCCGGCGCTGCGCGCCAGGTCGACCACCAGCGCGGCGCTGGCATCGTCCAGCAGGCCGACGATGCGCTGCGGCCTTCCGGTCTCCAGGCGCCGCTGCAGTTCGCGGACGAAAGCCAGGCTGGCATCGCTGCGCAGCACCTCGGCATAGGCGCCGGCCGGGCTGGCGGCGATGCCCTGGAGGAAGGCCGAGCCGACCACGGCCGGGGCCACCAGCACCAGGGCCGGCTGCGTCGGGGCGGCGCCGCCGATGTTGCGCGCCAGGGCCAGGCCGGGGCCGCCCAGGGTCATGCCCGCCAGGCCGCCCAGGGCCATGCCCTTGAGCAGGGAACGACGTTCGAGATTCATGGCGTGCTCCTCAGGGCTTGGCCGCCGGCGCGGGCGCCTGCGAGATGTAGTCGGCGACCTGCTGCAACGCCTTGTCGTCGATGAAGGAAGCCGGCCAGGCAGGCATCGCCCGCAGGCCGTTGCGCGCCACCGCGACTATGTAGGGCGACGGCAGCTGGCGCCCCTTCAGCTCCGGCCCGATGCCGGTCTCGTGGCAGCGGCCGCAGACTTTCTCGTAGACGTTGGCGCCGCCTTTCCACACGCCGTCGCCGTCGGCGAAGGCGCTACCGGCCAGCACGAGCAGGGGCACGCAAAGGCAAGCAGCGAAGGTCCGTTTCACAGCCGGGCTGTCGAAGGATAAGGACATTTCGTACTCCATCTTGTTATTGGATTGGTGGGACCAGCGGCCGCTCAGAAGGGATAGGGCCGTGGCGAGTGCTGCAGGGTGATCCAGTGGTCGGTGGTGAACTCCTCGATCGCCCAGTCGCCGTTGAAGCGGCCCAGGCCGGAGTTCTTCTCGCCGCCGAAGGGCGCGTTGGGTTCGTCGTTGACCGGCATGTCGTTGACGTGGGTCATGCCCGCGTGGATGCGCTGGGCGAACTGCACGCCGCGCTCCAGGCTCGACGTGAACACCGCGCTGGACAGGCCGTATTCGCTGGCGTTGGCCAGCTCCAGCGCATGCTCGGCGTCGCGCGCGGCCTGGATGCCCACCAGCGGGCCGAAGATTTCCTCGCGGGCGATCTCCATGCCGGCGTGGACGTCGCCGAACACGTGGGGCGGCATGACGTTGCCCTGGGGCTCGCCGCCGACCAGCAGGCGCGCGCCTTCGTCCAGGGCCTTGGCGACCTTCTCGCGCAGGCCTTGCAGCTGGCGGTCGTTGATCACCGGGCCGACCACGGTTTCCGGCTTGCGCGGGTCGCCGTAGGGCAGTGCTTGGACGCGCTCGACGAAGCGCCGGGTGAAGGCCTCCAGCGCCGGCTGCTCGACGATGATGCGATTGATCGCCATGCAGATCTGCCCCTGGTGGAGGAACTTGCCCACCACGGCGGCGTTCACCGCCTGCTCGATGTCGGCGTCGGCGAGGACCACGAAGGGGCTGTTGCCGCCCAGCTCCAGGGCCACGTGCTTGAGGTGCGCGCCGCCGCTGGCGATACGGCCGATGTTGCGCCCGACCTGGGTCGAGCCGGTGAAGGAGATGAAGGCCGGCACCGGGTGCTCGACGAAGGCGTCGCCGATCTCGCTACCGGCGCCCACCACCACGCTGAGCACGCCGGCCGGCAGCCCGGCCTCCTCGAACACGCGCGCCAGCAGCAGGCCACCGGACACCGGGGTGTCGCTGGCCGGCTTGACCACCACGGCGTTGCCCAGGGCCAGGGCCGGGGCCAGCGAGCGCTGGGTGAGGTGCAGCGGGAAGTTCCACGGGCTGATCACCCCGATCACCCCGAGCGGCGTGCGGTACACGCGGCTTTCCTTGCCCGGCACGTTGGAGGAGACGATGCGCCCGTGCACGCGGTTCGGCAGGCTGGCCGCCTCCAGGGTGATGGCGCGCGCCGCGCCCCATTCGATCTGCGCCTTGAGCAGGGTGCTGCCGGACTCGCGGACGAGCCAGTCGATGATCTCTTCGCGGCGCGCATCGAGGATGCGCACCGCCTCGAGCATCACCCGGGCGCGCTCGGCGGGTGCGCTGGCGGCCCACGCCTGCTGGGCCTCGGCGGCCTTGGCATAGGCGGCGTCGAGGTCGTTGCGGTCGGCCAGGGCCAGGCGCAGCAGGTTCTGCCGGGTGTAGGGGTCGACGACCTCCAGGTGCCGGCCGCTGCTCCCGGCGCGCCAGGCGCCGGCGATCGGCTGTAGCTCGAGGTTCTGGTAGGGCTGGGGTCTGGTGCTCATCGTTGCTGGTGCCTCTTGACTGGACGAGGGACGGCCGCCGCCGGCCTGGGCGAAGGCCACGGAAACAGGGAAAAGGGCTGGGCGAAGGTCAGTCGCCGGGGCGGGCGAAGCGGCGCCGGGCAAGGGCGGGATGGGCTAGTGCACGGGCATGGCGGAAAGCGCAGGGGATGTTCATGTCGAAATCACCGGTTTCTTGTTATGGAGGTTCTGGGTTGCTGGTGTTTCGGCATTAACAACTATCGTGCCACTACAGCGATCTATAAAAATATCCTTTAAAAACAATATCTTGTGTTTTTAGCAGGGCGATTCTGCGGCGTTTTCCGCAACCGCGGCGGCCCGGGCGCGGAATTTTGTGCAGAGAAAGTCGCGGCGGCGGAGAAAGCTCGACGGCCGCGGGATGTTGTGCGGTTATCGTACGGATGCGGCCGTTCCCTCCCCCTCCGGGCAGGAATCCGATTGACCGCCGTGGCCGGCCCGGCATACTCCCCGGACCAGCCTGCGTCTTCTTGAACTGCCTCATGACTATTACAAATACGGGCAAGAACGGGCGCGCGGCGGATGAGGAGTTCTTCCGGCACATGCTCAGCCGGCAGAAACGCCTGATCGTCGACCGCGCCTGCCAATTCGATCCACGGGGCCTGCCTTCTGCCGAGCAACTGGCCGAGACCGTGGCCTTCTCCCCCCAGGACGGCAGCATCTGGCTGTGCGGCCAGCGCATGATGCTCCTGCAGGGTTCCGCCTTCGGCGCCATCCGCCGCGAGCTGATCGAGGCCCAGGGGCTGGACAAGGCCCGCGGCCTGCTCACCCGCATCGGCTGGCAGGCCGGCGCGCGCGACGCGGCCCAGGTCAGCGAGCAGTGGCCCGAGGGCGACCATGCCAGCCTGTACAGCGCCGGCCCGCGCCTGCACATGCTCGAAGGGATGGTCAACGTCGAGCCGATCAATTTCGAGATCGACTCCAGCATCGGCCACTTCTACTCCGAGTTCCTCTGGCACAACTCGCTGGAGGCCGACGAGCACATCGCCACCTATGGCCTGGGCAGCGAACCCTCGTGCTGGATGGGCATCGGTTACGCCAGCGGCTACGCCTCCTCGCTGCTCGGGCGCCTGGTGGTGTTCCGCGAGGTGGAGTGCCGCGCCATGGGCCACCATGCCTGCCGCATCATCGGCAAGCCGGCGGAGGAATGGGACGACATCGACGCCGACCTGGCCCACCTGGACGCCAGCGACTTCCTCGGCCGCAGCACCTACGGCAGCGGCCAGGCGACGACGGTCGCCGCGCTGCCCAGCCCCGCCGACGACCAGCCGATGGTCGGCATCTCCGCCGCCTTCATGGCCGCCAGCCAGCTGCTGCAGCGCGTCGCGCCGACCCAGGCGACGGTGCTGCTGACCGGGGAATCCGGCGTGGGCAAGGAACTCTTCGCCCGCACCCTGCACCAGGCCAGCAAGCGCAGCCAGGGGCCGCTGGTGGCGCTGAACTGCGCGACCCTGCCGGAGAACCTGGTGGAGGCCGAGCTGTTCGGCGTCGAGCGCGGCGCCTTCACCGGCGCCGAGCGCTCGCGGCCCGGCCGCTTCGAAAGGGCCAACGGCGGCACCCTGTTCCTCGACGAGATCGCCACCCTGAGCCTGGCCGCGCAGAGCAAGATCCTGCGCGTGCTGCAGGAAGGCGAACTGGAGCGGGTCGGCGGCACCACGGCGATCCGCGTGGACGTCAGGGTGGTCGCGGCCACCAACCTCGACCTGCGCCGCGAGGTGGAGGCCGGGCGTTTCCGCGAGGACCTGTTCTACCGCCTGAACGTCTTCCCCATCCACCTGCCGCCGCTGCGCGAGCGCCGGGAAGATATCCCGCTGCTGATGAGCTACTTCCTGCGCAAGTTCAGCCTGCGCCACGGCCGGCAGCTGGCGGGCTTCAGCACGCGGCTGGTCAACGCGCTGCTGACCTACCGCTTCCCCGGCAACATCCGCGAGCTGCAGAACCTCATCGAACGCGGCGTCATCGCCGCCGCCGACGGCGAGGTGATGGACGTCATCCACCTGGCCGAAGGCGGGGCCGCGCCGATCGCCACGCCCATAGGGCTGACGGCCGAAGGCCGGCTGTCCCGCCCCCTCGCCGAAACCGACAGCGAACCGCCCGCACAGCCGCCGACGCAGCCCGAAGCCACGGCCAGCAAGGCCGTCGGAGAACCCGAGCTAGCCAGCCTGCTCGCCTTCGTCTCCGGCCGCAACCCGACCCTGGGCATCTCGCTGGAAGACGTCGAACGCCGCCTGGTGCAGGTGGCGATGGAGCGCACCGGCGGCAACATCACCGCCGCCGCGCAGATGCTCGGCATGAGCCGCGCCCAGGTCAGCTACCGCCTGAAAGGACGCTGAGGCCGCAGGGCGAGAGCGACGTAGGCGTTATGCGGCCTACGACTGTGCTCCCCTGGACCCGTAGGAGCGGGCCCTGCCCGCGATTTCGCGCGCAGGGCGCGCTCCTACATGGGAATGGCGTGGGCGGGGCACTGTAGGGCGAATAACCGTTCGCGGTTATCCGCCGCCAGCCGGGATGCCGGTGCTCGCGGAGAATGGCGGATAACGCCATAGGCGTTATGCGCCCTACGGCCGTGCTCCCCTGGAACCGTAGGAGCGGGCCCTGCCCGCGATTTCGCGCGCAGGGCGCGCTCCTACATGGAATGGTGTGGGTGGGGTAGCGTAGGAGCGGATCTCATCCGCGAATCGCGCCGGAACCTCCGGCCATCGCGGGCAAGGTCCGCCCCTACACGCGCCCCGCCCTTCAGAGCGGCGTGGTGAACTTGAACCAGAAGGTCTGCCCATCCGGGCGATTGCGCACGCCCGAGTCGTCCTGCCACTTGGCGCTGAAGAACCAGCCATCCTTGCTCGCGTACTGCACCGCGGGGCCGATGGAGAAGCTTCGCCCGCGGGAATCCTCGACTTCGTGGCCATCGAGCTTGTCGTCGCTGATCTGCTGGTAGGCGTGGCCGCCGACGCCGAGCACCCAGCCATTTCCCATGCCCCAGCCGAGGGTGTAGTCGGCGTGCAGCTCGCGGCCGGACTGGTAGTCGGTGGCGCGGTTCTCGAAGTTGTAGTCGTGCATCAGGCGGATGTCGGCGTTGGGCCCCGTCGGGTCCACGTAGGTCATCGCCAGCACCGCCTGCACGGTGTAGTAGTGGGTGCCCAGGTTGATGATGTCGTCCTTGTCGTAGCTGCCGGTGGGCAGCACGAAGTCGACGCCGGTGGCCACGTGGAACTTCTCGCTCGGGTGGAAGCCGATCACCGGCCCCAGGTGGGCGTCGCCGATGCCGCGCTTGTGGTCGTGGGGGCCATTCTTGATGTTCAGGCGCATGTCGGTCAGCGGTAGCAGGGCGTGGAACCCGAGGTCGCCGCCCAGGACTTTCTGCTCGGTGACCCAGACGAAGCGCGGCACCAGGGTGGAGACCCGCAGGTCGATGTCGGCGGCCTTGTGGCCACCGTTGTCACGCAGCGTATCGGCCAGGTAGTTGCCCGCGAACAGCTGGGCGTAGGTGCCAGGCGGTGGAAGGATGCCCATCCCGTAGATCTCGATGCCCATGGGCCAGGAGGAGGTGCCGCCCTCGGTGGCGAGGGCCGAGGTGGCGGCGCCAGCCAGGAGCATGGCGCAAGCGAGGCGGGATACGCGAAGGCGAAGGGTCTTGTCGAACATGAGTGCCGGCCTTTGTTGTTATTGAAGTGGCGCGCGGCCGCTTCCGCATGCCGTGCCGGCGACACTAATCAATTACCATGCCAGTCATTAATTACTTTAAAATCAATAACTTGAAAATAAACTTCAGATAAACCAAGTAAATACTCTTAAGAAAATTCCGCTTTCCGCGGAAAAGTCTCCAGCCACTGGCGCCATCCATGAAAAGTCCAGGTTATCTGTTGGATAGTGCCTTCTGCGCCAGGGCCCACCCACCAAGAATGCAGGCGCCAATAACGACCACCGAACCGCGACCTGGAGGCATGGTGATGGGCATATTCGACTGGAAACACTGGCTGGTCCTGCTGCTGGTGGCGCTGCTGGTCTTCGGCAGCAAGCGGGTGAAGCACCTGGGCAGCGACCTCGGCGAAGCCATCAAGGGCTTCCGCCGCTCGGTCAATGCCGACGACGAGCCAGCGGCGCAGAAGCTGGCCGGCGAGGAAGCCGTCGCCGAACCCAGGCGACTGCAGGAAAGCGCCCGTCAGCAAGCCTGAAAACGGGCCCACTCACGAGAGAAACACCTCGCGTCCCCACAACCTGTAGGAGCGGGCCCTGCCCGCGATTTCGCGCGCAGGGCGCGCTCCTACAATGGAACGGCGTGGGTGGGGCAGCGTAGGAGCGGATCTCATCCGCGAATCGCGCCGGGGACGGCCGGCTATCGCGGACAAGGTCCTACGTTCCAGGCGAGCACAGCTTTTCGTAGGAGCGAGCTTGCTCGCGAACCGCATGGCACCGCGCTTGTTCGCGAGCAAGCTCGCTCCTACAAGAGCATCTCGGCCAAACGCCCTACCGCCTGCTCGAACGCCACCTTCATCTCCTCGACCACCGCATCGGTGTGGGCGAAGGACAGGTACAGCCGGCCGTACGGTGACGGCATCAGCAGCAGGCCCGCGCGGCGCAGTTCCAGGTGCAGGGCCTTGCTGAAGGCGGGGTTGGCGACGCGCGCGGCTTCGTCGAAGTCCCTCGGCGCCTGCTCGGCCGGCCAGAGGCCGAAGACGTTGCCATAGCCGCTGGTGGCCAGGGGCAGGCCGTGGCGCTCGAACAGTTCCACCAGCCAGGTGCGCAGGGCATCCCCGCGTGCCGTCAGGGCGGGGTAGTCGGCACTGGCCAACTGCTCCAGGGTCGCCTGCACCGCCGCGCAGGCCATGGGGTTGCCGCTGAAGGTGCCACCACGCAGCACCCGGCCTTCCTCGAAGCCGGCCAGGATGTGCGCCTTGCCCAGCACGGCCGAGACCGGCACGCCGTTGCCGATGGCCTTGCCGACGCTGGCCAGGTCCGGGTCCAGCCCCTCGTACAGGCTGCTCAGCCCGGGGTGGCGGCGGAAGCCCATCAGCACCTCGTCGCTGATCACCAGCGCGCCGTGGGCATGGGCCACGCGCTGCACGTGCGCCAGGTAGCCGGGCGCGGCCATGATGCAGCCGGCGTTGGCCAGCATGGGTTCGAGCAGCACGGCGGCGATGTCCCGGTGCTCGGCGAACAGCCGCTCGACGTCGTCGAAGTCGTTGTAGCGCAGCAGCGTCATGCGCTCGCTCGCCGGGCGCTGGCCGGGGGCGAAGGTGGCCTCGGCGGAGCCGACGTTGCCCAGGGTCACCTCGTCGAACCAGCCGTCGAAGCCCGCGGCCATCTTGGCGATGCGCGGGCGGCCGGTATGGGCGCGCGCGGCGCGGCAGGCCAGGTGCACCGCCTCGCTGCCGGAGTTGGTGAAGATCACCTTGTCGAGCGCGCCGCCGTGGCGCGCCAGGCAATCGGCGGCGGCGTGCTCGCGCACGTGGGCCCAGGACGGCGCGGCGGCGTCCTGCAGGGCAGCGCCCACCGCCTCGATCACCGCCGGCTCCGAATGGCCGAGCAGCACCGCGCCGAAGCCCAGCGCGGTATCGATGTAGCGCCGCCCCCGGTCGTCCCAGAGGTAGGCTCCCCTACCCCGCTGGATGAACAGCTTCTCGCCGTCCAGGTCGGGAAGAATGCGCGCGGCGCTGGATACGTCACCCACCAGATGGGTCATGGTCTACTCCTGCATCGCGCCCGCCGGGCGGGCGCCTCGTGATTGGGTCGGAAGGGCCTGCCCTAGGGCAGGCTCCAGGGGGCCTCGCGCAGGCGCTGTTCGAGGAAGTCGCGGAAGACCTTGATCCTCGGGCTCAGGTGCTTGCGGTTGGCATAGATCAGGTACACCGGCTCGCGCAGGTCGCTGGGGTATTCCTCCAGCACCTGCACCAGGCGGCCGGCGCGGATGTCGGCGCCGATGTGGAAGTCGGCCAGGCGCACGATGCCGGCGCCGGCCAGGGCCATGTCGCGCAGCAGGTCGCCCTGGGCGAAGGTCGCCGCCGGGGCCACCGGAACGCTCAGGCGCTCTTCGCCGGCACGGAAGCTCCAGCGGTTCCACGGGCTGTCGAAGCTGAACTGGAAACAGCGGTGCTGCAGCAACTCCCGTGGGTGGCGGGGCGTGCCGCAGCGCGCCAGGTAGGCCGGGGCGGCGCAGGTGATCCACTGGGTCTCGCCCAGGCGCCGGGTCACCCGGCTGGAGTCCGGCAATACGCCGCTGTGGATGGCCAGGTCCAGGCCCTGCTCGAACTGGTCGACATACTGCGCGCCGACCTGGATCTCCACCTGCAGCGCCGGGTAGCGGTCGAGGAATTCCGGCAACCAGGGCGCTATCTGGTGCTTGGCGAAAGTGGTCATGGTGTGGATCCGCAGGGTGCCGCTGACCCGCGTCGGCAGCGCCTCGGCCAGCGAATCCGCCTCGGCCATCGCCTCCACCACGGCGCGGGCGCTGCGCAGGTAGGCGGCGCCTTCCTCGGTCAGCGCCAGGCTCCGCGTGCCGCGCTGGAACAGGCGCACCCGCAGGCGGTCCTCCAGGCGGCTGATCAGCTTGCTGATGGCCGAAGGGGTCATCTCGTGGGCGCGCGCCGCGGCGGAGAAGTTGCCGTGCTCGACCGCCCAGATGAAGGCCAGCAGTTGCGAATAGTTGTCCATGTCCGGTCCTCGATGCGCCGTGGCGGCGAGCATAGCGCCCGCCGCGCCGGCCTGCGTCAGCGGATGAAGCGCTCGACGTAGTCCTCGCCCAGGCCGATGGACGCGTAGTGCCGGCGCGCCGCCTCCAGCTTGGTGAAGACATCCTCGTAGCCCACCGCCACGCCCTGCGGGTCGACGTAGGTGTAGCCGCCCTGGACGTGGAACCAGGTGATCATTTCCTCGACGTCCTCGGGCACGAACAGGGTGTGGGTCTCGCCCGGCGGCTCGAAGGCGAAGGAGCCCCGCTCGGCGACCCAGTCGTGCTCCAGGTACCACCAGCGGCCCTTGAGCACCAGCGCGTGCACGCCGCCGGTGTGGCGATGGCGCGACAGCACGCCGCTCTGGCGCACGCGCAGCAGGTTGATGTAGTAGCCGCCGCTCACGCTCAGCAGCAACGGCTTGAAGGACACGCTGGCGGTCACCGGGACCCACAGCTGGTCGTCTTCCAGCCACTGGTCCAGCACGCCGGGCAGGACCATGTCCGGCGCCATGAAGGGCACTTGCGGCAGTTGGTAGGGAATCGCCAGTTCGTCCGGCTTCATCGCGATGCTCATCGGTCACTCTCTATCAGGCAGTTGGGGAAGTCCGTGGCGGGCTCGGCGAGCCCCGCCACGAGCAGGTTAGGTGTGCGCCGGCGGCGGAAAAACCGGGCCGCCGGCACAGGCGCTGTGAAGCGGCGTCACAGCGCCGCCAGCTCGCCGAAGCCGCCCCGCGCGCGCTGCGCGGAGAGCTGCGGCTGGCGCTTCTGCAGGTACAGGCCGATGCCCGCCAGCAAGGCGCTCAGGCCCAGGGTGGTGAGCAGCTCGCCACGGTGGCCGGGGAACACCGACATGATCGCCAGGATGCCGACGATCAGCGCGATGGTCGCCAGGGTCAGCCAGGGGAAGGCCCACATCTCCACCGCCAGGGGCTCGCCGCTGGCACGCAGCTTGCAGCGCATGCACAGCTGGGTGACGGCGATCACCAGGTACATCAGCAGGGCGATGGCGCCGCTGGAGGCGAGCAGGAAGTCGAACACCTCCTTGGGCAGCAGGTAGTTCGCGCCCAGCGCCAGCAGGGCCACGCCGGCTGTGCTCAGCACCGCGGCCAGCGGCACGCCGCGGTGGCTGGTGCGGCCCCAGGCGCGCGGCGCGTCGCCCCGGTAGGCCAGCGAATAGGCCATGCGCGAGGCGGTGTAGATCGCCGAGTTCAGGCAACTGCTCACCGCCACCAGCACCACCACGCTCATGATCTGCGGCGCATAGGGGATGTTCATCGCCGCCAGCACCGACTGGTACGAACCCTGCGCCAGCCCCGGCGCGTTCCACGGCACCAGGCACACCACCACCAGCATCGAGCCGAGGTAGAACAGCCCCAGGCGCCAGACCACGGCGCGGATCGCCTTGCGGATGTTGGCGCGCGGCTCCTTGGTCTCGGCGGCGGCGATGGTCACGATCTCGCTGCCCTGGAAGCTGAACATCGCCGTGAGCATGGCGGCCACCACCGACACCGGCCCCTTGGGCATGAAGCCGCCGTCGGCATACAGGTGCCGGACGCCGGAGGTGGAAGAGCCCGGCAGCAAGCCGAGGATCGCCAGCACGCCGAGGACGATGAAGCCGACGATGGAAACCACCTTGAACAACGCCAGCCAGTACTCCAGCTCGCCGAAGTTGCCCACGCTCAGGCAGTTGCACAAGGTCAGCGCCAGGGTGATGCCCAGCGCCGCCACCCAGGGCGCGACGCCCAGCCAGGGTGCCAGGATGTTGCCGGCGACTATGGCCTCGATGCTGATCACCAGCACATAGAACCACCAGTACAGCCAGCCGATGGAAAACCCGGCCCAGCGCCCCATGGCCTGGTCGGCATAGGACGAGAAGGAACCGGTGTCCGGCCGCGCGGTGGCCATCTCGCCGAGCATCTGCATCACCAGCACGACGATGACCGCAGCCAGCAGATAGGCCAGCAACACCGCCGGCCCGGCGGTGGCGATGGCATTGAAGGAACCGACGAAAAGCCCGGCGCCGATCACGCCGCCGATGGAAATCATGGTCACCTGGCGACTCTTCAGGCCGTGGCCCAGGCGGTTCTTGGGTGGGTTCTCAGGCGTCGCGTTCATCGACAGCACCTCGGCACGCAGGATTGTTCTTGTGATTGTCCAGGGCCTCATGGGCCTTGGTCTGCGCAGGGTAGGGAGCTTGCGGGGGGGTGATAATCCCTGTTGGGGGCATAGGGGGTGTGAATGCAGTTCACAGCCAGGGAGGCGACGGAGGTCCAGGCCTGGTGGTCGTGTGTCACCAAGCCCTCGTCGGGAGGAAGAGATCGGGTGCGTGGGCGCCGCCTAGGTACGCCAGGTGCCGTTCACTGATCCGGCCTGTCAGCGTTCCAAACTCAGAAGAACACGTCCACCGGCACGTTGAAGCGGGCAGCCAGGGCGCGGATGTGGCGTACGTTGAGCTGGCGCTTGCCGGCCAGGATCGCCGAGACCACCGACTGCGGCCCTACCTCGGGCAGATCGTCCTGGTGGAGGCCATGCTCCTGCATCAGGAAGCGCAGCACCTCGTGCCCTGGCGCATCGGGGATGGGGTAGTGCTCGAGGTCGTATTGGCTGACCAGATCGCCCATGCGCGCCGCCAGGCCCGCCAGCGGGTGGCCTTCCACCCCGCCGATTTCATCGAGCAGTTCATCCAGGGTGGCGACCAGGGCGTCGTAGTCGGCTTCGCTCTGCGGCGGCGACAGCAGCGGGGCGACATAGCGCCAGTGCTCCATCGCCTGCTTCAGGATCGCACTCATTGTCCACCTCACTTCCACTGGTCGCGGTCGTACTCTTTGTGATCGAGCACGGCGCGGATGAAGACCTTCTTGAACTGATAATCCACCACGGCGATCAGGCGCAGCTTGTTGCCGCCGATGTCGAACACATGCTTGTCCGCGACCTTGTCGACACTGGGAAAAGCCTGCTTCATGGCGGCGAAATCCCCCGGCTCCACACGGCGCATCAGCCGGTACCAGGCCTCCAGGGCAGTGGCCGCGTGGGGCCACTTCTGCCGGGCCTCCCAGATGCGCTTTTGGGTGATGACGTGCATGCCTGACGTTTCATCGCAAAATGCTATGTTCGATATGCTATGGCAATACCGACGACATAGCAAACTGCGATAGTCAGGCGGTGAGGATCAGCCCGTAGTTTCTGCCCTCAGTCTTCCTTCGGAACTTTCCAGCCCCAAAAGCAAAGCCCCCGGCAACTGACGCTGCCGGGGGCTTTGCAAGGATTCTGGAGCGGGCGAAGGGAATCGAACCCTCTAGAACGGCGTTCTAGAGCGTTTCAATTCGTTTCAGCGCAGCATTTCCTCTGTCTCAGAGTTTCTTTTCGGCACAGTGCGTGTCTGTGATTTCGACATTTTTTCGACAGCTAGGCGAAAGTTCTCAGTCTTATCAAAACCCTTTGACCTATTGATATAAATTTACGATTTAGTTTGACTAAACGATTGATCGAGGTCGAAATTCATTATTAGGCTCCGCGCACCAAAAATTCTGGTGCGCCAGCCTTGCTTTTTTATATTATCGCCTTTAAATACTCAGTTGTTTTATTGGAGTAGCGTTTCAGGTTTACATCCAAGAACGACGCGCCGGTCTTGGCGCCGAGAGCGTTAGCATCTAGATAATACATATGCTTTTCTAAGCTTACTATCTTATCGGCTTGCAGCTTCGCAAGTAGAGCCTTCCCTTGACTTCCTTTCAGCATTCGTGAGTGCTCTATTTTATTTTTATATCTAGCTAGCCTTCCTTTGCTGTGAGATCTAAATGCCATTACTAGACGACGAAACACACGAATAATGTTCCCTAAACTCTCTTCCTCTTGGTTTGTTTCAGTAGCACTGTAACTTGTCCACGGGAAGATGTTTGATCCAGGCCAACTTACCATGAGCTGCACTCCCCCTCTAACTACAGGCGAGGTTGTTACTGCGGAAGCCGATACCTCTTCGGACTCTAGCACAACAGCAGTTTCAGGCTCACCCTTTGCAATAATATTCTTACAGTTAACCTCCAAAAAACTGCAGTTTATTGCAATCGGGGCATTAAGCTCTAATGTATCACCAGTTCCTAAACTTACAAATAGGTCTGATGCATCTACTGAGATATTTGAGACACGTCGACCAAAAGCTAGAATGCCTGATGAGTCCGCATTGAATGTTTCCACATCCAAATTTTCTTCATCAGCCCTTCCTTTAATTATCTCAACCTCCAGTACTTTGTCATCCCCTTCATCTATCGCCAGGCTTACAATGTCACCCATTTTTGATTTCGCGAGCACCGATTCATAAAGAAGCCCGACATGAGCAATTGGCACTATATCCCCATTGGCTCGGGGATAGAAGTCATATAAAAATGGGTTAGGAGTATGTTGCATGTAGGTCGAGTAATTTTCCCCGCGAGCACGCAGTGTTGAATCATCGCTTCGTAGTGCCGCGACTACAATATATGCTGCGAATACAGCGTTGGAGGGGGCAGAGCCAGCACCGTCGAGGAATGGATGCTGAGGTAAAAGGCTCTCAACAGCCCCCATGTATGCTGTAGCGTGTTGTGCTGGAATGTTTTCGGGTAATATTGGGGGGGTTAGTTTGAATAGACGGCACGCTAGTCGTTTTAGCTGTTCCTCTGGGCTGTATAGTTCATCTGGTAGCTGATGAATGCTAATACGAAGTTGGTCTTCGAGTTTTTTCGATTCGCGCCGCAGAATCTCGTCACCGAGCCGTACTAAAACTTCACCTTCAAGAATATTTTGAAGTTCGTCACCTAAACGTGATGGGTTAGTCTCTGATGCGATGACTTTTGCGACTGCATCTAGGACTGGGGCGTAACCCACGAAGCTTTTTGACTCATTTCCAGCCAACCCTTGCAGTCCATCTACTACAGAGTTTACTATTTCGCTATAGACTGCTTGGTGTTGATTTTGCAGTTTTTCCAAGTGCGGGTATTCTAACTCGTTATTCGAATGCCTTAGGCTTGCAAGTCTAGTTAGCCTACGAGCTACAAATACCTTTGCTTGGTCTATGTCAAAAAGATCTATATTAAAAATCGGTAGCTCTATATCTTCCAGTTCATTGAAAGTCGTCCAGGTTTCTTCGATGATACCTACCCTTCCAAGTAGTATTATCGGATAGCTCCCCAGCCTTGCTACTTCAACGATATCTTTTAGAAAATCTTCAAAAGCTGGCTGGGTTACACGGAGCCTTGCTTCGTCAAGCGCGTCTATTACTAATGCTGCCTTTCCAGATCGCCACGCATCCAACGCACCTGTATGAACAAGACCACCGGTAATGCAGTTCCCCCCCACTGTTGCCGCAGTGGCTAGGTCTAAGTAAATGGCGCCGGTTCTAGCGCATATTTCTTTCGCTAGTGTTGATTTTCCGACTGCCCCTGGAGCTGCAACTAACCAGATGGGTTGACCTACATCTGTGTAGCCTTCGCGCAGGCTAAGCTTTGCTTCTACATAAGAATCATCGGGTGGAGTAACACCAATCCATCCGTTATATGTGGACAGCCCTGTGCATCTCTCAACTCCTGAGAATTTCATCTTCCAAAAGTTGTCAATTGAGTAATCCATCTCTAGCTCCATTCTTGCGCTAATCTATTTTCATAGATAGAGGGTGACGAATAATGCTACACATGTGACAGCACCCAGAGTAAATCCAAGTGCGAAAGTCTTTTTATCTTTGCTCTTATTGGCATTTCATAGCGTGCAACTAATATGGTATGGGTTGGGGGGCATTTTTGAATTTTGCAACATCTTCGGTAGAAGTCGACCAGCGGGTTTTATGAGGGCGTTTGGTGCCATTGTTGCGTCCACCATTGTCTCTCGGCGGTAGTCCTTCGCGTCTGCGGCTTTCATCCCTGAACCAATCTCTATCCATTAATCCCATTTTGGTTGCTCCTGTTTCCGCCTTCGCCGATTTTGGCCGGTTTCCTCTAGTCTGAGTTTTCTACCTTCTTGCTGCTGAACCAACGCAGTGCTGCTTTCCGTGTTAGCTCTATCCCGCGCTGGGTTTTGCTAATTTGGCATCGGCTTCTTCATAGCCTGGAGCGGTCTGCCCGTTGGCAGGATCCACTTCTCCTTTCCATAGCCATAGCTCGTATTGAGGAAAGGCTTTTAGTAGCTCTTCCATGTCTTCAATGCGTGCTTTTACCTCATGGTTTGTAGCTACGGTTTGCCATCGCCTGCGCTCGATGCTGGTCGCGTTGGCAAGCTTTGTCGCGCCAAGGTAGCGAACCAGTGTTCTAAGGCGATCCTCTATCATTCCAAAAAGCTCTATAAGAGAAGACAAATAATTTGACTGACAAACTATTTGTCCCTACATTCGTCATATGACAAATTATTTGTCATTTGTTGGGGCAGGTGCATACCTGCAATGCGACGAATAGTGACGGAACGAGCATGGAACTGGAAGAGCTGAATCCCGCAGCCCTGGTAGGGCCGCAACAGGACGTGGAACCCATCGAGAAGTGGGCAGAGCGCAACGGCGTGACTTTCGGCACCGCTCGCGCCTGGGTGTACCGGGGCGTCCTACCTTCCGTGAAGCTGGGCAAGCTGCGCATGGTGAACAGCGCGCTGCTTCGTTCTTGGTTGCTGGAACAGGAGTGGACTGCATGAACGGACAAATCCTGTGCGATTTCCTGAGCATCTTGGTGTGCATCCGCGGAGCTAATCCGTTGTTGGGTGCTGATGAAGAGAGCCTTTATAGATTTCAAGTAGCAAAGGCGTTTGGGTTCCTGGACGGTTTGGTTTCGGCGGCGGTCTTCACTTCGGGCGAGCGGCGCCAGCTTGAGCGGCTGATTTGGAACGCGGTTGTTCATCGCGGCGAGTCTTTCCCGTCGCGTTTGAACGTGGGTCCGTGCATTTGGCCGTGGGACCTCCGCGGACGTAATGAGAAAGCTCAGGAGGTGGTTCATGTCGGTCCTGTCGAAGTACCTGCGCCACCTGCACCCCGAGGATTGCAACTGCTCTGTCTGCTGGTCCCGTCGCGAGATGGCCAAGCCCGCTCTCTCCCTGTTCACACCCTGCACCGAGTGCCGCCGCACAAAGGTTTTTCCGGTCGTTACTACGATGGCACTCGTTCGGGGAGTGTGGCGCTCGATCCACTCGACCTACCGGGTGGAACGGGGTTTTACCTGCGAGAAACACATGCCCGCCCGGCGTCCGCCGAAGTACTGGCACGTTGTGTACGACAGCGGCAAGCCGACGCCCTTCGTGCCGATCCGCGAACTATTCGAACTGGAGGTCTGAATCATGCTTCCTGATTTTCTCGACTTGGCGTTCTTGTTCGCTCCGTTGGCCGTCGTGTTTTGGGTGATAGCTGCGTTTCCTCCACCGACGAAGAGTGGATCCGAACCTGAGTCCGATCTGGTCTTCCCCGACCCCGACGGC
This sequence comes from Pseudomonas sp. JH-2, assembly GCF_036231725.1. NCBI lineage: Bacteria > Pseudomonadati > Pseudomonadota > Gammaproteobacteria > Pseudomonadales > Pseudomonadaceae > Pseudomonas > Pseudomonas sp. JH-2. Next base: position 76,040 of record NZ_JAZAQP010000013.1, on the reverse strand, counting down.
ACCCTTCGTACCATCACTGTGCTGTTCCTCGCCCTGGCCATCGCCTGCAACAAGGCCAACCCGGTCCAGGGCCGCCGCACCGGCTTGTCCGAACGCGCTTTCCCGTTCGGACAAACGGAGCGCCGGGCGAAGCGCACCCTTGACCGCGCCCCGCCCTGAATAGCCTCCGCTCGGGAGTGTGGGGCAGCTCCACCGCCCCGCGCTCCTGAGCCCTCGGCGGCGAGAGCGGGATGACAAGGGCAGAGCCCTTGGTGTTAACCCCACTCGCCACCCGCACCACCGCAAAACCCAGGCACCACCACACCCGCTGAAAGACGGCCACCAACGCGCCCAATTTGCAGCAGCGGGCCAATTCATGCCCGAAAAAGGCAAAAGGAGCTTCACATGAACATGTTTGCGACCACTGGCGGAATCGTTGAACTGTGGGTCACCCAGACCGACACCTACACCTCGAGCAAGACCGGCGAAATCTTCGCCAGCGTCCAAGCCATTTCGCCGATCCCGGAAGGGGCTCGCGGCAACGCCAAGGGCTTCGAAATCACTCAGTACGACGTAGAGCCCACTCTGCTCGACGGCATCGTGTTCCAGGGCCAGCCGCTGCGCTGCAAGTTCTCCACGGTGGTTCGCCCGACCAAGGACCGCTTCGGCAACACCAAGAACACCCAGGTGCTGACCGACCTGCTGGAAGTGAACGGCAAGGCCTCTGGCGAACCTGCTGCGGCTCGCCCGAGCGCAGCTCAGCAATCCGCCCGCCAACCCCAACAACCCGCCCAGGACAAGCCGGACACCCCGGCCAAGTCCTGAGCCTGGAGGGTGTCATGAGCGTGGACGGCTACGTGTTCTGTGATCGCTGCGGCGAGCCCATGGGCCATCGCTGGGACGAACCCGTGATCGCCCCCGCCCTGCTGCCCGAACCGCAAACGCACCTCTGCCCGGACTGCCTGGAGCTGACCGAGCTGAACGACGCAGAGGGCGAGTGAATGTCAGGCGTGGTTGCTGTTCAGGTCTGCACCGCATGGACGTCCACCGCGGACGGCTTCATGCAGTGCCAGAACATCGAGTGGCAACAGGCCTACCTGATTCCACCGGAGGCAGCGGGATACGTAGACATCCTCGTCAACGGTGGTTTCTCCCCGGAAGCCTTCGCCATAGGGGCGGCGGGTGTCCTGGGGAGTTTCGTGACCGGGCTGATCGTCGGTTGGCTCGCGTCGATTCTCAGAAGAGCAAAGTGAGGTAATAACCATGAAAGGCATCAAGCAACACGTCGCCAAATTCAACCCGATCCGTTCCTTCCGCAACCTGTGCATCGCCGGTGCCGTGGCTGCCAGCACCACCCCGGTGTTCGCCGCCACCATCATCGACACCAGCGAAATCGCCACCACCTTCAGCGACGGCAAGGCCGACATGTCCACCGTCGGCGGCTACGTCGCGGGCGGTCTGGTGGTCCTGGCGGTGGCCGCGCTGATCTTCGGCATGCTCCGCAAGGCCTAAGCCGTGCTCTGGTCGGTGTGGTTGGGGGCGTTCTTCGCCGGCGCCTTCATCACCGGTTACCGGACTGGCGAATTCTTCTAACCGCCTGACTGCGCGGAAGCCCCTTCGGTTGTTCCGCAGGGGCTTTTTATTGGCGGAGGTACTGTTATGCGCCTGCTTAGGCTCGGGCTTCTCTTACTCTTGGTATCCACTTCGTTAACGTCATTTGCGGGAGTGATGTGGACGCAAGAGTGGATTGCACCACAAAGGAGCCTAGTGTCCGCCTGTGAGTTGATCGCTGCGCAGATTCCTCAAAGGTGGAATCAGCCGGGCACACTTGATCATGTTCAAGTTCGCTCAACGGATGGTGCCTGTTATATCAAGACGAATGACGGAGCTGTCTCCCCGGTATGGGTGAAGAAAGTTGGTACTTGTGAGGAGATAAACGTCTACAACAGCCAGACTGGCGAGTGCAAAGTGTCGGACGGCTACTGCCTCGCACAGAGCGCCTACACCAAGAAGGTTCAATTTTCCTTTAGCGATGGGGCTACGGTCTTTGCCCTTGATCCAGACATAAAGGACGGCTGCATATATGAGCCGGGGGAGCCTAAGAACTGCACTGAAACATCCTGTGATGTTGAGATGAAGCCGGTCGGCAATGACGACATGTCCGATAACTCCGGCAACCCTGATCGGGATATTCAGGATTATCTCGACGAGCTTGCTAAGAACTTCAAATGCGAGAAGACCGAAAACGGTACGGTCGGTTGCACCAACGCCGAACAGACCACGCCTGACGTGGACCCAGACGACAAGTGCCCGGATGGCTATTCGTGGTCGGGTACTGCGTGTTTCCCCACGACCGGCAACGGCAACGAAAACCCTGACGGTGGCGGTTCCAGCGGCGGCGGCAGCTCGTCCGGTGGTGGCGATGGTGGCTCTTCAGGCGGGGGCTCCGGTGGCGAGGGTGCCGGTGAGGGGGACGGCTCCAGCAGCGGCGGTGGTGGCGGCAACAATGGCAACGGCGACGACGGCACCGATGACGGCCTGACCAACTCGCTGGAAGAGCCCAAGGCCGGCAACTGGGACGGTGCCAACAGCGAATGGGACGAGCGCCTGGAGCAGGCTAAAGCCGAGCTGAAGGAAAAGGTCCGGCAGAACACTGAAGCGCTCAAGGGCGTGTTCGACCTCAACCTGGGGACCGGTGGCGGCTCGCTGCCGTGCGACAGCTTCACCCTCTTTGGCAGGCCCATGAGCCTGTGCTTCGACTCCTACACCGACACCTTGGCCGGCATGCGCAACGCGCTGCTGTTGGTTGCCTCGGTGATCGCCGCTTTCGTCATCTTGAAGGATTGACCTATGGACTGGCTTACCGGTGCGTTCGACCAAATCCTCGCGTTCTTCCAATACCTCTGGGACTTCTTCGCGCAGGGTATCTACGACTTCATCAAGGACGGCATGGTGGTGCTGACCAAGGCCGCCATCTACTCCTGGGTCAAAGGGCTGCTGTTCCTGGCTGACGTCGGCTACACCGTGGCGCGGGAGCTGATCGATAGTCTGGGTGTCAATGCCATGGTGCGCTCGATGTATGCAGCCTTGCCGGCGCCGGTCGCGGCGGGACTCCAGTTCTTCGGTGTGCCGCAGGCGCTGAACATCATCTTCACCGCCCTGTCGACGCGCTTCTGCATGCGCTTCGTGCCGTTCCTGGGGCGCTGATCATGTCGATCAAAATCCACCACGGGCCCAACGGCTCGTACAAGACCTCTGGCGCGATTCAGGACGATGCGGTCCCGGCCCTGAAGGATGGTCGGGTGATCATCACCAACGTGCGGGGCTTCACTCTGGAGCGGGCCTATCAGGTCTTCCCGGACCTGCCCAACACGGCCGAAATCATCAACCTCGATCTGGAGTCGCTGGCCGACCTGGAGAAGATGCGCACGTGGTTCCAGTGGGCACCGCGGGGCGCCTTCCTGATCTTCGATGAGACCCAACTGCTGTTTCCCAAATCCTGGCGCGAGAAGGACCTGGAGAAGTTCGACTTCCCTGGCGGCCCCGAGGCAGCGCATGAGGCGGATCGGCCCATGGGCTGGTTGGATGCCTGGACCCGGCACCGGCATTTCAACTGGGACATTGTTCTGACCACCCCGAACATCTCCTACATCCGCGATGACATTCGGATGACCTGCGAGATGGCCTACCGGCATTCGAACCTCGCGGTCATTGGCATCCCTGGCCGCTACAAGGAGGCCCAGCATGACGCCCAGCTCAACCGCCCGCCCGCCGATGGCACCATCATCGAATACAAGCGAATCAAGAAGCAGACCTTCGCGCTCTACCAGTCCACCGCCACCGGCAAAACCCAGGACACCAAGGCCGGCAAAAGTATGCTCCGGTCGCCTAAGTTGGTTCTTCTACTGGCACTGCTGGCCGGCCTGCTTGTGTTTGTTTTCTCTATGGGGCCTCTGCGGGTCGTGGGTGGTGGCAGCGGGAAGGCAGACGTTCATCCTGATACGGCGCCTGCCTCGGGCGCTGTGGCCAATCCTGCGGCCGCTGGTGCGCGTCCTGCGGTGGCTGGCCCTGCGCATCCTGGCGCGGGTGGCGCTGTTTCTGCTGTGCCTATTCTTGGCCAGCCGGCTGCTCCAGCTGTTCCTCTGAATGCCCATCCCTTTGCCGACCGGCAAATCTCGATCATCGGCTTCGTCAACGACCGCAAGCGCGGCGACCTGTACCTGTTTGCTCTGACGGACACGGAAGGCCGGCGCCTGGAGCTGAATTCCTGGCAGATGATCGCCTCCGGTTACCGCTTCAAGGGCAAGGGCATTTGCGTTGTCGAGGCCCACTACGACAAGTGGGACGGCCTCATTACGTGCGTCGGAACCCCGCCCAAGGCCGCCCAGCAAATGGCGGTGGCCGGTGGGGCACCCCTCACGCCCGCGACATCACCACCAACACCCGCACCCACCGAAGCCAATCCAGGCGGCCCCAGCCTGACTATCGTGCCCGACAGCGAATACCTCTCACGCCCCTGGAGGAACAGTAAATGAATCTCTCTGCCTGGATGAGTGCGTTTGGGCTGCTGGTGCTGGCCTACGTGCTCGGCTTCACCTCGGCCATCGCGTTGATGACGCCAACGCCAGTGGTGCCGTTTTGAAGGCTCCCCTCGGAACGCGAGCCGCGCGGACGGCCGGGAGCGTAAGGCACGAGCGGGAGGCCGGAAGCGCGGCCGACGTCCCTGTAACACGTCAGAAAGCCCATTTAACCCCGTTTCGATTCGTTGCTATTTGGAGTGTTTGAAGATGAGCAAGCCGAGCCATCAAGTCCGTGTCGTGATGCAGCCGGATGGGCAGGTTTACGAGTCGCCCGAAGGGCGTTTGTTCTTCAACGACAAGACCGTGAAGTGGACTGATCTGTCCGGCGTGCGTTTCCTGCGCTGTGGCGTGGATACCGTTCGCCAGCTCTACAACGGCAAGATTCGCCCCGAGGTCATGGCGATCTTCGAAGAGAAAGAAGACCTCGTGGAGTTCGCGGGTTACCAGTGGATCAAGGGGCGCATTGGCCGCGACTCGGGCTACCAGTACCGGCTGCAGAACGCCGACATGGGGCTCATCCTGCTCATCAAGAACCACAACGTGAAGGTCGAGAACATCGGCCCACATCTGAAGATCGAGGTATCGCCCCACGCCCTAGATGGCGCCGATCCTCACATCTTGCAAGGTGTGCTCGACGACCTCGCCGCAGGTGTTCTCGTCGCCTGTGAGACCAATCAGTGCGCCGTCCATATCGCCCTTGACGTGCAAGGTTGGACGCCTCCGGCCGAGCTGGTCGACATGATGCATTGCCGCGCCCATCGCGTGCGCCAGATTAGCGGGATTCAACGGATCGAGTTCGACGGCAACGCCTCGGTGTACGGGCGTGGGGAAACCTTCATGTTCGGCTCGACCACGGGGGTGCAGCTCTGCATTTACAACAAGACTCTCCAGGCTCGGGCCACCGACAAGCTCGACTACTGGCAAAGCGTGTGGGCCACCCTGAACGGCGATCCCTTCGGCGATGGCGAACCCGCTTATAACCCGCTGGAAACGGTGTGGCGCCTGGAGTTCCGTTTCCATCACTCGGTGGTCGAGCAGTTCGCGCAGGGCTCTACGCTGTCCTCTGGCGAGGTGATCGGGTGCAGCACCTACGAAGGCCTCTGTCCGCACCTCCAGGGCCTTTGGCAGTACGCGTGCGAGAACTTCCGCTTGCTGGAGTCGCGCACCACCTTCGATCCGTTCTGGAGCCTCATCACCCAGGATGTGAAGGTCCAGGTGGAAGCCGATCCGCTTATCGAGCGGACTGAATACCGGCGCTACTACAAGACCGCGCAAGGCTTCTCCGGCCGCAACTGCGAGATGTTCCTGGGCCAGTTCATCAGCCTCATCGCCCGCGAGCGTGTCCCGGCAAAAAAGGCCATCGAGTCCGCCCGTAGATTGGAGTTCTGGCACGTGATCGAGGATCACTACCTGGCCAAAGGGTGGACTCTGAAAGAGTTCGAACGGCATGTGCACCGGCTCATGTGCGAGAGGTACTTGAAGAAGGGCTATGCCGTCTGATGAGCATCACCAAGCTCCCCGATGGCCGCTGGTTCGTCGATGTCGAACCGATCAAGGGCAAGCGTTTCCGCAAGCGATTCAAAACCAAGATGGAAGCGCAGCAGTTTGAAGTTAATGTGCGCCAGAAGTGCGCCGAGAATTCGAGTTGGTCGATCAAGCCCAAGGACCGCCGTAAGCTGTCCGAACTGGTCGAACTCTGGTACGAGTTGCATGGCCAGACTCTCGCGAACGGTAAGCGCTGTGTGGCGATTCTGCGGCTGATAGCGAAGGATTTGGGCAATCCGATAGCGGTATCTCTGGAACCGGCAAAAGTTGCTCGTGTGCGCTCCTTGCAGGTAGCTAAAGGCATGTCGGGGAAATACGCCAACAACCGGCTTGGTTACCTCAAGTCGATGTACAACGAGCTCCGGCAACTGGGAACCATCGACTACGAGAACCCCATCGGACGCATGCGCCCGCTAAAGCTTCAGGAAAAGTCGCTGTCCTACCTGACCAAGCATCAGGTGTCCGAGTTGCTGGCCGCGCTAGATGCTCGCACCACGTCACCGCATCCGAAGATGGTTGCCCGCATCTGTCTCGCAACTGGCGCACGTTGGGGCGAAGCTCAGGCACTTACCCAGGATCACTTGAAAGGCAACACAGTCACCTTCACCAACACTAAGTCGAAGCGTGTTCGCTCGGTGCCGATCTCGGAAGGGTTGGCCAAAGAGGTTCGCCAGCACTGGCAGACTCACGGACCGTTTACCAACTGCCTTGGTGTGTTCCGTATCGTGCTCCTGTCCACATCGATCAAGCTCCCGAGAGGGCAGGCCAGCCACGTGCTACGCCATACGTTCGCGAGTCACTTCATCATGAATGGTGGTCATATCGTGACGTTGCAGCATATCCTGGGGCACGCGTCCCTATCGATGACGATGAGATATGCGCATCTTTCACGAGATCATCTAGGGGAGGCGGTCAAGCTAAATCCGTTGGTGCTTTTTTCTTAAGCAGCGTGAAATACCTTGGCGGTGTGGCAATATGATGTGAGATCAAAAAAGGAGTTGATCATGCCGAAGGGAACGCCACAGGCATCAAAGCTTTGGAGTGGGGAAATTTCATTCTTCTCTATAGATACAGACTTGATTCAGGCCGCTGGTTATAGGTTTGATGAAGGAGCTTTGAATCAACTGCCAAAGCAGCTGCCACCATCTATGTGTCTGGAATTCTCAGAGGTCGTTGTCCGGGAAGTTGTCAAGCACATGATGGAGCCGGTTCTAGAGGCTTCGCTGCAGCTCAAGAGCAGTGCCGAGAAAATTGGTCGAATCACAAGTGCAGATATTACTGGATTAGAGCGAGCGATAGCTGATTTATCTATCGAGAAAAGTGCGCACTTAGAGTTTAGAAAGAGAGTCGAAGACTATGCTAACCGGTGTCGTGGCGGGGTCTTAGAAATAGCCAACCAGAAAATATCAGCTGACCTTTTTGATTTGTATTTTTCCTCTAGCGCACCCTTTGCTACTTCGAAGAACAAGAAATCTGAGTTTCCCGATGCGATGTCGCTTTTGCTTCTTGAACAATATGCTATAGAGAACGGGGCGATAGGTATCGTTGCGTCTGGTGATGAAGGCTGGCGTATGTATGCAGCTGAGTCAGATCATCTCTACTGTGTAAAGTCACTGGACGAGCTAACAGCTCTTTTTGCCGCTACTGATGAAATATCAAAGTCTGTTAAGAGGCGGCTACTCTTGGCTGTTGAAGATAACAAATCGGACTTGAGGGTGCAGTTGCGTGCTGAACTGGAAGAGCATGTCGGAAATTCGCCATGGGATGTTAATGACATTTATACCGGTTCGGCATATAGGGTGGAGGGCGAAGTATACGGCGCGAAGATGCTCAGCTATGAGTTGAATTCTGAATCTCTCCATATTTGGAGTGTCGATGGTGAACCGACTTCTTGGGTTGTTGAGCTGGAGGCAGTAGTTAAGGTTTCCGTTGATGTGGCGGCTACTTACTTCGCCTGGGACTCGATAGATCGTGAAGAGGTATCCATAGGCACTGATAGCTTCGAGAAAGAAGAGGAAATTATAGTAGAGCTATATGTTTCCCTTTCAAATGTGGCACCAGAGGTTGGCCCTAAGGATTGGGAAGTGGAAATCGAAATTGGTTATGAGAAGTACAGTGTAAAGGTCGGAGAGGTCAATCCTGATCTTGGTTGGTAGTGCGATCTCGATATTTTTTCGACACCCACCCCACCCCGAAAAAGCAAAGCCCCCGAAAAGCACTGGAGTTTCAGGGGCTTGGCAGAGTATCTGATATGTCAACTCAGGCGCGCAGCTGTAGTGGCAATATGGCCCGCCAGAGTGGTAACGAAGGTCTTAAGCGATGTCATTTCAGACATTTGCCCGAACTCTCCCGTCTGAGCAGCAACACGTGGTGACGTAATTAACGCCGCGGCTGTGTATAACTGCTCTTGGACAAGCTTTTGGCATAGTATGTCGTATCGTTTTAGGTAGGAGGCGCCTTGAAACTCTCGGAATACAGGGAAGTGAGGTGAGGCGTCTCTCACGGGAGTTATGGATTTCTCCGCGTACTCGACGAGCATCAACCAACCTACAAAGGGGCGAGGATTTTTGCCGAATGCGCCCTCACGGTAAGCCGTCCAAAGATCGTGAGCAGTGCCAATCGCTTCTTCGGTTCGGTTGTTGAAGTTGTTGCCGAAGGATGGGCCGACCTGGCTTTTCAATTCAATTGCGGCAATCAATTGACCATTATGGGTTACTAATATGTCCCAGAGTTTGGTCGGTCGAAAATAGCCTGGTAGCGTCAGGGCGCTTTTATTCAGATGGATTTGGGCGTGGGCGAGTCCGTTGGCCATTACGATCTTTTTAATGAGGCCAACGAAACCATCCATGTTTTTTCCATCGGTGACACCAGCACGCTCACCTTGATCGATATTTCCGTTATCCGCTTGCCTCTGTCGAGCGGCCTCCCGATTGCCCCAGAATGCCTTAACCGCTTCCTGTGCATTGTATTCATAATCTACAAGATCTAAAGCCATCTACTTCCCATTGCCTCCTATGGCAGATACTTCTTCCGGGGTTAGCTCGTAGAGCTTAAAAACGGCTTGATTACAGGCTTCCAAATCTAAACTTTCAGCAGCAGTAGCTAGCTCGGTCCGCAGTGATTCAGGGACTTGTGTCCAGTGTGGAATCCTGATGCGTCGCAAATATTGGGCCTGGAAACGCAAGAAGCCACCGCGCATCTTGGTCGAGTATGTTGCTACAAATAGCCTGGAGATCGCGGACAACATTACGGCTTGGAGTGCCCGCAGATCCCACGTATCTGACGTGATGAAGTAAAGATTATGATGTGGGTAAAACTCGCCATTCTCAAAAACTATGTGGGCCTCACCCTTAATGTCAGGGACTAGTAATTTTGGTCTGCTGGCTAGGGATGGTGTAATTCGATCAATTGTGCGATACCACCTGTCTGGTGTTTTCATTGCGCAGTGGCGCCCAGCGATCACATCGCGTCGCACCTCCAAGTAACGTCGCAGACGTGGGTAGTCATTGAGATCGACTAGGCCACCGGTGTCCTTGAAGGGATTGATGACGCCTTGCCCTCGCCATTCGACTTCACCAGACATGATGTCTTTGGTTGTTACGAGCGGTAGCTTGCGATCTGCTTCGACATCGAGCTGATCAAAGTCGCCAATGAAGGCTTTGTCGGCACCAGTCGCGACTCCAATTCCGACCTTGCAGCCGGTATCCTCGAGGAGAGGGAATTGCTCCTCGATTCGACGAATCAAAGCCATTTGGTCGGAGGACTCAAGCAACCAAGGCTCATCGCAATTAGGGACGCGAGCCAGTTCCCTAACCAGAGTGGTGTCGCTCGGCAAGGCAGGAGAGCAGAGGAGGTCCCTAAGGGAGGTTAGGTAAGCTCGCTCAACTTCTGGGCGGTGGGCAATGCGAGTTGGGCCCGGCTTTTCCCGCGTGATGATGGTAATGGCCGGGTAAGCGACCACATCCGTGTGAAACGCAGGCGTACCGGTCATATCCACGTAGCTTTTCAAGTGGAACTGCTTGGCCACCAGATTACGGAGAGGGCCACCATAGCGGTTCTTCATCCACCGGTCAGCGCAAATAAAGCCCAACTGTCCGCCGGTTGCGAGCAATGACAGTGACCGCTCGATGAAGGGCACATAAAGGTCGGCACGGTCATAGAGAGTCTGATACCGGCGGCGGTATTCAGCGAGCAACGGCGCAGGGATTAACTCCTGGCGAACGTATGGCGGGTTGCCGACGACAAAATCGAACTCACCTTCTAGTGGTGTCAGCAGAAAGTCACCTTGTAGCAGCCAGCGATCTACTAGGCATTTAGCCTCGTCAGGTGCTATCCCCTCGTTTTCGAGCAAGGTTAAGGCTGCTTGGCATGTGGCATTGAAGGTTTCTCGGTGGAGCTCAACCGCTCTGATGGCATTGCCCAGATCCTCTAGGGCGGTCCCCTTGGATTTAGCTGCGCGCCACGCCTGAATCAGCCGGCGTATGATTGGCAGCAGAAAATCACCAGCTCCTGAGGAAGGCTCTAGCAGGCGCATTCGATGAAGTGGCTGATCGTTGGTGTAGCCAGCCAAATCCAGGATGAAGTCGACGATCTCTGCACGAGTGAAAATTGCTCCGCGGGCTTCTACTCCTCCGCCAGTTGCAAGAGCTTCGGCGGCCTCCCTGATTGGGCAATCAGGAATGGGAAGAGCGAACTGAGTTGGCTGAAATGCCACTTAGGAAACCTCGGCTAAGCATTTTCAAAAGCGGACATGATACTAGCTTGCGCAGGTTTCAGAGCCCCACCTGTACTCCGATCATCGCCAGGCAGACTAACGTGTGAGCTAGAGGCGCGATTCCAGAGGAAGGCGTTGCATATTCGACACTTTTTCGACACCTTCCCGCCCTCCAAAAAGCAAAACCCCCGAAACGCTAGGCATTTCAGGGGCTTGGCAGGGTGTTCTGGAGCGGGCGAAGGGAATCGAACCCTCGTCATGAGCTTGGGAAGCTCAGGTAATGCCATTATACGACGCCCGCTTGGGGGTGCCTTTTTACCAGAAGGCGCGGGCGGAGTGAAGCCTTGGTGCTTCAGTTGGGGGCATTCGCCGATTCGGAAGCGGCGGGTGGTGCCAAATGCCAGCATCGGCGGTATCTTCCGCTCCCATCGATTTCCCCGGGTTGGGGGTGAGGCAGGTTCATGGGCAATACCCTGGTGCGTGCGGCCGTGCTCGGCCTTTCCTTGCTGTGTTCCACGGCGGCGTTCGCGCGGGTCGAGGTTGCGCCGGTGCAGAACAAGTCGCTGGGGCTCACCCTGGCGGTGCGCATCACCGAGGACATCGCGCCGGGGGATTACGAGCGCCTGCTGCAGGGGCTGAAGCACAACCCCGGCAAGTTCGCCCGCAAGATCGCCCTGCTCGACTCCATCGGCGGCAGCCTGGGCGAGGCCATCAAGATGGGCCGGCTGCTGCGCGAAGCCGGGTTCGACACCTGGGTGCCGCGCAACAGCGTGTGCCAGGGCACCTGCGTCTACCTGCTGGCCGCCGGGCATACGCGCCGGGTGCGCGGCTATGTCGGGCTGCACCGCCCCTATTTCCCCGGCGGCGATTCCTGGCTGGCCGACGGCGCCAGCCGCTACAGCCCGGCCGCCTATCTGCGCGAGATGGATGTGCCCACCGCCCTGCTGGACGACATGGCGGCCATCGAGCCAGGGCGCATGCGCGTGCTTTCCGCGCAGGACCTCGCGCGTTACCGGCTCGATTGAGCCACCTGGCACGACGGTACGCCTTGTAACAGGCGGTGCCGGAATTCCGTCGCCGCGCCCGCCAGCCCTGTTTCCGCCCCTGACCTCCAGGCTAGAGCCGCCGCGGGCCGGCGGCCGGGCAATGGCCGGGAGCCATTATCGGGAATGGTTCTTGCTGTCGATCCATGCGGAAGACCCAACTTACCGCACGGATAGAAGAAAATCGGAGCAACCTGCATGTTCAAGACCTTCGGCAAGACCCTGCTCGCCGTGACTCTGGCGGGCGCTGTGGCTGGTATGGCGCAGGCGGACAACAAAGTGCTGCACGTTTACAACTGGTCCGACTATATCGCCCCTGACACGGTCGACAAGTTCACCAAGGCCACCGGCATCAAGGTCGTCTACGACGTCTACGACAGCAACGAAGTGCTCGAGGCCAAGCTGCTGGCCGGCAAGTCGGGCTATGACGTGGTGGTGCCGTCGAACAACTTCCTCGCCAAGCAGATCAAGGCCGGCGTCTACCAGCCGCTGGACAAGTCCAAGCTGCCGAACTGGAAGAACCTCAACCCGGACCTGATGAAGACCCTCGAGATCAGCGACCCGGGCAACAAGTTCGCCATCCCCTACATGTGGGGCACCATCGGCCTGGGCTACAACCCCGACAAGGTCAAGGCCGTGCTGGGCGACAACGCCCCGGTGGACTCCTGGGACCTGGTGTTCAAGCCCGAGAACATCCAGAAGCTGAAGCAGTGCGGCGTGAGCTTCCTCGACTCGCCCACCGAGATGCTGCCGGCGGCCCTGCACTACCTGGGCTACAAGCCTGACAGCAACGATCCGAAGGAAATCAAGGCGGCCACCGCGCTGTACCAGAAGATCCGCCCGTACATCACCTACTTCCATTCCTCCAAGTACATCTCCGACCTGGCCAACGGCAACATCTGCGTGGCCGTCGGCTACTCCGGCGACGTCTACCAGGCCAAGGCCCGCGCCGCCGAGGCGAAGAACAACGTCCACGTGCTCTACAACATTCCGAAGGAAGGCGCCGGCGCCTTCTTCGACACCGTGGGCATTCCGAAGGATGCCGAGAACCCCGAAGGCGCGCTGCAGTGGCTCAACTTCCTGCTCGAGCCGCAGGTCATCGCCGAGATCAGCAACGTCACCTCCTTCCCCAACGGCAACGCCGCGGCCACTCCGCTGGTGAACGAGGAAATCCGCAACGACCCGGGCATCTATCCGAAGGAAGAGGTGATGAAGAAGCTGTACGCCTTCCCGGACCTGCCGGCCAACACCCAGCGCCTGATGACCCGCAACTGGACCACCATCAAGACCGGCAAGTAAGCCGCGCCTTGCGGGACACCTGACGCACCCATATGGTGCACAACAGGCAGGCACGCCCCCTTTTCGCCCAGCGAGAGGGGGCGTGCCGCTTTCCGCTTCCCGCCCGGCGGCGCTGCCTTCCGTCGTCCGCGGGCTCGAATTCGATCCGCACTCCAGGCATGATGGCCATAAGATATCACCGCATTTCACTGCGCAACGGAAGCCATCGGTCGGGCCGGGCAACCGCACCGCCATGGACCGAGGCGCCAGCGCGCCGGGCCGGCGCGTGCCCACCCCCGCCGTACCGTCCCGGGGCGCCCCCAGGAGCCCAGGCATGAGCGCCTACGCCGACACCACCCCAGCGCTGCCCGAGCGCCCCGCCGAGGACTACCTCGCCGAGCGCGTCGCCACGCTGTTCTCCACCAGCCCGTCCACCGCGGTGGGCAACGTGTTCTCCGGCACCATGGTGTTCGGCGTCTACCATGCCAGCGCGCCCCTGCCCGGGCGCTGCCTGTGGCTCGCCGTGCTGGTGTTGCTGATGAGCGTGCGCCTGGGCCTGGTGTACGCCTGGCGGCGCGACCCGCAGCGCCTGGCGCCGCATACCTGGGCGCGCCTGACCATGCTGCAGTGCGGCGCCGTGGGGCTGGCCTGGGGCATCGGCGCCACCTGGCTGATGAGCTACGGCACGCCCTACGAGGACGTGATCTACGGCTGCATCGCCCTGGCCTCGGTGATGGTGGCCATGAGCAACGTGTCCTACTGGCCGGCGCACCTGGCTTTCCACGTGCCCATGTTCTTCTTCCTGGGCATCGCCTATTTCCGCGACCCCGAACCCCAGGCAACCTTCCTGGCGGTCTCCGCCTGGGTGGTCTGCCCCTTCATTGCGGAGATGGGCCGGCGCCTGCAGATCCGCTTCAACGAGGCGCTCAAGCTGGCCTGGGAACACCAGGTGCTGGCGCACAAGTACGCGCTGGCCAACCAGGAGCTGGCGGTGCTCAGCCGCACCGACGACCTCACCCGCATCGCCAACAAGCGCCACCTGGACGAGACGCTCAAGCGCGAATGGCACCGCTGCGCCCGGCACGCCGAGCCGCTGAGCGTGCTGATGCTGGATATCGACCACTTCAAGCTCTACAACGACGGCTATGGCCACCTCGCCGGCGACGTCGGCATCCGCCGCGTGGCCGAGGCCATTCGCAATAACGTGCGCGAGCACTGCGACTTCGTCGCCCGCTTCGGCGGCGAGGAGTTCACCGTGGTCATGCCCGGCGCCGACCTGGCCACCGCCTGCGCCATCGGCGAGCGCATCCGCGCCGCCATCGAGGCCCTGCAACTGCCCCACGCCTGGGCCGCCCGCGGCCACCTGACGGTGAGCATCGGCGTGGCCTCCACCGCTCAGGGCCCGGTGGCCAGCCAGGAAGCCCTGGTGGGCAACGCCGACGTGGCCCTGTACGCCGCCAAGCATGGCGGACGCAACCGGGTGGAAGCCTTCAGCGGCGACCCGGCCAAGGCGCCGCTGCCGCCGGGCCAACCCTGCCTGCCCAACTGACGCCCCCAGCGCACAAGGCTGCAGACGCAGCACCCGCTCAAGGGTGCGGCTGGCGTACGCATGGCGAGCGTCCGTGAAAATGTTCAGTATAATTTTCACGAAAGCGCCGGTTTCGTAAAAAATATTGGACCGATATTTATCGAATTAACTTAAAAACACTTTAAAAACAGATAGTTAAGAACGAAACCGCCATGCGTTTCGGCCATTATTTTTGACGATCGAAAGCGAAATTGTTTGACATATTTTACGGCTCTGGCAGGCTGGTGGGCAGGCTTCGACCGTTTGCGGGCGCCTCCAGCCCCGCCGCGGCAGTGCTCGGAGCCCCAGGTAGCGCCCCTCCCGGCCGCGCCTGCACATAAACGACAGGCCGAGCCTGTCCCAAGGTGACATATGTCCAACAGCAACATTGGCAATAACAATCAGAAACTCCGCAAGCCCGTCGTCCTGATGTCCATGGGCGCCCAGGAACGCAAGGGCCACGACTATCAGGTGATGACCCACAAGTACATCACCCCGATCACCGATATCGCCGGTTGCGTGCCGGTCCTGGTGCCGACCTGCTGCGGCACCGACGATCTCGAGCAGTACCTCGACATGGCCGACGGCGTCTACCTCACCGGTGCCGGCAGCAACATCGACCCGGCCCTCTACGGCCAGGAAAACGAAACCCCCGGCAAGGGCCAGGACAAGCAGCGCGACCTTTTCGACCTGCCCCTGGTCAAGGCCGCCATCGCCCGTGGCCTGCCGATCTTCGGCATCTGCCGCGGCATGCAGGAAATCAACGTCGCGCTGGGCGGCGACATGTACCAGAAGGTCTACGCCGAGCCCGGCTTCAACGACCATCGGGAAAACCCCGAAGACCCGGTCGAGGTGCAGTACGCCCCGGCACACAGCGTGCGCGTGGCGCGGAACACCTGGCTGCACAAGCTGCTGCAGGCCGATTCGATCCAGGTCAACTCGCTGCACGGCCAGGGCCTGAAGACCCTCGGCAAGGGCCTGGAGGCCATCGCCCACGCCGAGGACGGCCTGGTCGAGGCGATCCACGCACCGACCCTCTCGCCCTTCCTCTTCGCGGTGCAGTGGCACCCGGAATGGCAGGCGCTGAAGAACCCCGATTCGGTGAAGCTCTTCCAGGCCTTCGGCGACGCGTGCCGCCAGCAGGTCAAGAAGAAGCAGGCCCGCTACGGCAACGCTGCCTGAGCGGGTAGCGCCAGGCGGTGATGAAAAAGCCGCTCCTCCCTAACGGAGGAGCGGCTTTTTCGTTTGTGGGCGCTCGTGCCACTACTGGGGCTGGCGGGGCCTGCGGGTCCAATCGCGGACGGAGTCCGCTCCTACGACCGTGCCCCCTGGAACGATTCGTGCCGTAGGGCGCATAACCGTTCGCGGTTATCCGCCGCTGGCCGGAACACCGATGTCCCACGGAGGCATCCGGGCAGAATGACCGGGTGCGAGAACGGCGCCTGACTTGCAGCCGCTCAGGACAGCCCCCTCTCCCGCTTGCGGGAGAGGGTTGGGGAGAGGGCGCTCTTGAACCCACCGGGAACCACCGTTCGCGAGCAAGCTCGCTCCTACACCCCCATCATCACTGCGACGTCCCCGCCGCCGGGAATACCCGCTGGATCCGCTCGGCCAACGCCAATGCCCGCTCGCTCTTGGTGAACAGCAGCAGGTAGTCATGGTCGGACTTGGCCGCCGGGGCGATGCGGTATTCCAGCGGCCCCTGCACCACCTGCTGGCCCACCGGCACGCGGAAGGTGGCCACGCATTCGAGCACGCCGCTGTCCGGGTCCTTCTCGAGAATGGCCGCGTCGCGCAGCTCCACGTCCTTGAGCAGGTCGCCGCGGCCGGCCAGCGGGCCATCGGTGAAGACCTTCACCAACTGGTCGCGCATGTCCTTGCTGGCGCACACCTCCGCCTCCTTGCTACCGCAGGCGCCGAGCAGCACGGCGACACCGATCATTGGCAACAGCTTGTAGTTCATCATTCACCCATGGCGAGACTTGGTGCGAGTTGGAGTCGCCACCAGGGGAAAAATTCCCATGCCTCAGTGTTTTCCGTAATCCGTCCCATGCAACGCGAAGCGCGCGGCCAGCCACCGCGGCAGCCCCCAGTTCCGCTGCATGCCCGCCGCGGCCAGGAGGATGGCCGCCACGCCCAGCCACTGCGCCAGGCCCAGGCGGTGGCCGAACACCACCCAGTCCACCAGGATCGCAGCCACCGGGTAGATGAACGACAGCGCGCCGGTCAGCGCCGTCGGCAGCTTCTGGATGGCGCCGTAGAGCAGCACGTACATCAGCCCGGTGTGGAGAATGCCAAGGGTGGCCAGGCAGGCCCAGGCCGACGGCTGTTGCGGCAGCGCCGAAAGGTTGGCCAGGGGCGCCAGCAGCAGTACGCCGCTGCACACCTGCACCAGTGCGATCAGGTGCGGCGGCACCGCCTGCAGGCGCTTGACGATCAGCGCGGCGAAGGCATACAGCAGCGCCGCGCCCAGGGCCAGGGCGATGCCCGCCAGGTAGTCGCTGCCCGGCCCGCCACTGCCGTGGGCGCTGACGATGGCCAGCATGCCGGCGAAGGACAGCGCCAGCCAGCAAAGCTTGCGCGCGCTGAGCCTCTCGCCGAGGAACACCGCGGCCAGCAGCACCAGCATGAAGGGCTGGGTGTTGTACACCGCGGTGCCGATGGCGATGGACGCCCGCGAGTAGGAGGCGAACAGCAGCACCCAGTTGCCGACGATGGCCACCCCGCTGAGCAGCGCCAGGCCGAAAGCGGAAAGGCTCAGCACGCCCGGGCGCAGCATGCCGAGCAGGGCGCAGGCCAGCAGCAGGGTGGCGGCGCCGAACACACAGCGCCAGAACACCACGTCCAGCACCGGCTGGCCGGACACCAGCACCAGCCAGCCGATGGTGCCGCAGATCAGCATGGCCGCGGTCATCTCCAGGGTGCCGCGCTGAATGGACTTGTCCATGGGGTTCCTCCTGCAAGGTGTGCCTACAGCATGACAAGGCATCACCCCGCCCTTCCATCGCAAATGGAAGGCACAATCGGAATACCGCCTTTACTATCAAGGCATCCACCCGCAATCACCTAACGAGCCGACCATGACCGACGAAATCGACCAACTGCTGATCGCTGCCCTGATGGAAGACTCGCGCCTGTCGCTCAAGGCCCTGGCCCAGGTCAGCGGGCTGTCCGCCCCCAGCGTCGGCGAACGCCTGCGCAAGCTGGAGGAACGCGGGGTGATCCGCAGCTACACCCTGGAGGTGGAGCCGAAGGCCTTCGGCTACCTGCTGCAGGCCATCGTCCGCGTGCGCCCGCTGCCCGGCCGGCTGCACGAGGTGGAACGGCAGATCCAGGCCATCCCCGAGTTCACCGAGTGCGACAAGATCACCGGCGACGACTGCTTCGTCGCCCGCCTGTGCGTGCGCGACATGGAACAGTTGGACAGCCTGCTCGACCGCCTCAACGCCTATGCCGAGACCAGCACCGCCATCGTCAAGAAGACCCCGGTCAAGCGCCGCCTGCCGCCCATGGCCTGACGCGACGGCGGCAGCAATAGGCAAGAATCCGGCAGCATCGAGCGCCGTCCTTCCGGGGCACGGCGCTCATACTGGTGGCGTCCGCCGCTGCGCAAGGCAGCGGCACCTTCCCCTGCCCTTTCCCGAGGATTGCTCGCCATGCGCTACAGAAAGTTCGGCAACACCGGTCTGTTCGTCTCGGAACTCTGCCTGGGCACCATGACCTTCGGCGGCGAAGGCCAGCTCTGGAGCCAGATCGGCAAGCTGCAGCAGGCCGAGGCCGAGCAGCTGGTCGGCGCGGCCCTGGCGGCCGGCATCAACTTCATCGACACCGCCGACGTGTATTCCGAAGGCCGCTCCGAGGTCATCACCGGCCAGGCCCTGAAGAACCTCGGCGTGCCCCGCGAGGACGTGGTGATCGCCACCAAGGTGTTCGGCGAGACCGGCACCCGTGGCGCCAACTCCCGCGGCCTGTCGCGCTACCACATCGCCGGCGGCGTGCAGGCCAGCCTGGAGCGCCTGCAGCTGGACCACATCGACCTCTACCAGGTGCACGGCTTCGACCCGGCCACCCCGGTGGAAGAGACCCTGCGCGCCCTCGACGACCTGGTGCGCCAGGGCCTGGTGCGCTACGTCGGCGTCTCCAACTGGGCGGCCTGGCAGATCATGAAGGCCCTGGGCACGTCCGAGCGCCTGGGCCTGGCCCGCTTCGACTCGCTGCAGGCCTACTACAGCATCGCCGGGCGCGACCTGGAGCGCGAACTGGTGCCGCTGCTGCGCAGCGAGAAGGTCGGCCTGATGGTCTGGAGCCCGCTGGCCGGCGGCCTGCTCAGCGGCAAGTACGGCCGCGACCAGCAAGCCGAGGCCGGCAGCCGGCGCACCCAGTTCGACTTCCCGCCGGTGAACCGCGAGCGCGCCTACGACTGCATCGACGCCATGCGCGGCATCGCCGAGGCCAAGGGCGTGTCGGTGGCGCAGGTGGCCCTGGCCTGGCTGCTGCACCAGGAAGTGGTGACCAGCGTGATCATCGGCGCCAAGCGCCTGGAGCAACTGGAGGACAACATCGCCGCCACCCGCGTCGAGCTGAGCGCCGATGAACTGGCCACCCTCGACCAGGCCAGCGCGCTGCCGGCCGAGTACCCCGGCTGGATGCTCGAGCGCCAGGGCGAGTACCGCCGCGGCCAGTTGGCCGAGCGCTGAGCAGGCAAGCATGGCTCTCGTAGGATGGGTGGAGCGCAGCGATACCCATCGCCACGACCGCATGGGTTTCGCAAAAACTCAACCCATCCTGCGAAAGCCACCTCACGCCTCCTGTAGGAGCGCGCCCTGCGCGCGATTCGCAGCCTCCGTCCCGGCTTTCCAGGTGCGGGCGAAACCGGCAAGCTCGCGGCTCCCCTCCCGGAGCCGCGAGCATGTCCATCCCAGCCTACCCCGCCCTCATCGGCGAGCATGCCGAACTCCTGCCCCTGGCCCGCGACCAGGCTGGCGAACTCCTCGCCGCGGCCGCCGACGGCGAGCTGTGGAACCTCAAGGTCACGGTGGTGCCGGGGCCGGGCAGCATCGACGCCTACCTGGACAAGGCCCTGGCCGGGCGCGAGGCCGGCACCGTCATGCCCTTCATCATCCGCAACCGGCGTAGCGGGCGCATCGTCGGCAGCACCCGCTTCTGGAAGATCGACCGCGCCAACCGCAAGCTGGAGATCGGCCACACCTGGCTGGCCGCCTCGGCGCAGCGCACGGCGATCAACACCGAGGCCAAGCTGCTGCTGCTCGAATACGCCTTCGAAGCCATGGGCTGCGTGCGCGTGCAGTTCACCACCGACGTGCTCAACGAGAAGTCCCGCGCCGCCATCCTGCGCCTGGGCGCGGTGCAGGAAGGCATCGTCCGCCACGAGCGGATCATGCCCGACGGGCGCAAGCGCGACTCGGTGCGCTTCAGCATCATCGACGACGAGTGGCCGGCGGTGAAGGCCGCCCTACTGGCGCGCCTGGGCCGCGGCCACTCGACCTAGCACACTGCCTCAGAGCCAGCCGGCCAGGCGCAGCAGCCACCAGGCGAGGATCACCAGTTGCACCAGGTAGCCGGCGAAGCGCAGCCAGACGAACAGCGGCGAGGTGCTGGCCAGGTGCATCAGGCTCTGGACGATGCGCGCCGCCAGCAGCACCGGCGCCAGCGGGTCGGTGACCTGGGTCTGGCCGGTGAGCATGGCGTAGAGCAGCACGGCGAAGAACAGCGGCAGGTTCTCCACGCAGTTGGCGTGGGCCCGCGCCAGGCGCTGGCCGAAGCCCGGCGTGCTGCTGCCGTCGGCGGCGAAGGCGTTGACCGCGCGGCTGCCGGAAAGCACCAGCAGGCCACGGTGGTTGACCAGGACGAGGACCAGCAGCAGGGTCCAGGCGACCAGGCCGAGCAAGGCGACAGCACTGGGGCTGAGGGACATGGCGGAGCTCCTTGTTGTTGTGGCGGAGACTCTAGCCAATCTAGAGCAATTACTCTAGTCGCCTTCAGCCTTTCCCCGCCCGCGCCAGGCAGCGCTGGTAGCGCTCGTCCACGCGCTGGGCGAACCAGGCGGTGGTGAGGTTGCGGGTGATCTTCGGGCTGTGCAGGGTGATGCCCGGCAGCACCGCCCGGGCCAGCGGCTTGCCTTCGTTCTTCTCGGCCAGGGCGAAGACCTTGGCGTACAGCTTCGTCTCGCCGAACTCCGCGCGCTCGCCCTGCTCCAGGTCGCGGCGGATCTGGCTGTCGCTCAGGCCCAGGCGCGGGCCCAGGGTGCGCACCGCGAGCTCGGTGGCGCCGGCGGCGCTGGAGTCGTAGCGGATCAGGTCGCCGTCCAGCGCCAGCGGGATGCCGGTGGCCAGGCTCACAGCGCGCTGGAAGGCCGCGTTGCGGCTGGCGTACCAGCCGGCGTTGAAGTCGGCGAAGCGGTACAGCGGCCGCTCGTAGTCCGCCGGGTAGCCCAGCAGGTGGGCGATGCCGAAGTACATGCCGCCGCGGCGGCTGAACACCTCCTGGCGCACGCTCCCCTTGAGCGGGTATGGGTAGCCCTCGGCATGCTGCTCGGCGAAGGCCACGCTGACCTGCATGGGCCCGCCGGTGCGCACCGGGTTGAAGCGGCCGAACAGCTGCTGGCCGAGCGGTACCATGCCGATGAAGTCATCGAAGATGGCGCTCAGCTCGCGTTCGCTGCGCACCGCGTCCAGGCGCTGGCTGTAGCTCTTGCCGCTGGGCGACTTCAGCGCCAGCGCGGCGTCGAGCACGAAGCCGGGGACGTGCAGGCGCGCGGCGCGCCTCTTCATCTCGTCGCGGGCGATGCGGCCCAGGCCCGGCACCTGCGGGTCGGCCTGGAAGTTCGACTCCTGTTCGGTCACCGCCAGCACCGAGCAGAGGTTCTCCTTGCTCGGGCGGATGCGCTGGGCGGCGAAGGCCACCTGGATGTCCGTGGCCCAGCCGCTGCGGTCGCTCACCCTGGCCGGCAGCAGCTGCGCCAGGGTGGCGCGCACCTGCGCCGGGGTCGGCTCCGGCGCCTGGCGGGCGGACTGCGAGCTGCAACCGGCCAGGGCCAGCAGGCCCAGGGCTACGCACAGGCCGCGCCAGGGCATGGGCGTGGGACGGGTGAGCGGGATGGCGATGACGGGCATGGACGCTTCCTGACGACGAGACGCCGCGACCATCGCAGAAATGCCCTTTCCAGGCCAGCCCAACGCGCCGACTTGCAGGCCCCCGGCCAGCCTCTAAGCTCGAATTCATGGCCCCCGGATTCGAGGTGAACGATGGACATCAAGGACCTGCGCAAACAGGGCAAGGACGCCCGCGACAAGTGCCCACGCAGCAGCCACGCCGAACCCGGGAAGATCGACCGCGACCCGCTGCCGCTGATCGAGGCCTCCAGCGCCGGCCGCGTGCGGTCTCTGGTGGCGCTGCGCTATGGGCGCATGCTGGTGTCGCCCTTCACCTTCTTCCGCGGCAGCGCCCTGCTCCAGGCCCACGACCTCTCGGGCACCCCGGACATGGGCATGGAACTGCCGATCTGCGGCGACTGCCACCTGATGAACTTCGGTGGCTTCGCCTCCCCCGAGCGCAACCTGCTGTTCAACGTCAATGACTTCGACGAGGTCCACCCCGGCCCCTGGGAATGGGACCTCAAGCGCCTGGTGGCGAGCTTCCTGATCGCCGCCCGCGACCTGCGCCACGGCGAGACGGTGGAAGAGGACGTCTGCCGCCAACTGGTGCTGTCCTACCAGCAGAACATCGCCGAATGTGCCGAGATGGGCGCCCTGGAGCTGTGGTACGGGCGCATCGACTACGAGGTGGCGCTGGAGCAGGAGCGCGAGAAGGACCTGCGCGAGCACGTGCAGCGCGCCATCGAGAAGGCCAACCGGCGCACCCATGCCGAGCTGCTGCCGAAGATCGCCGAACGCGACGCCCGGGGCCGCCTGGAGATCCGCGACGACCTGCCGGAGATCTTCCACCTGCACTCCGCGACCAGCCTGCTGGACGAGGACGACGACTGGATGAGCCTGGATCACTGGCAGGATCTGCACGACACCTTCATCCGCGACTACCGCACCACCCTGCAGGCCGACCGTCGCGAACTGCTCGACCGCTTCGAGGTGCAGGACCTGGTGTTCAAGGTGGTGGGCGTGGGCAGCGTCGGCACCCGCTGCCTGGTGGCGTTGCTCACCGATCCCCAGGAGCAGCCGCTGTTCCTGCAATTCAAGGAGGCCCGTCCCTCGGTGCTGGCCACCTATGTGCGCAGCAAGCTGCGCACCCGCCACCAGGGCCAGCGGGTGGTGGACGGCCAGCGCCTGATGCAGTCGGCCAGCGATCTCTTCCTCGGCTGGACCACCGGCCCCAATGGCCGCCACTTCTACGTGCGCCAGCTGCGCGACATGAAGGTCTCGGCGGAACTGGAGACCTTCGACGAGAAAGCCTTCGCCGCCTACGCACGGGTCTGCGGCCGCGCCCTGGCCTGCGCCCACGCCAAGTCCGGCGGCCAGGCGGCGCGGATCGCCGGCTACATCGGCAAGAGCGAGGCGCTGAGCGACGCCCTGCTGCACTACGCCAAGGCCTACGCACTGCAGAACGAACGCGACTTCGAACGCTTCCAGCGCGCCTGCCGCAAGGGCCAGCTGGAGGCGCGCTCGGAGGCGGACTTCACGGCGGATCGGATGCCTTGAAGGGGGGAGGAGCGAGCTTGCTCGCGAACGGGGCTCCCCGGTGACGTTGGTGTTTCGGGTTGACGCCGCTCCCCCTCCCCAACCCTCCCCCGCAAGCGGGAGAGGGGGCTTGTCCGTGCCAGTGGAAATCGTGGCGTTCGCCGGCCCCTCCTGGAGTAGCCGGCTGACTGCGGGGTATCCGTTTCTGCCCAACGGTCCCCTCTCCCTTCAGGGAGAGGGTTAGGGAGAGGGAACGGCATCGGGCCCAGTACCGAAACACCCGGCTAGCCCCGTTCGCGAGCAAGAACCAGGCGTCCCCCTCGATCCTACGAAAAGCGCCGTTACGCCCAGGCCAAGACCAAACGGCGGATAACGCGGAGCGTTATTCGCCCTACGCCCTGCCTCGAAGCCGCCTCAGCCCTCCAGCGACTCCGTCCCCAGTTCGTTCCACACCTCCTCCGCCAGGTGGAAGGTCGCGTTGGCCGCCGGGATGCCGCAGTAGATCGCGCTCTGCAGCAGCACTTCCTTGATCTCCTCGCGGCTCACGCCGTTGTTGCGGGCGGCGCGCAGGTGCAGCTTCAGTTCGCCCTCGCGGTTCATGCCGATGAGCATGGCGATGGTCACCAGGCTGCGGGTGTGGCGCGGCAGGCCGGGGCGGGTCCAGATGTCGCCCCAGGCGTGGCGGGTGATCATTTCCTGGAATTCTTCGTTGAAGGCAGTGCGGTTGTTCAGGCTGCGGTCGACGTGGGCGTCGCCCAGCACCGCGCGGCGGACCTGCATGCCGGCTTCGTAGCGTTGTTTCTCGTCCATCGGGTTCTCTCTCGCTTGTCGATTGCGCCTCAACCGAGGCGTGCGTGTTCTTCCAGGGCGCGTTCCACCCAGCGGCGGCACTGGCCCAGGTAATTCGCCGGGTCGAGCAGGCGGTCCAGCTCGGCGTCGCTGAGTTGCGCGCGGACCTCGGCGTTGCCGCCCAGCACCTGGCGCAGGTGCGCGCCCTCGGCCACGGCCTGGCGGCAGCACTGCTCCACCAGGTGGTGCGCGGCGTCGCGGCCGATGCGCCGGGCCAGGGCGATGCTCACCGCCTCGGCCAGCACCAGGCCGCGGGTCAGTTCCAGGTTGCGGCGCATGCGCTGGGCGTCCACTTCCAGGCCCGGCACTACCAGCAGCGCCTGCTGCAGGGCGCCGGAAACCAGGCAGCAGAGTTCCGGCAGGCTTTCCCATTCGGCGTGCCACAGGCCGAGGCTGCGCTCGTGTTCCTGGGGCATGGCGCTCAGCATCGTCGCCACCAGGCCGGGCGCGCGGGTGGCGGCGCCGATCAGCACGGCGGCGCCCACCGGGTTGCGCTTGTGCGGCATGGTCGAGGAGCCGCCCTTGCCCGGCGCCGAGGGTTCGAAGACTTCGCCGGCTTCGGTCTGCATCAGCAGGCTGAGGTCGCGGCCGAGCTTGCCCAGGCTGCCGGCCACCAGGCCGAGCCAGGCGGCGAATTCGGCGAGGCGGTCGCGCTGGGTGTGCCAGGGCTGTTCCGGCAGTTGCAGGCGCAGTTCCTCGGCCAGCGCCTCGGCCACGGCGAAGCCGTCGTCGCCCAGCGCCGCCAGGCTGCCGGAGGCGCCGCCGAACTGCAGGCTGAGCAGGCGCGGCTTGAGCTCGGCCAGACGCTCGCGGTGGCGGGTGACGGCGCCGAGCCAGCCGGCGATCTTCATGCCCAGGGTCACCGGCGTTGCGTGTTGCAGCCAGGTGCGCCCGGCCATGGGAACGTCGGCATGCCGGCGCGCCTGTTCGGCCAGGGCCGCGCCCAGGCGCGCCAGGTCGTCCTCCAGCAGGCCGACGGCGGCGCGCAGTTGCAGCACCAGGCCGCTGTCCATGGCGTCCTGGCTGGTGGCGCCGAAGTGCACGTAGCGTTCGGCTTCGGCATCGCCGGCGGCGACCTGCCGGCCCAGCGCCTTGGCCATGGGGATGGCCGAGTTGCCGGCGCTGCAGATGGCCGTGGCCAGGGCGTCGAAGTCGTACAGCTCGGCGCGGCAGGCGGCCTCGATGGGCGCCACCGCGCTGGCCGGGATCACCCCGCAGCGCGCCTCGGCGCGGGCCAGGGCGGCCTCGAAGTCGAGCATGCCCTGCAGGCGCGCGCGGTCGCAGAACAGCTCGCGCATCGCCGGCTGGGTGAAGTAGGCGTCGAAAAGTCGGTTGCTCACGCAAGGGCTCCAGTTTTCTTCGTCATCAGGCACAGCCTACGCCATGCCGTGAACGCCGACGGGCGGACCGCTCGCGCGGCCCGCCCGTTCATGCGCCAAACGATGCGCATCAGAAGTCGAAGAACACCGTCTCGCCTTCGCCCTGGATGCGGATGTCGAAACGATAGGCCAGTTGGCCGTTCACCTCGCAGCGGCGGGCCACCAGGGTCTCGCGGCGCGGCGCCTGTTCGATCAGGTTGAGCACCGGGTCCTTGGCGTTGGCCTCGGCCTCGTCCTCGAAGTACAGGCGCGTCTGCAGGTGGATGTTGATGCCGCGGGCGAACAGCGACACGTTGATGTGCGGCGCCTGCGGGCGGCCGTCGGCGGCCTTGGTCACGCCCGGCTTGATGGTCTTGAGCGTCCACTCGCCGGCATCGAAGGTGGTGGCGGTGCGGCCGAAGCCGTTGAACGCCTTCTCCGCGTCGTAGCGGCTGTCGTAGTTGCCTTCGTGGTCGGCCTGCCAGAACTCCAGGAAGGAGTCGCGCACCAGGTGGCCGTTGCCGTCGTAGACGTGGCCCAGCAGCAGGATGTGCTCGCCGGCGGCGCCGGGCTTGGCCATCTGGTTCCAGATTTCCAGGTCGCGGGTCGGGTTGCCGGCGGCCTCCAGGGCCAGGCCGATGTGCACGTAGGGGCCGGCGGTCTGCGAGGGGGTTTCGGGGAGCAGTTGAACGGGCATGGCGAACCTCCTCAGCGATTCTCGAAGTGGGTCTGGCGCTGGCCGCGCAGCACGATGTCGAAGCGGTAGGCCAGGCAATCCATGGGGTTGGCCATGCCCATGTCCAGGCGCGCGATCAGGCTCTGCACCGCCTCGGGGTTGGCGATCGACTTGACGATGGGGCACATCGGGATCAGCGGGTCGCCCTCGAAGTACAGCTGGGTGATCAGCCGGGTGGCGATGGACGGGCCGCTGATGGAGAAGTGGATGTGCGCCGGGCGCCAGTCGTTGGGGCCGTTGCGCCACGGGTAGGGGCCGGGCTTGATGGTGCGGAAGATATAGCGGCCGTCGCTGTCGGTGATGGCGCGGCCGACGCCGCCGAAGTTCGGGTCCAGCGGCGCCAGGTAGCGGTCGTTCTTGTGCCGGTAGCGGCCGCCGGCGTTGGCCTGCCACATCTCCACCAGGGTGTTGGGCACGGGCTTGCCGTACTGGTCGACGACGCGGCCGTGGACGACGATGCGCTCGCCGATGGGTAGGGCGCCGGTGTTGAAGTTGAGCAGCAGGTCGTTGTCGTGCTCGCCGAACTTCAGGTGCGAGAAGTCCGGGCCGGTGGTCTCGGAGATCGACTGCGGGATGCTCACCAGCGCCTGGCGCGGGGAGCGGGCGACGGAGGTCTTGTAGTCGGGGGTGAGGGCTTTGGGGTGCCAGTTGCGGTCACGGATGACGAACCGGCTGCTGTCCACTTCGGACATGGCGGTCTCCTGTTGTTGGAGTTATAGGAGCCTGTAGAGCATCAGGCATGTGCTCCGCAGTTTCCGCCAGGTTGGTCCGCAGGAAAATTGAAAAGGCGCCTGCGATCATTAACCAATTGGTTATGGATAAACCCCGTCGCGGTATTCCTGCCCCACCTCGCGCAGCACTTCCTGGCACCAGTGCGCGCCGAGGGACAGCGGCAGCGAGGCGTTGCTGCAGATGCCCACCGAACCACCGGCCTCCTGCAACTGCGGCGCCAGTTCGGCCAGCTCGCCCTTGCCCAGGGCCGCGCGCACCGCGTCCAGCGGCGCCATCCACACCGCGTCGCTGTCGTCGACGTAGCGCCGGCTCAGGCTCAGCGAGAGGGTCTCCAGGCGCCGCGACGACTGGCGCAGGCCGTGCTCGACGAACAGGCTGTCGACGCGCTTGCGGATGGTGGTGCCGGCGGTGGGCAGCACCAGCGGGTATTCCTCCAGCTCCGCGGCGTCCAGCGGCCGGCCCAGCAGCGGGTGGCCGGCGCGCACCACCAGGGTCAGCGGTTCGTTGTACAGGTGTTCGAAGGTCAGGCCCTGGATCTGCGGGCTGTCGGTCATGCGCCCGACCACCAGGTCCAGCTCGCCGACGCGCAACTGCGAGAGCAGGTGCGCGCTGGGCCCGGTGACCACGCTGACCACCAGCGCCCCGTGGCGCGCGTGCAGGCGCCGCACCACCTCCGGGAGGAAGGCGCCCTCCACGGTGGAGAGCACGCCCAGGCGCGCGCTGCTGGCCGCGTACTCGCCGCCGCGCAGGCTCTCCACGCCGTCGCGCAGGGCCTGCACGCAGGGCCCGGCGTAGCGCAGGAAGGCGATGCCCGCCTCGGTCAGCGTGGCGCCGCCCTTGCCACGTACGAACAGGCTGGCGTCGAGCACCTCCTCCAGCTCCTTGAGGGTCTTGGACACCGCCGGCTGGCTCACCGCCAGGCGGTCGGCGGCGCGCGCCAGGCTGCCCAGGCGGGCCACCTCGAGGAAGCACAGCAGGTGGCGGAACTTGATGCGTGAGTCGATGTTCATCGGTTACCCCGGAAGGCCCTGGGCGACTGCCCGGTGCCGCGCTTGAAGAATCGCGAGAAGTACGCCGGCTCCGAGAAGCCCAGCTGGTCGGAGACCTCCTGCACGGTCATGTCCGTGTACACCAGGTTGCGCTTGGCCTCCAGCAGCAGGCGCTGGTTGATCAGCTGCAGCGCCGAGGCGCCGGCCAGGCGCCGGCACAGGGCGTTGAGGTGCGCCGCGCTGATGCCCAGCCGCTCGGCGTAGCGCTCGATCGGCAGGTGCTCGCGGAAGCGTTGCTCCACCAGCCGGCGGAACGCCTGCAGGTGCTCGCGGCCGCGGTCCGGGGTGGCGCTGGCGGCATGGCTGGCCTGCAGGTGGCGGCGGCCGAGCCATACCAGCAGGGCGCTGACCAGCGAGCGCAGCATCAGCTCGCGGCCCGGCTCCTGGCGGGTGTATTCGCGCTCGATGGACTCGAACAGGGTGCTCAGGTAGCGCTCGTCCTCGCCCACTGCGTAGCACTGCGGCTGTTCCAGCACGGCGCGGTCGAACTGGCGCAGCAGTTCCTCGGCGAAGGGCTGGGCCAGGCTGATGACGTAGCCGTCGATCTGCGCGGTGAAGCGGAAGCCGTGCACGCACAGCGGCGGCGAGACCTGCAGGGTGGCCTCGCGCACGTGGGTGACGCTGCCCTCCACCTCCAGCTCGGCCTCGCCGGCGCGCACGTAGAGCAACTGCACCAGGTCGGCGTGGCGGTGCGGGCGGATCTCCCAGTCGTAGAGGCTGCTGCGCGACGGGATGGTCTCGCAGTGCAGGGGGTCGGGTGTCGGCCAGGCGTGGGTCTCGCCGTACAGCTGAAACACCGGGACCGGGTTCGAAGCGGGCGTCTTGTGCATTTATAGGCCGCCGGGGCTATCCACGAAAAATCCAGGTTATCTGTTGGATATTGCCTTCTGCGCAGCGATTCATCCACCAAAAATGCAGGAGCCAATAACAACTACGCGGCCAGGGGGCGTGCCTACGACCAGGCCCCGGTCCGCGACGACGAGGAAAACAACAATGAAAACCCAGGTTGCCATCATCGGCGCCGGCCCTTCCGGGCTGCTCCTCGGCCAGCTGCTGCAGCGTGCCGGTATCGACAACGTCATCCTCGAACGCCAGAGCCCGGACTACGTGCTCGGGCGCATCCGCGCCGGGGTGCTGGAACAGGGCACCGTGGACCTGCTGCGCGAAGCCGGCGCCCACGCCCGCATGGACGCCGAGGGCCTGCCCCACGACGGCTTCGAACTGGTGCTGGACGGCCGCCGCGAGCGCATCGACCTCAAGCAGCTCACCGGCGGCAAGAACGTCATGGTCTACGGCCAGACCGAGGTCACCCGCGACCTCATGGAGGCGCGCCAGGCCAGCGGCGCCCTGAGCATCTACGAAGCCGGCGACGTGCAACTGCACGAGGTGCAGGGCGAGAAGCCCTACGTCACCTTCACCAAGGACGGCGAGGCCGCCCGCCTGGACTGCGACTACATCGCCGGCTGCGACGGCTTCCACGGCGTGTCACGGCAGACCATCCCGGCGGACAAGCTCAAGACCTACGAGCGCATCTACCCCTTCGGCTGGCTCGGCCTGCTCAGCGACACCCCGCCGGTCAACCACGAACTCATCTACGCCAGCAGCGAGCGCGGCTTCAGCCTCAGCAGCATGCGCTCGGCCACCCGCAGCCGCTATTACCTGCAGGTGGGCCTGGAGGAGAAGGTCGAGGACTGGTCCGACCAGCGCTTCTGGGACGAACTCAAGCGCCGCCTGCCGGCCGACGCCGCGGCGCGCCTGGTCACCGGGCCGTCGCTGGAGAAGAGCATCGCCCCGCTGCGCAGCTTCGTGGTGGAGCCGCTGCAGTACGGCAAGCTGTTCCTGGTCGGCGACGCCGGGCACATAGTCCCGCCCACCGGGGCCAAGGGCCTGAACCTGGCGGCCAGCGACGTCGACGCCCTGTACCGCATCCTGGTCAAGGTCTATGGCGAAGGCCGCGTCGAGCTGCTGCAGCGCTACTCGGAAGTCGCCCTGCGGCGCATCTGGAAGGCCGAGCGCTTCAGCTGGTGGATGACCAGCATGCTGCACAAGTTCCCCGACAACGACGCCTTCACCCAGAAGATGCTCGACACCGAACTGGCCTACTTCCTCGATTCCCTGGCGGGGCGCACCTGCATCGCCGAGAATTACGTGGGCCTGCCCTTCGAGACGATCGAGTAGCGCCGCCGCCGCGAGCCCCCGCGGAACGCGGGGGCTTGCCCTCGGCGGAAAAATTACGCAGAGTGTAAGTCCATTACGAAAACAACAGTGTCCGCCACGACGGGCACGCTGCCTGCGAGTGCCGGTTCATGGACCTCTACACCTATTACCGCTCCACCTCCTCCTACCGGGTGCGCATCGCCCTGGCCCTGAAGGGGCTGGAAGCCCGGCAGCTGCCGGTGAACCTGCTGCAGGGCGAGCACCGCCAGGGCGCCTACCTGGCCCTGAACCCGCAAGGCCGCGTGCCGGCCCTGCGCACCGACGAAGGCGAGCTGCTGGTCCAGTCGCCGGCGATCATCGAATACCTGGAAGAACGCTACCCCGAACCCGCCCTGCTGCCGGCCGACGCCCTGCAGCGCGCGCACCAGCGCGGCGTGGCGGCGCTCATCGGTTGCGACATCCACCCGCTGCACAACGTCGCCGTGCTCAACCGCCTGCGCGGGCTGGGCATCGACGAGAACGGCGTCGAGCAATGGATCGCCCACTGGGTCGGCGAAGGCCTCAAGGCCGTGGAAGCGCTGATCGGCGACGAGGGCTTCTGCTGCGGCCCGCAGCCGGGCCTGGCCGACGTCTACCTGCTGCCGCAGCTGTACGCCGCCCGCCGCTTCAAGGTGGACCTGGCAGGATTCCCGCGCATACTCAGGGTAGAGCGCCTGGCCCTGGAGCACCCGGCCTTCCGCCAGGCCCACCCGGACGTCCAGGCCGACAAGCCGGCCTGAGGAGCGCGCCATGCACAGCCTCGGATTCAAAGTCACCATCGGCGACTTCCTCGCCCGCAGCGTACGCGGCGTGCCCTGCTCGCCACCGCGCCAGCCGCGCAGCTGACCCCACGACTTTCCGAATCCCGGGCGCGCCGCCGCGCGCGTCCACCGCGAGGAACACAGACATGGCAGACCTCTTCGACAACCCCATGGGCCTCATGGGCTTCGAGTTCATCGAATTCGCCTCCCCCACCCCCGGCGTGATGGAACCCATCTTCGCCAGCCTCGGCTTCACCAAGGTGGCCAGCCACCGCTCCAAGGACGTGGACCTGTACCGCCAGGGCGACATCAACCTGATCCTCAACAACGAGCCCAGGAGCCTGGCGGCCTACTTCGCCGCCGAGCACGGCCCCTCGGTGTGCGGCATGGCCTTCCGCGTGAAGAACGCCCACCAGGCCTACGCCCGCGCCCTGGAGCTGGGCGCGCAGCCTGTGGAAATCCCCACCGGGCCGATGGAGCTGCGCCTGCCGGCGATCAAGGGCATCGGCGGCGCGCCGCTGTACCTGATCGACCGCTTCGGCGAGGGCTCGTCGATCTACGACATCGACTTCGAGTTCATCGAAGGCGTGGACCGCCACCCGAAGGGCGCCGGCCTGAAGATCATCGACCACCTCACCCACAACGTGTACCGCGGGCGCATGGCCTACTGGGCGGACTTCTACGAGAAGCTGTTCAACTTCCGCGAGATCCGCTACTTCGACATCAAGGGCGAGTACACCGGCCTGACCTCCAAGGCCATGACCGCGCCGGACGGCATGATCCGCATCCCGCTCAACGAGGAATCCTCCAAGGGCGCCGGGCAGATCGAGGAGTTCCTCATGCAGTTCAACGGCGAGGGCATCCAGCACGTGGCCTTCCTCACCGACGACCTGGTGAAGACCTGGGACGCCCTCAAGGGCCTGAACATGCGCTTCATGACCGCGCCGCCGGCGACCTACTACGAGATGCTCGAGGAACGCCTGCCCAACCATGGCGAGCCGGTGGAGGAACTGCGCAACCGCGGCATCCTCCTCGACGGCACCTCCGAGGGCGGCAAGCGCCGCCTGCTGCTGCAGATCTTCTCGGAAACCCTGATGGGCCCGGTGTTCTTCGAGTTCATCCAGCGCAAGGGCGACGACGGCTTCGGCGAGGGCAACTTCAAGGCGCTGTTCGAATCCATCGAGCGCGACCAGATCCGCCGCGGGGTGCTGGAGGCGAAATAAACCCATCGCGGACGGAGTCCGCTCCTACGGGGAACCCGTGCTTCACGGCAAATTGTAGGAGCGGGCCCTGCCCGCGATTCGCGCGCAGGGCGCGCTCCTACAGGTTGAAGCTGAACTCCGCGTTCATACCGGACAGCCCCCTCTCCCGCTTGTGGGAGAGGGTTGGGGAGAGGGGAAGACGTCAATCCAAAGCACGGTGCCGCCGGCGAACGCCATTCGCGGACAAGGTCCGCTCCTACAGGGAGCCCGTGCTTCACGGCAAATTGTAGGAGCGGGCCCTGCCCGCGATTCGCGCGCAGGGCGCGCTCCTACAGGTTGAAGCTGAACTCCGCGTTCATACCGGACAGCCCCCTCTCCCGCTTGTGGGAGAGGGTTGGGGAGAGGGGAAGACGTCAATCCAAAGCACGGTGCCGCCGGCGAACGCCATTCGCGGACAAGGTCCGCTCCTACAGGGAGCCCGTGCTTCACGGCAAATTGTAGGAGCGGGCCCTGCCCGCGATTCGCGCGCAGGGCGCGCTCCTACAGGTTGAAGCTGAACTCCGCGTTCATGCCGGACAGCCCCCTCTCCCGCTTGCGGGAGAGGGTTGGGGAGAGGGCGCTCTTGAGGATGCGCACCGAACCTGCCCGATGGAACCCCATTCGCGAGCAAGCTCGCTCCTACGAAAAGCGCTCCTACTCTGGCCTGCGCCCCGCCATCCGCGCCGTAATCGCCGCCGCCGCCTCCTTCAGCAACTCCGCCGCCCGCCCCTGGGTTTCCGCGCGGAAGGCGCTGGCCGCGCCCACCACCGTCACCACCCCGGCCAGTTGCTCGCCCACCGCGAATACCGGCGCCGACAGCGCGTTCACCCCCGGCATCAGCAGGCCGTGCACGTGGTGCAGGCCCGTGGCGCGGATTTCCGCCGTCTGCTTGTGCAGTTCCGCCTCGTCCAGCGCGCCGGGCGTGCCCGCCTCCTCCGCGCGCAGCGGCGCGGTCTCGCCGTCGGGCAGGTAGGCGTTGAACACCAGGCCGGTGGACGAGCCCAATAGAGGGAGCACCGAGCCCACGCGGGTGACCAGGGTCACCGCACGCAGCGGTTGCTCCACCTGCACCACGGTCGGGCCCTTGTTGCCCCACACGGCGAGGAAGCAAGTCTCGTTCAGCTCGTCGCGCAGGGCGCTCAGGTGCGCCGTGGCGGCGCGCACCACGTCCAGCCGGCCGATGGCGGCCAGGCCGACGAACAGCGCCTCCGGCCCCAGGGCGTAATGGTTGGTGGCCGCGTCCTGCTCGGCGAAGCCGCTGGCGATCAGCGCCTGCAGGTAGCGGTGGACCTTGGCCGCGGGCATGCCCACGTGCTCGGCCAGGCGCGACAGCGAGGTGGCCGGGGCCAGGTCGGCCAGGCCCTTGAGGATGTCCGTGCCGACTTCGGCGGCCTGCACTTTCTGGCGTTTCGGCGCGTCGCCGGTGTCCCTGGGAATGGCCATGCAATGACTCGTTCGTCGATGGAGGCGCTGTTATAGCTTGACCCCTTCCGGCGTTCAAATTACGTTATCCGTAATTCGATTACAAAAACAAAGAGGTCGCCATGTCGTCCGTCGAATCCCTCGCCTACCTGTCGGGTTTCAACAACCAGTTCGCCAGCGAAGCCCTGCCCGGCGCGCTGCCCCACGGGCAGAACTCGCCGCAGCAGGCGCCCTACGGCCTGTACGCCGAGCAGTTCTCCGGCACCGCCTTCACCGTGCCGCGCAGCGAGGCCCGGCGCACCTGGCTGTACCGCATCAAGCCCTCGGCCAGCCACCCGCGCTTCGAACGCCTGGCACGGCAGATCCCCGGCCGCGAGCCGGGCCAGGTCAACCCCAACCGCCTGCGCTGGAACCCCCAGGACATCCCCGCCGAGCCCACCGACTTCCTCGACGGCCTGCTGACCCTCGCCGCCACCGCCGACCCCGAGCAGGCCAGCGGCGTCAGCGTGCACCTGTACCGCGCCAACCGCTCCATGGACCGGGCCTTCTTCGACGCCGACGGCGAGCTGCTGATCGTCCCGCAGCAGGGCCGCCTGCGCCTGGCCACCGAGCTGGGCCGGCTGGACATCGAGCCGCTGGAGATCGCGGTGATCCCGCGTGGCATGAAATTCCGCGTCGAACTGCTCGACGCCACCGCCGCCGGCTACATCTGCGAGAACCACGGCGCCGCCCTGCGCATCCCCGACCTGGGCCCGATCGGCAGCAACGGCCTGGCCAACCCGCGCGACTTCCTCGCCCCGGTGGCCCACTACGAGGACATCGACGCCCCCGTGCAGCTGGTGCAGAAGTTCCTCGGCGAGCTGTGGGCCTGCGAGCTGGACCACTCGCCGCTGGACGTGGTCGCCTGGCACGGCAACAACGTGCCCTACAAGTACGACCTGCGCCTGTTCAACACCATCGGCACGGTCAGCTACGACCACCCGGACCCGTCGATCTTCACCGTGCTCACCTCGCCCAGCGACACCCACGGCATGGCCAACGTCGACTTCGTGATCTTCCCGCCGCGCTGGATGGTGGCCGAGAACACCTTCCGCCCGCCGTGGTTCCACCGCAACCTGATGAACGAATTCATGGGCCTGATCCAGGGCGCCTACGACGCCAAGGCCGACGGTTTCTCCCCGGGCGGCGCCTCGCTGCACAACTGCATGAGCGCCCACGGCCCGGACAACGCCACCACCGTGCAGGCCATAGCCGCCCAGCTTGCGCCGCACAAGATCGACAACACCATGGCCTTCATGTTCGAGACCGGCCGCGTCCTGCGCCCGACCCGCTACGCTCTCGAATGCCCGCAGCTGCAGCGCGACTACGACGCCTGCTGGAGCGGCATGGCCAAGACCTTCCAGAGGAACTGAACCCCATGAACCAGGCAGACAACCGCCGCAGCTGGATCGAATCCGCCAACGGCCACCCCGACTTCCCCCTGCAGAACCTGCCGCTGGGCGTGTTCAGCAGCCCCGGCCGCGAACCGCGCGGCGGCGTGGCCATCGGCGAGCACATCCTCGACCTGAAGGCGGCGCTGGCCGCCGACCTGTTCGAGGGCGAGGCCCGCCACGCCGCCGAAGCCGCCAGCGGCGCCAGCCTCAACGCCTTCTTCGCCCTCGGCGCCGGCCCGCGCCGCGTGCTGCGCGAGCAGCTGCAGGCGCTGCTGGCCGAAGGCAGCCCGCGCCAGGCGCAGATGCAGGAACTGGGCGCCGGGCTGCTGCCGGCCCAGGCCGGCTGCCAGCTGCACCTGCCGGCCCAGGTGGGCGACTACACCGACTTCTACGTCGGCATCCACCACGCCAACAACGTCGGCCGCCTGTTCCGCCCGGACAACCCGCTGCTGCCCAACTACAAGCACGTGCCCATCGGTTACCACGGCCGCGCCTCCACCGTGGTCGCCTCCGGCGCCGCGGTGCGCCGGCCCAACGGCCAGACCCTGGCGCCCGGCGCCGAGGCCCCGGCCTTCGGCCCGAGCAAGCGCCTGGACTACGAACTGGAACTGGGCATCTGGATCGGCCCGGGCAACGCCATGGGCGAGGCCATCGGCATCGGCCAGGCCGAGCAGCACGTGGCCGGCTATTGCCTGCTCAACGACTGGTCGGCGCGCGACGTGCAGGCCTGGGAATACCAGCCGCTGGGCCCCTTCCTGGCGAAGAACTTCGCCACCAGCGTGTCGCCCTGGGTGGTCACCGCCGAGGCCCTGGCGCCCTTCCGCAAGGCCCAGCCGCCGCGCCCCGAGGGTGACCCGCAGCCGCTGCCCTACCTGCTGGACGAGCACGACCAGGCCCACGGCGCCCTCGACATCCAGCTGGAAGTGCTGCTGCAGACGGCGGCCATGCGCGAGCAGGGCGTCGAGCCCGTGCGCCTGGCGCTGAGCAACACCCGGAACATGTACTGGACGGTGGCGCAGATGGTCGCCCACCACAGCGTCGGCGGCTGCAAGCTGCAGGCCGGCGACCTGTTCGGCTCCGGCACCCTCTCCGGGCCGCAGCCGGAAGCCTTCGGCAGCCTGCTGGAGAGCACCTTCGGCGGCAAGCAGCCGCTGGAACTGCCCGGCGGCGAGCAGCGCACCTTCCTGCAGGACGGCGACGAAGTGATCTTCCGCGCCTGGTGCGAATGCGAAGGCCACCCGCGCATCGGCTTCGGCGAGTGCCGCGGGGTGATTCTGCCGGCGCGTTGAACAGCCAAGGTCAACCTCGGGGCCGCCTGGGCGCAAGGTCAAACGGCGGATAACGCCGTAGGCGTTATTCGCCCTACGCCAGGCTCACCCACTACGTAGGGCGGATAACCGTTCGCGGTTATCCGCCGCCTGACCTTGGCGCCCCTACCCCGCCGGCGACAAGGTCCCCAGCAACGACACCGCCGCCACCGCGGCCACCCCGCACGCCCACTCCAGCACCACGCTGCGCCGCAGCGCCAGCAGGCGCTTCTCGCGAAACGCCAGGGCCACGCGGTTGAGCAGCGCCAGCGCGAGCATCCCCGCCACCAGCAGCAACTTGATCGTCAGCACGAAACCGAAGGTGGAAACCCGCGGGTCCGGCCATTGCCCGACCAGCGCCCAGACGTTCACCAGCCCGCTGGCCGCCACCCC
This sequence comes from Pseudomonas sp. JH-2, assembly GCF_036231725.1. Lineage (NCBI taxonomy): Bacteria > Pseudomonadati > Pseudomonadota > Gammaproteobacteria > Pseudomonadales > Pseudomonadaceae > Pseudomonas > Pseudomonas sp. JH-2. The sequence continues at coordinate 39,206 of NZ_JAZAQP010000013.1, read as the reverse complement.
GGCCACCAGCAGGTAGCCCACGCCGCTGAAGCGCCGCAGCGCCTCGCCATGGGTGGAGTCCGGCGCGCGGTAGAGCAGCGCCGCCAGCAACAGCAGGCCGCCGAGCCAGGCGCCGGCGCAGAGCAGGTGCAGGGCCTGGTTGAGCATCAGGCCGATGCCGGCCCAGCCGTCGAGCATGGCGCCGTGGCCCACCGGCGCCAGGCTGGCCAGTACGGCCCCGGCCAGCAGCACACGCAGCGGGTTGTCCGCCGACAAGGGTAGGCACAGCGCCACCAGCAACGCGACGTTCGCCAGCAGGTGCCAGGCCCAGACCTGGCCGAAGAAGGTCTGCCCCAGCACCAGCCGCAGCGTCGGCCCGTCCAGCGCGGCGGACCACTCGCCAGCCATGCTCGCCGCCACCAGGCCGAGCCAGGCCAGGCCAGGCCACTGAGCAGCGCCAGCGCGGCGGCGCCACGCAAGCCGGCGAGCACCCGCCCATCCAGTGCGGCGAGCACGGCGCCCTCCTGGCGGCGCAGCACCGCACGGAACAGCGCCACCCCGAATAGCGTGAGGGTCAGCAGCAGGTGCAGGAAACGACAGAAGACCAGGGCGTCATCCATGGCGGATGCGCCCCCGGCTGGAACGGGCATGGCTCAGGGCGCGACCTTGAAGGCGTAGCTGCCGTTGCTCTTGTGGGTGTCCACCGAAACGGCGTGCCATTCCACCTTGTACTCGCCGGCCGGCAGCGGCTGGTCGAAGGTCACCACCAGCACCTTGGCATCGCCCTCGGTGGTGGCGATGCCGACCACCTTCACAGCCTTGCTGTCGGCGGCGGTGACCGTGACCTTGGTGAACTTCGCCTCGACACCTTCGGAGAAGCTCAGGCGCAGCTCCTTGGGAGCGGCGGCGGTGCTGTCGGCGGCGGGGGTTTCGCTCTTCAGGTGGGCGTGGGCGAAGACGGCGGGGGCGTTGAGGATGGCGAGCAGGCCGAAGGTGGCGAGCAGGGGGGATTTGCGCATGGCGGAACCTCGAATGGATTGCAGCGCCCGGCAGCTTAGCAAAGACGCCCCACCGCGTATCGCCCGCGCAACCCTGGGCGGATGATCGCGGACGGAGTCCGCTCCTACGGTGCCAGGACGAGACGCCGGCGCCCTGGCCGGCGGCGGATAACCGCGAACGGTTATGCGCCCTACGTTTCCATGGAGGCACGGTCGTAGGAGCGGACTCCGTCCGCGATAGGCCCCAGCCGCGCCGGGCTCAGCCCTGCAACCGGCTCACATCCCCCGGATCGATGGACGCCCCAGCCCCCAGTTCCTCGCGCTGCTGCGCCAGGCGCGCGCCCTCCTGGGCGACCAGGGCGAAGAGTTTCTCCGGGTCGGCCTGGCGCAGTTGCAGGGCCATTTTCTCCATGCCTTCGGCGACCACGATGTCATGCTGCCGCGCGGCCAGGCCGGCAAGGATGGTCTGCGCGGCCACCGCCGGGTCGATGCCGTTGTCGATGTTGGTGTCCGAGCGGCCGCGCTGGCTGCCGTTGCCTTCCAGGGAGTTCAGGGCGATGGCGGTGCGCACCGAGCCGGGCAGGATCACGCTGACGCCGATGCCGTAGGCCGCCTCCACTTCCGCGCGCAGCGCCTCGAAGTAGCCGACCACCGCGTGCTTGGCGCCGCAGTAGCCGGTGCGCAGCGGCGCGCCCACCTTGCCGGCCACCGAGCTGACCACCGCCAACTGGCCGCCGCGCTGTTCCACCAGGCGCGGCAGCAGGGCCTGGGTCAGGGCCACGGGGGCCAGGTAATCCACTTCCATCAGTTGCCGGTACACCGCAAGGCCGGTGTCCAGGGCCAGGCTGCGCTGGCTGACGCCGGCGTTGTTCACCAGCAGGTCGATGCGCCCGCGCCAGGCCCAGGCCTGCTCCACCAGGGCCGGCAGGCGCTCGTAGTCGGTGCTTTCGAAAGGCAGCACCAGGCTGCGTTGCGGGGCGCGCCCGGCCAGCGCCTGCAGGGCCTCGACGCGACGCCCGGAGAGGATCACCTCGGCGCCCTGCTCCAGCAATGCCAGCGCCAGCGCCTCGCCGATGCCGGAAGAGGCGCCGGTTATCCACACTACCTTGGCTGCGAAACTCATCGTTGTTGTTCTCCTTGGCCTGCGGGCGCACGCCGCCCGCGTTGCCAGGCAGGCTAGGCCAGCACGCGGCGCAGGACTGCCGGAAACCCGACAATTGCCCATGGCTTGCAGCGGCCGGGCAAGGCGGTCAAAGTGCTGCGGTCCCCTGCCCAAACCCGCCCCATGCCCGATACCGAAGACCTCCTGCAGCAACTGGGCGCCAACCCCTGGTTCGCCCGCCTGGCCCCCGTGGTGCGCCGCACCCTGGCCAGCGAAGGCCGGCGCCAGCAGCTGCGCGCCGGCGAGTTCGTGTTCCGCCAGGGCGACCGCGGCGAGCACTTCCTCACCCTGCTGCACGGCAAGCTGAAGGCCTCGACCCTGCGCGAGGACGGCAAGGAGGCCATCCTCGCGGTGCTGGAGCCCGGCCACTGGTTCGGCGAGGCCTCGATGCTCGACGGCCTGCCGCGCACCCACGACGTGATCGCCAGCCGTGACAGCGAAGTGCTGGGCGTCGACCAGGCGACCTTCGACCGGCTGATGCTCGACAACGGCTTCGCCCGCGCCATCTGCGTGCTCCAGGCGCAGCACACGCGCCTGGTCTACCGCCTGCTGGAAGACGCCATGCTGCGCTCCACCCGCGCCCGCATCGCCAGCCGCCTGGAACAACTGGCGCGCGGCGACGGCAGCATCGACGGCGAGCAGCGCCAGGTGGTGCGCATCAGCCAGGACGAGCTGGCGATGATGCTCGGCATCAGCCGCCAGACGCTGTCCCTGGAACTGCGCGAGCTGGTGGCCGGCGGCGCGCTGGAGCTGGGCTACCGGCAGCTGCGCATCCTGTCGCTGGAAAAGCTGCGCGAAATGGCGGCGCAAACGTAACGGATGGGCTTGGCGTAGGGCGAATAACGCTCCGCGTTATCCGCCGTTTAACCTCGCCTCCAAGCAGCTCCAAGGCCGACCTGGACGTCGGCTGCGGCATGGACCAATCGGCGGATAACCGCGAACGGTTATTCGCCCTACATCACGGTCGAGCTTGGCGTAGGGCGAATAACGCTCCGCGTTATCCGCCGTTTAACCTCGCTTCCAGGCGGCTCCAAGGTCGACCTGGGCCTCGGCTGCGGCATGGGCCAATCGGCGGACAACCGCGAACGGTTATTCGCCCTACGGCACGGTCGGGCTTGGTCATGCCTCCAACGCCCGCAAACGCTGTTCGAGGAAGCGCCGCTCCGGCTCCAGGCGCACCAGTTCCAGCGCCCGCTGGTAGGCCTCGCGGGCCTCGGCGGTGCGGCCCAGGCGGCGGCAGAAGTCGGCGCGGGCGGCGTGGGCCAGGTGGTAGTCGGCCAGCTCGCCGCGGGCGAGGATGGCGTCCACCGCGTCCAGCCCGGCCTGCGCTCCATCGCGCATGGCCAGGGCCACTGCGCGGTTGAGTTCCACCACCGGCGAGGGCTGCAGCTGCAGCAGCGCGTCGTACAGCGCCACCAGGCGCGGCCAGTCGGTGCTGGCCAGGTCGGCGGCCTCGGCGTGCACCGCGGCCAGGGCCGCCTGCAGGCTGTAGGGGCCGAAGCGGCGGCTGGCCAGGGCCAGGCCGACCAGGCGCTGGCCCTCGGCGATCAGCGCCCTGTCCCAGCGCGAGCGATCCTGGTGCTCCAGCAGCACCAGTTCGCCGTTCTCGTCGCTGCGCGCGGCGCGCCGCGACTCCTGCAGCAACATCAGCGCCAGCAGGCCCATCACTTCCGGCTCCGGCAGCAGTTCCAGCAGTTGCCGGCCGAGGCGGATGGCCTCGCCGGACAGCTCTGCGCGGGTCAGGGATTCGCCGCTGGAGGCCACGTAGCCCTCGTTGAACACCAGGTACACCACCCGCAGCACGCTGGCCAGGCGCTGCGGCAGCTCGGCCGGCTCCGGCACCTGGTAGGGGATGCGCGCATCGCGGATCTTCTGCTTGGCGCGGACGATGCGCTGGGCGATGGTCGCCGGCTGCGCGAGGAAGGCGCGGGCGATCTCCTCGGTGCGCAGGTCGCAGACCTCGCGCAGGGTCAGCGCCACCTGGGCGTCGGCGGCCAGCGCCGGGTGGCAGCAGGTGAACACCAGGCGCAGGCGGTCGTCCTCCAGGCCCTCGTGCTCGGCCTCTTCCTCGCCCTGGGCGTCGATCTCCAGCTGGCGGGCGATCTGTTCCAGCGAGGCGTCGAAGCGCACCCGCCGGCGCAGGTGGTCGATGGCCTTGAAGCGCCCGGCGGAGACCAGCCAGGCCCGCGGGTTGTGCGGCAGGCCATCGCGCCCCCACTGTTCCACGGCGGCGGCGAAGGCGTCGTGCAGCGCCTCCTCGGCGCGGTCGAAGTCGCCCAGCAGGCGGATCAGCGTGGCCAGCACGCGCCGCGATTCGCGGCGGTAGATGTCATCCACCCTGTCCCGCAGCGAAGGCGGCGCGTAGTCATGCATGCGGCCGGCTCATGGCTGGGCGTCGAACAGCAACTGCCCGCTGTGCATGTCGAAGGGAATGGAGAAGTGCTCGTGGACGATCTTCCATTCCCCGTCCACCCGCCTCAGGCCGAAGGTCACCCGCGCCCAGGAGGCCTTTTCCTCGCCCTGCTCGTCCTTGCCGCCGCAGTACGACAGGTAGTGGCCGAAGGCGACGTCGCCGCCCTGCTCCACCGCCAGGTGGTGGCGCTCGAAGCGCGTCTGCTGGCAGGCCTGCAGGCAGGCGCGCCAGTGCTGCGCATAGGCCTCGCGGCCGACGAACTGCAGCTTGCCCACGGCATCGAAGGCCAGCACGTCGTCGCTGTAGTGGCGGACGATGGCCTCGACGTCGCCGGCCTGCACCGCTTCCAGCCAGCCGTCCAGCAGGCGCTGGATGGCCGGGTCGATGGGACTGCCCATGGCGATTCCTCCTTTTCAGGACGCGCAGCAGCCGTGCGGCGGTTGCTCGTCATCGTAGCGGTCATGGTAGCGCAGCCAGTTCATACCCTTGCCGTCGAGGTCGGCCATGCCGCCCCAGCCCTCGCCGCGGCCCAGTGGCGTGAGGTCGAGCAGATGGTAGGTGAACAGCGGCGCCTCCAGCCCGCGGCCGTAGGCGGAGTAGCTGTGGTAGACGCTGTCGCCGTCGCGCAGGAACACGCTCATGCCGGGCTGCTCGCCCTGGATGTGGTAGTCCTGGCCCAGGCGCCGCAGTTCGTCCAGGTCGCGGTAGTTGTATTCGATCGGCGCCACCTTCTCGTCGAGGGTGACGTGGAAGTCGTAGTTGAAGTCGCTGCCGAAGGACGAGTACCAGGGCAGCCGCCAGCCCATGCGCGTGCGGAACGGGGCGATTTCCGCCAGGGGCGCGCGGGACACCAGGGCCAGGGTGGTGCCGCGGGCGTGCAGGTGCTCCAGGCGGCCGAGGTTGTCGACCAGGAACGAGCAGCCCTCGCAGCCCTCACCACGGTCGCGGTGGAACATGAAGTGGTAGACGATAAGCTGCGGCCGCCCCTCGAACAGGTCGAGCAGGCGCAGCGGGCCGTCCGGGCCCTCGAAGCGGTAGTCCTTGTCGATGCGCACCAGCGGCAGCCTGCGCCGCTCGGCGGCCAGGGCGTCACGGGCGTGGGTGGCCTCGCGCTCCAGCTGCCACAGGCGCTTGCGCGCGGCCAGCCAGTCTTCGCGGCTCACCACGGGCGGCAGGGTGAAGTTATCGATTTTCATGGGCGTTCCTCCTCTTCGCGGGGGGCGCCGGCCGGCCGACGGGGCTCAGGCCTGGGCGGCGAAGTGCTGTTCCCAGTCGCGGATCGGCCGCACCTCGATGCAGCCCAGGCGCCCCGGCGGGATCTTCGCGGCGATCTGGATGGCCTCGTTGAGGTCGCGCGCCTCGATCAGGTAGAAGCCGCCGAGCTGCTCGCGGGTCTCGGCGAAGGGCCCGTCGGTGACCGACAGCTGGCCGTCGCGGTGGCGCAGGGTGGTGGCGGTGTCCACCGACTGCAGGGCCTCCACCGCCACCAGCTGGCCGCGCTCGCGCAGCTGCTGCTCGTAGCCCAGGCATTCTTCCACCACGGCGCGGTAGTCATGGGCGGGCAGCTGCGCGGCGGCTTTCTCGTCCAGGTAGATCAGGCACAGGTATTTCATCCTCGGCTCCTCCGGGCGTTGGGACGCAGATACCTATAGTCGTGCCGGGGGCGAAGGGATCGACAACCGGTGGAAAAAAACACGCCCGGCAGACCAACGGTCTGCCGGGCAGTTTTCAGAAACGTCCGATACCCAAGCCCGCCAGCCAAAAAGTCAAGGAAAATTGATTCAAATCAGCTATTTGAGCCAGCTCTCAGAAGCCCGATTTGAGAAACGTCTGATGTTAGCCAGGAAGGGTTACGGAGATATTTGTAGGCGTTTTCCGAAGGCAAGGCCGAAAGCCTGGGCAGTGGCCTGTCCTGCTACCCACGACAAACGCCGTGACGAGGGGAAACACCACCAATAATCTCGATCATCGGGTGAATATCATGAAACTCTCGACTCTGCTCTTCGCTGTAGGCGCGCTCCCGGGCATCGTCTTCGCCGCCCCGACCGTGACCTTCCAGGGTGAAGTCACTGCGCAGACCTGCAAGGCCAGCATCAACGGCGAGACCAACAGCATCGTGCTGCTGCCCACCGTCGCCTCCACCGAGCTGAGCGCCGCAGGTTCCAAGGCCGGCCTGACGCCCTTCACCATATCCATCAGCGAATGCCAGGCACCGACCGGCGACCTGGCCATCACCACCAATTTCCTCGGCCACAACGTCACCGCCGAGGGCAACCTGGGCAACATCGCGGCCAGCAACCCGGCCAGCAACGTCGCCATCCAGCTAACTAAGGAAGCCGCCGGCACCACCCCGGTCGTGCTCAACGGCGTGACCCCGGTGGCCGGCCTGGTGCTGGCCGACGGTGAGACCAGCGCCAGCTACCAGTTCGGCGCCCAGTACATCTCTGTGGCCGGCAACGCCGGTGCCGGTGCCGTGACCGCGGTCGCCGAGTACACCCTCAGCTACCTGTAAGCGCCGTACCGCCCGCCTGCCGGCAAAAGCCGCGACAGGCGGGCGCTTCCTGAATTTCGTCTCAGCGTACGTCCAACGCGCGCGGGAGGCTGTCGTGCCTATTCTCTTCAAGCGCCTCTCCATCACCTTCGCTCTGCTGGCCGCCCTGTGCCTGGGCCAGGCACAGGCCAGCGTGGTGATGACCGGAACCCGGGTCATCTATCCCGCCACCGCCAAGGAAAAAACCCTCCAGCTGACCAATACCGACGACCACCCCAACCTGGTCCAGGTCTGGCTGGACAAGGGCAACCCGGCATCCACCGTGGAAACCGCCGACGCCCCCTTCGTCGCCAACCCGCAGATCTTCCGCATGGAACCCCATGCCGGGCAGATGGTGCGGCTGATCTACAGCGGCGAAGGGCTGCCACAGGATCGCGAGTCGGTGTTCTACCTCAACTTCAGCCAGGTGCCGGCGATCAAGGTCCGCGACCAGGACGCCAACAAGCTGGTGCTTATGATCAACAGCCGCCTCAAAGTGTTCTACCGGCCCAAGGGCCTGGCCGGCTCGCCGGACGACATGGCCAGGCAGATGACCTTCCAACTGCGCGACGGAGCGCTGCAGGTCGGCAACCCCACCGGCTATCACGCCGTGGTGCGCCGGGCCACCCTGCTACTGGGCGGCAAGAACATACCCCTGGCCGAGTCGCTGATGGTCCCGCCACATTCGCAAACCCAATGGCGCCCCGCGTCCCCGCTCGGCTCCGCGGGCAACGCCCGCCTGCGCCTGACCCTGGTCAACGACTACGGCGTCGACGTCAGCAGCGAGCTGCCCCTGCAACACTGACCCGGACCCAGCCCATGGCCTTCCCGTTCATTGCCTCGTGGCGCTCCATACGCGCCTCGTCGGGCGCCACCGCACGCCTGCAGGTGCCGCTACTGCTGCTGTGTTCCGCGGTCGCCATGACGGCGAATGGCGGCAAACCCACGGAAGAACTGCTGGCGGACAGCTATGTCTTCGACTCCAGCCTGTTCCGCGGAGGTCCGTTGAGCCAGGCGACGTTGTCGCGCTTCAACAAGGTCAACGCAGTCGCGCCGGGAACCTACAAGGTCGACGTGTTCATCAACAACCGCTTCGTCGACCGTGCCGACGTACAGTTCGTCAGCGTGGCCGACGGCCAGGTACAGCCGTGCCTGACCCCGGCCCTGCTGGAGAATGCCGGGGTCGAGGCGACCAACATCGCCGGTGAACGTCCCCAGCAGGACGCCAATGCCAGTTGCCTGCCACTGGGCCAGACGCTCAAGGGCAGCTCCAGCCAGTTGGACATGGCCCGTCTGCGCCTGGACCTGAGCGTGCCGCAGAGCCTGATGAAACGAGTGCCGCGTGGCTACGTGAACCCCTCCGACCTGGACGCCGGCAACGCCATCGGCTTCGTCAACTACATCGGCAACTACTACCACGTGTCCTACACCGGCGATTACGCCGGCAGCCAGGACTCCGCCTACCTGTCGCTCAACGGCGGGCTGAACCTGGGCATGTGGCAGTATCGCCAGCAGTCGAACCTGACCTACGACCGCGACTACGGCAGCCACTGGCACAACATCCGCAGCTACGTGCAGCGGCCGCTGCCGTCCATGGACAGCCAACTGTCGCTGGGCCAGACCTACACCACCGGGCGCTTCTTCTCCGGGCTGAGCTACACCGGCATCAACCTGTCCAGCGACGACCGCATGCTGCCGGACTCCATGCGCGGCTACGCCCCGACCGTGCGCGGCGTGGCGCGGACCAACGCCAGGGTGTCGATCCGCCAGAACGGCCAGGAGATCTACCAGACGACCGTGGCCCCCGGCCCCTTCGAGATCACCGACCTCTACCCGACCAGCTACAACGGCGACCTCGATGTCGAGGTGACCGAAGCGGACGGCTCGGTGAGCCGTTTCAGCGTGCCCTTCTCGGCGGTGCCCGAGTCCCTGCGTCCAGGCGTATCCCGCTACAGCGTCTCGCTCGGCCGTACCCGCGACGTCGGCGAGGACTCGCTGTTCAGCGACCTTACCTACCAGCGCGGCCTGAGCAACACCATCACCACCAATAGCGGCGTGCGAATCGCCGACGGCTACCAGGCGCTGATGCTGGGTAGCGTGTACGCCAGCAGCCTGGGCGCCTTCGGCCTCGACCTGACCTATTCACGCGCCGATCTGCCGGACACCGGCTACCTGGACGGCTGGATGGCCCACCTGTCCTACAGCCGGACCTTCCAGCCGACCAACACCACCCTGTCCATCGCCGGATACCGCTACTCCACCAGCGGCTACCGCGACCTCGGCGACGTACTCGGCGTACGCGATGCCGCGCGCGATGGCTATACCTGGCAATCGAGCACCTACCAGCAGCAGTCGCGCTTCGAGGTCTCGGTCAACCAGAGCCTGGGCCGCTACGGCAACCTGTTCCTCTCCGGCTCGACGCAGAACTACCGCGACGGCCGCGACCGCGACACCCAACTGCAACTGGGCTACGGCAACGCCTTCAGCAACGGCGTGAGCCTCAACCTGTCCGTGGCCCGGCAGCGTATCGGCGGCTACGACTCGCGGGTGCCGGGGGGCTACGACCAGAACGATCCGTCCAACCCCGGCTTCGGCTACAACGGCAGCAGTCCGGGCAGCATCGACACCATCACCACGCTCTCGGTCTCCCTGCCACTGGGCAACACGGCGAACCCACGCACGCCAACCCTGAGCAGCTCCTATAGCCACAGCAGCAGTGGCGGCAGCCAGTACCAGAGCACCGTGTCCGGCATGGCCGACCAGGACCAGACCCTGAGCTACAGCATGGGTGTCACCCGCGACCAGGAACAGCGCCAGACGGTATGGAACGGCAACCTGCAGAAACGCCTGCCCACTACCAGCCTGGGCCTGAGCGCCTCGCGCGGCGAAGATTACTGGCAGGCCGCGGGCAACGCACAGGGCGCACTGGCCGTCCACTCCGGCGGGGTCACCTTCGGCCCCTACCTGGGCGACACCTTCGCCCTGGTCGAGGCCAAGGGCGCCACCGGCGCCAAGGTGCTCAACTCCCAGAGCACCACCATCGACGGCAACGGCTACGCCCTGGTGCCGGCGATCACGCCCTACCGCTACAACAGCGTCGCCCTCGACCCCGAAGGCATGGAAGGCAAGGCCGAGCTGGAGGACGGCGAGCAGCGCGTGGCACCCTATGCCGGCGCCGCGGTGAAGGTGACGTTCAAGACCCGTACCGGCAACGCCCTGCTGATCCGCACCCACCAGGCCGATGGGCAGAACGTGCCGCTGGGTGCCGAAGCCTATGACGAAAGCGGCAGCGTGATCGGCATGGTCGGCCAGGGTGGCCAGGTCTATGTGCGCAGCGACAAGCCCAAGGGCCGCCTGACCCTGCGCTGGGGAGACGACGCCAGCGAGCGCTGCGAGCTGCCCTACGACACCGCCGGCAAGGACCTCGAGCAGGTGCTGATCAAGCTGGAAGCCACCTGTACCCGCGAATGACGGTATCCACGGAGCCGAACATGCATACACGATCCCCCATGCCCATCGCGCTGTTACTGTTCTGTGCCCTGCTGGGGCTGCCGCTGCTGGGCAACGCCAACTGCACCCAAAGCGGTGCAGCCCAGACCGAAGACGGCTACACCGCCCAGATCCCCTTCGGCAAGATCAACCTCACCGACACCTACCTGCAACCGGTGGGCAGCCTGCTGGGCACCGCCGTGGTGCCACCGACCAACTACACCTACGGCGGGGCCAACGCCTCGACGGTGCTCTGGACCTGCGCCAAGACCGACCTGCCGAACCTCTACTTCCTGGTTGCCACCAATGGCGACGACCGGGTCGGCGGCTACTGGGAAACCGGCGCGGCCGATGGGCTGCCGGGGGTCTACGCCACCTGGTTCCAGTACGTCGGCCTCAAGCAGACCATGTCCGGGGTCACCGTCAGCCGCTACTGGCAGAAGATCCCACTGACCACCTACGCGGAATCCGGCAGCAACATCCAGATCCGCCTGCAGGACGTACCCCCGCTGCAGGCCGAGCTGTACCGCATCAGCAACCTGCCCCCCGCCAGCGGATCGGGGAGCAACTATTGTGGCGGCATGGGTTCCTCGGGCACCTACACCTGCATTCAGCCCAACGCCTACATCCAACTGGTCGGGCCGGGGCTCACCCACGACGAGATCGGCGAGGATAGCAACGTCCGCTACAGGTTCTGGGGCGCCGACAACGGCTTCGGCTATGGCATGCGCAACGCCGCCAGCCTCAGCCAGACCGCCACCTGCGTGGCGCGCAACGCCACCCCACTGGTGCTGTTCCAGACCATGTCAGTGCAACAGCTGCAGGCCGGCGCCAGTGCCCAGGCCAACTTCACGGTGCAGGTCGAATGCAGCAACCAGGTAGCCTCGAACAACCTGTCCGGCACCAACAGCGGCCAGACCGCACTGGGCATCCAGGTCTCCCCGGGGGCCTACAGCGCGGCCCAGAGCCTGGGCCTGATCAACGGCAGCGGCGGCGTGGACGCCCTGGTCTCTGACAACTACGGCAATGACCCGAGCCTGGCGCAGGGTGTCGGCATCACCCTGAAGAACGCCGGAACCGGCACCGCGATGGTCTTCGTCGGCCAGCCCGGCAACACCGGCAACGTCCCCAGCCAGTATCCGACCGGCGCCAACGCCGGCTGGTACCCGGTGCTGGCCGGCGCCAACCCCCTGGGCAGTTCGCAATCCGGCTACACCAACTACCTGCAGACCTTCATCGCCAGCCTGCAGCAACTGCCGGGCAAGACCGCCACGCCCGGCAAGGTGCACGCCACTGCCTATGTGCTGGTGAAAGTGCAATGAACGTCCTTGCCCGCTGTCTGGCCCTGTGCGCCCTACTGGCCGCACTGGCGCCGGTACAGGCCGGTGTGCTGGCCGGAGGCACGCGGGTCATCTACGGCGAAGGTCTGCGCGAGCGCTCGCTGATGTTGGCCAACACCAACCCCTATCCGGTGGTGGTGCAGATCTGGGTGGATGACGGCACCGGCAGCCCGGATACCGCGCAGGCGCCGTTCCTTGCGCTACCGGCGGTGTTCCGCCTGCAGCCGGGCGGCCTGCAGGGGCTGCGCATCCTCCACAACGGCGAAACGTTGCCGCGCGACCGTGAATCGGTGTTCTGGCTGAACCTCTACGAGATCCCGCCGATCGCCGGGCGCAAGGAGCCCGATCCGACGCGAGTGGAGCTGGCCATGAACACCCAGCTGAAGATCTTCTACCGGCCCAGGGACCTGCCACTGCCCCCCGGGGAAGTCGCCGGCAAGCTCGGTTTCAGCCTGAGTCGCGAAGGCAGTCAATGGTTCCTGGTGTGCCGTAACCCGACGCCTTACCATGCCTCCTTCGCCACCCTGGCGCTGTCCGGCGGCAATCGCACGCTGGTGGCGGAACAGCAGATGGACATGATGGCCGCGCCCTTCGGCGAAAAACGCTACCGCCTCGCTCCCGGCGACATCCCCGCCGGCGCACGGGTACGCTTCAGCCTGGTCGACGATGCCGGCTTCCCCGTCTCCCACGAGGCGCCCCTGGCGCCCTGACGGAGCCGCTACTGGAACAGGTTGGCCTTGACGCAGAAGGTCAGCAGGGCCTGGTCGCTGTCCACCTCCAGCTTGCGCATGGCCGAGACCTTCTGCGCACTCACGGTCTTCACGCTGCGATTGAGCACCTGGGCGATGTCGCCCACGCTCAGCCCGGACACGAAGTGGCGCAGCACCTCGAACTCCTTCAGCGACAGCCGGGCGATGCGGCCCTCCACGTCGTCGCGATTGGCCAGCACGCTGTTGGGAAGCTGCATGTTGGCTCCCCGATAGATGCGGCCCTGGAGCATGACGTCGAGAGCACAGAGAATCTCGTCGAGATCGCCGCTCTTCAATACCACGCCTGCCACGCCGAGGTCATACAGGCTGGAGAGGATCAGGTTGTTGTTGAGCATGGTGAAGATCAGCACGCGGGTGCGTGGGAAATTCCGCAGCAGGTAGTCGACCAGCCTCAGGCCGTCGCCATAGCGCTGGTCGCCAGGCATGTTGTAGTCGGTGACGACGATGTCCGGGTCGATTTCGCGGTACAGCTGCACCAGCTCGCTGGAGCTGGCGGCATCGCCCGCCACCAGGAAACGCCCGTCGCGTTCGAGCATGTCACGGACCCCCAGCCGTACGATGGGATGGTCATCGGCTACCACGATTTTGATCTTGTCCATAAAGCTCTCTTGGATCCTGACAGTGATGCCGGTACGCCTGCCGGCGATACTCAGCCTGGTTCCCGCACGCCCCGCAGCGCCGCCGCGATATGTGCCAGGAGTTGCCTCACCTGCGGGGCGGCGGGCAACAGGCGGCCGTCGAGCAGACCCTGTTCCACTTCGCGACAGTCCTCCACCAGGCTCCGTGCCCGCGCGACCGCCAAGGCACCGGCCATACGGTGCACGCATTGCCGCAGGGCCTGCGCATCCCCCTGGCCACAGGCCTTCTCGGCAGTGCCCAGGTCATTGTCCATGGTCTGCAGGAACAGCTCGCGCATGTTCCCGGGTATCTGCAGCGGTTCTGCGCCCGGCTCGTCCACTGGCCCGGCCCCCCATGGCCCGGCCTCGACCACGGACGTAACGTCGCCGGCCAGGCCACTCAAGGTATCGTGCAGGGTCTGCAGGCTGATCGGCTTGACCAGCCAGGCATTCATACCCACCGCCCGGCAGCGCTCTCCCTCCTCGCGCATGGCATTGGCGGTCACCCCCACGATCGGTATGCCTTCGCCACGCGTGCGCAGCGTCCGAGTCAGTTCGTAGCCGTTCATGTTCGGCATGTTCACGTCGCTGAGCAGCACATCGAACAATTGGCTGTCGAAGAGCAGCAGGGCCTCGCGCCCATCTCCCGCCAGGCATACGTGGCAGCCGAGCTCCTCCAGTTGCTCGCGCAGCAGCCTCTGATTGACCGGGTTGTCTTCGGCCACCAGGACCCGCAGCCCCAGTTGGCCAGGGTGCCGCCCCACATCCTGGGCCAGCGCCTCCCGGACATTGCCGCCCCGGGCCTGCGCCAATGCCTGGACGATGCCGGCCATGCTGTAGAGGCTGACGTACCAGCCGTCTTCGCGCCACTGCGGTTGGCTGCCGGCCTCCACCACCGCACGCACCCGAGGCCCACGCCAGGTGAAGGGAGACGCATGGACCGGCAACAGCTCCAGCAATATCGCCGATTCGGCCGCCTCTTCCGGTGGCTCGCCGGACAACACGCAGTATCCCCAGCGCGCCAGCCAGACCTCGACGCTGTCCGCCAGTTCGCGAATGGAACAACGCAGATAGACCGGTTCCTGCTGCGCGGGAGCCGCTATCGGCGGAGGCGCCCCGTCGCTGCCCTGCGCCAGGTCTACCACCAGGCTGAAGCTGCTGCCCAGCCCCTCTTCGCTGACCACCTGCATGCTGCCCCCCATCAGCCGGGCCAGGTGCCAGCAGATCGACAGGCCCAGGCCGGTGCCGCTGGTACGTTGCTGGCCGTTGACCTGGTAGAAGGCCTCGAACAGCCGTGGCTGCTTGCCCTGGGGGATACCGATACCGGTATCGGCCACCTGCCACTGCAGGCGGACCTGGCCATTGTCCCGCGAGAGCACTTTCAGGCGCAGCACCACGCGCCCGACATCGGTGAACTTCAGGGCGTTACTCACCAGGTTGTTGAGAATCTGGCGAATGCGCGCGGCATCGCCGTGCAGTTGCTGTGGCAGCCCGGCATCGATGCAACCATAGAATTGCAGGTGCCTGGCCGCGGCACTGGCCGCATAGTTGCGCAGCACCTCCTCCAGCAATTCCAGCGGGCTGAAATCGACGAAGTTCAGGGCCATCTGCCCGGCCTCGATCTTCGAGACGTCGAGCACATCGCTGATCAGTTGCAGCAGTACCGCCGAGGAGTCCTGGATGGTTTGCAGGTAGCCGCGCTGCCGCGCGTCCAGGTCGGTCAGGCCGAGCAGCTCCAGGGTACCGAGCACGCCATACAACGGCGTACGGATCTCGTGGCTCATGCTGGCGAGAAACAGCGTCTTGGCTTCGCTGGCGGAGTCCGCCGCACGCTTGGCGCCCACCAGGATCGCCTCCGCCTCGCGGTGCAGGCTGACGTCGTTGAACACGCAGAGCAAGGTATCCGCGCCGTTGTAGCGAGTTGCCGCGAAGGCCGCCTGCAGGTAGCGCCCGTCGGCTATGGTGCAGACGTCCCCGGGCGGCCAGCCCGCCGCTTCGAAGAGGTTCCAGCCGGCAGTCAGGGCAAGGATCTGGTCAGCCTCGCCGAGCCACTCCGAGGCCAGGCGGTTCTGCATCACCACTTCCCGGCCATCGTGGCTGAGCACGGCCAGCGCCACCGGCGCGGTATGGATAATGGTGCGGCTGAATGCATCGCTCTCGGCCAGTTGCCGGTGTGCCTCCCTGGCCGGTTCCACCACTCGCCGCGCATACCACTGCAAGCCGAACCAGCCTGCCAGCAGGCCGCCCATCAGCAGCAGCAGGCTGCCCAGCAATGGCCACTGGGCATAACGGAAGAAACGCGGGTAATCGATGCCGTAGACCGCTGTCCAGCCACCGTCCGCAGCGCTGCGCAGCCGCAGCAGGACACCGCCGCCGGTGAAGCTCAGGCCATCGACCAGCCCATCCGGCACTGGCGGACCGAGCAGGTGCCCGCCCTCCGGGGAGAACAGGCTCAGGGTGCTGAAGCCAGGACGATCGAGCAACTGCTCGAAGTCGTTGATGCGCCCCAGGTCGAGCAGGCTGGCGACGACGATGGCATGCCGCACCCCGGCGCCCCACCAGAGTGGTGCCGCCAGCTGCAGGCTGATGTAGCCGAGCAGCTCCTGGCTGGCCCCCTGGTAGTAGTCCGCACGTGCCCAGTGTACCCGCAGCTCGTCACTCCCCGGGGGTCGCTCGCGTACCCGCGCCAGTACCCGCGCCGTCAGTTCGGGATAGGTATCGCGCACCCCCCCGCGCAACGCCGAGGTATCGATGGCGGGCACCGCCAGGCTGGTATCGCCGGTCAGGTTGAAGACCAACAGCTGTGGCGCCGGATAGGCCGAGGTACTCCAGTAGCTACCGTAGAAATTGGCCAGCATGATCCCCAGGGCGAACGGTCCCTGGGCTTCATCGTCGAGCGGCACGCGTCCATCGGTGGCCAGGGTGAACGGCATGGCGAAGGAGAACTCGCGGCCCTCGTAGATATCCAGGCCGCTCTCACTGGTCAGCAGGCGGCGTTGCAATGGCACGACTTCCTGGTCCTTCTTCTGGGTAACGGCATCGCTCTGCTGGGCGATGCGCACGAGGAAATCCTGGTGCTCGCGGATGTCGCCCATCAGCCGGGAAAAATGGAAGCTGATCTTGTCCTTCTCTTCCTGGACCACCCGGTCCACGGCCCAGTAGCAGACACCCAGTAACGACAGGGCCAGGATGAATACACAGAGCAAACCCACGCTCAGGTTATGCGAGGTTCTCGCCCATTTCCGGATCAAGGCGTTGTCATGTTCCATGATTCGATCTGGCCCGCGCGGGAGCGTTCTCCAACAGCGTCGATGCGCTGAATGTAGATGCCCCCGGCGCATTCCGCGACCGGCACGCCCCTCCCGCCCTAACGGATGGTCGCCGGTCCATCCTCCTGCAGCTGGCGCTCGAACACCTGGGCGGTGACCGCCTCGGAAATCAGGAACCCCTGCACCCGGTCACAGCCCAGGCGCCGCAGCAGGTTCAACTCGTCGCAGGTTTCCACGCCCTCGGCGACCACCTCCAGGCCGAGCTGGCGGCCCAGGCTGATACTGCTGCCGACGGCGGCGGAGAGGTCGCAATCCTCGACGCAGCCATGCACCAGGGCACGATCGATCTTCAGCTCGGTGAACGGGGTGGAAACCAGGTTGTACAGCGAACTGTAGCCCTGGCCGAAATCGTCCTGGGCCAGGCCGAACCCCTTCATGCGCAGGCGGAAGGCACCCGCGTAGTAGTTGCATGGCAAAGTGGTGCTGCTTTCGGTGAGTTCGAAGCACAGTGCGCCGGGGCTGGCGCCATGGAAGCAGACGAAGTCGCAGAGACGGTCCGGCAGGTCCGGGCTGTCCAGCAGATGGGTCGGCAGGTTCACCGAGACCGGTACCTCGTAGCCGGCCTCGCGCCACATCGCCTGGGCCCGCAGAGTCTGCCCCAGCATGCTCCACAGCAGAGGTTCCTGCAGATGATGGGCCTCGATGTCGGCCAGGAAGCGGCCGGGCAGGAGCAGGCCCTGCTGCGGGTGCAACCAACGCACCAGGGCTTCGGCGGCGGCGATACGGCCATTGCACAAGGCCTTCTTCGCCTGGAACCAGGCCTGCATCTGCCCCTGCTCCAATGCCCCGGCCAGCTCTTCACGGCTGAAGCGCAGGCTGCCGGCCGGCAACCTGAGCCCCTGGCGCAGACGCTTGTCCAGGCGCTGCAGGAGCCGGTCGATGGACGCTGGCAGTGCCGGCTTGGGCAGCAGGTCGATGACCGACAGGCCGAGCGCCTGGGCCACCAGGCTGGCACTGACCATCATCCGTCGCGAGGTCGAACTCATCAGCGCCAGTTGTGGCCGATGCTGCAGCAGGGACAGCTGCTGGATCAGCTGAATGCCATCCATTCCCGGCATCAGCAGGTCGCTGAGCACCAGGTCGACCTCTTCCTGTTCCAGCCAGCGCAACGCTTCGACGCCGCCCTCGACACCGACCACCGACTCGACGCCGCGTTCGCGGAACAGGTTGATCAGGTATTCGCGCTGGAACAGCTGGTCTTCCACCACCAGCACCCGGTAGGGCAACGTACTCAAGCGACCTCCCCGATCGGCGCCAGGCAGCGATAGAGGGAATCGAGGTCCACCGGCTTGACCAGGCAATCGCTCATGCCTGCCGCCAGGCAACGCTCGCGCTCCTCGCGCATGGCATTGGCCGTGGCCCCTATGATCGGGTGCCGGCAACCGCGCCTGCGCAGCTCGGCGGTCAGTTGGTAACCATTCATGCGCGGCATGTTGACATCGGTGAGCACCGCGTCGAAGCGTTCCGGGCGCCAGCGCTGCAAGGCCTCCTGGCCATCGGAGACCAGTTCCACCAAGCACCCCAGCGCCTCCAACTGGTCCTTGAGAATCAGTTGGTTGATCACATTGTCTTCCGCCACCAGGACACGCAGCCCCAGGTCGTGGTTCTCCTCCACCGGGTCCTGGCATTTCGCGGCGCTGCTAACGCAGCCCTGGGCCAGGCCGATGGCACGACGCAAGGCCTCCAGGCTGTTCAAACCTACCAGCCAGTCGCAATCCTGGCGGCGCGGCGCGGTGTAGCCATCCACGCCCACGATCACCCGGCAGCCGGGCCAATCCAGTATCTCCGCCAGCGGCGAGCCCGGCAACTGAAGCTCCACCAGCACGGTGCGTTCGTCGGCCTCTTCGCGCTGCCCGGGGTAGGCGATCCGTACCCGGCCACCCCAACGCTGGATCCAGCCACAGAGGCTCTCCGACAGTTCGCGCACCGGCGACAGTACCTGCACGCTACAACCGCTCAGTTCCTGTTGCTCGGCGGCCCCCGCAGCCCGCTCCAGCGGCAACGCCAAGGCGAAACTGCTGCCCAGGCCGACCTCGCTGACCACCTGCAGGCTGCCGTTCATCAGCTGCGTCAGGCGCTGGCAGATGGACAACCCCAGACCGGTGCCCCCGGCCTGGTGCACGTTGCGCCCAACCTGGTAGAAGGGGTCGAACAGGCGAGTCTGCTCCTCCGCAGCTATGCCCCCGCCGGTATCGGTCACCTGCCAGACCAGCGACAGCCGTTCGGCATCCAGGACGCTGGCCTTCACCCGTACCACGATGCGTCCATTGTCGGTGAACTTCACAGCATTGCTCAGCAGGTTGTTGAGAATCTGCCTGATGCAGGCGGCATCGCCGCGCAAACGCGACGGCAGTTGCGGGTCGAGGCAAGCATAGATCAGCAGGCCCTTGGCCTGGGCCGCGGCGGCGAACGACTGGACGGCCTCTTCGGTCAGCTCCACCGGTGAGAACTCCACCGGCTCCAGGACCAGTTGCCCGGCCTCGATCTTCGAAACGTCGAGCACATCGCTGATCAGTTGCAGCAAGGTCGAGGACGAGCGCTGGATGGCCTGCAGGTAACCCGTCTGCTGCATGTCCAGGGCGGTCCGGCCGAGCAGCTCCAGGGTTCCCAGCACACCGTACAGCGGTGTGCGGATCTCGTGGCTCATGGTTGCCAGGAACAGCGTCTTCGCCTCGTTGGCGGCATCGGCCAACTGCTTGGCATGGGCCATCTCCGCCTCCGCGCGCTTGCGCTCGCTGATGTCGCTGAAGGCGCAGAACAGGACCTCCTCGCCGTTGTAGCGGGTCGGCACGTAGGTCAAGTAGAGGTGGCGCCCGTCACCGGCCGTCAGTTCTTCGCAGGCCGGCCCACCGCCGCCGCCGAAGGCCTGCTCGATCCAGCGCCCGCCGGACTGGTGCAACACGCCACCGTCACCCAGCCACTGCCTGGCCTGCTGGTTCTCCAGCACCACCTCTCCGTCGATGCGACGCAGCACGCACAACGCCACCGGCGAGGTCTGGATCACCGCACGGGAAAATGCCTCGCTTTCCTTCAAGGCGCTCAGGCGCTGCTGCGCCGGCTGGATCAGACGCTGGTCGATGCGCCGGGACAGGAGCGCCACGGCCAGCATCAGTCCCAGGCAGAACACCCCGGTGATCAGCAGCAACGGCCACAGCCGGAGCAGCAGTTCGCCCACCTCCTGGTAATAGATCAGCGACCAGTGCGACGCGCCGATGTGCATGAGCAGGGCCACATGCTGCGGCAGCAGGCCGCCGCCGGTGAAGTCGAAACTGTCCCGCGTCCAGATCGTGCGGAACTGCTCGGCGGAAATCGGCTGCGAATCGCTGCCGAGGATCATCTGGTGGTGCCCATCGAGCAGCAGGTAATGCCCGGCCTCCGGCACCGCCAGCGCCGCCGCCAGGTCGCTTCCGTATAGCTCGAGACCTAGCCAGCCCGACTGTCCACCCAGGTGGATGCGGCTCATCAGGTACAGGCGCGACTTCGGATCGGCCGGGTCGGCAAGCCAGAGCAGTTGCCCATCCGCACCGGGCCCGGCATTGCGCAACACCTCCAGCACCACGGGCGGAATGACCAGGTCGGGGCTGGCGGGACCGTTCAGGCGGCTGACCACCGGCTGCGGTGCAGGCTCAACGTACAACAGGTTCAGGCGCAGCACTTCCAGCTCGGCGAGATCGCGCCCGGAAACAGCCAGCCCCCAGCGGCGCCCGTCGTTGCCCAGTGGCAGCGTCACCCGGGCATACGGCGGAACCGGCTCATTCAGCTCATCGGACCTTGGCGCCGGGTCGGCGGAGACCTGCACGACCGAGCGGTTGAGATGCTCCAGCAACGACTCGCGCTGGAAGAGATACAGCTGCGCCTCGTACATGGCTGCATTCATGTGGCGCCGGCTGATCGATACCTCGTGGTTGAAGGCCATGCTCAAGGCGAACGCCAGGCTACACAGCAGGCACAGCGACAAGGCACCGCAGAGCAGACGTAGAAGCTTGCGCGCGGCACTGGGCGTAGAAAAGGAAGTATCGATAGGCCGTAGGAACTGTCTAAGCTTCATATCGCCAGCTTGGCGATACACATCCCACTTAACTATCAGACAATTCTAATTGTGAAACCCGTCGCAACTCCTACTCCAGCAACCCGCTGGCCCGCTGCACCCGCCGCTCGATGGCCGCTTCCAGCACCCACTGGCCGCGCCCGGCGCTGGCCAGGCTGAACCAGCTGCGCGCGCGGGTGATGCCGGTGTACACCAGCTCGCGGGTGAGGATGGGGTTGAGGGCGTCGGGCAGCACCAGGGCGGCATGGGTGAATTCCGAGCCCTGGGACTTGTGCACGGTCATGGCGAACACCGTCTCCACCGCCTGCAGGCGGCTGGGCAGCACCCACTTGATGCCGCCGCGGCCGTCGGCGAAGGCCACCCGCAGCGGCCACTGGCGCTCGCCGTCCTCTTCCCGGGGCAGTGCCAGGGTGATGCCGATGTCGCCGTTCATCAGCCCCAGGCCGTAGTCGTTGCGCGTGACCAGCAGCGGGCGGCCGAGGTACCAGGCGCCACCATGGGGCTGGATCAGCCCCTCGTCCTGCAGCAGCTCGGCGATGCGCAGGTTCAGCCCGTCCACGCCCCAGGGCCCGCGGCGCAGGGCGCAGAGCACCTGGAACTGGCCGTGGGCGGCGAGCACCCGCGCGGCCCAGGCGTCGAAGTCGGCCTGGGTGGCGTCCAGGGCCGGCCGGGTATCGCGCAGCACCTGCAGGTAGTGGCGGTAGCCCTGGGGCGGCGCCACGCCGGCGCGGGCGGCGGCGTCGAGGAAGTAGCGGCCGCCGCCCTCCACCACCAGTTCGCGCAGGCCGCGGCTGTCGCGGGCATCCAGGGCCAGGCGCGCCAGGTCGGCGTAGCCGTGTTCCCAGACCGCGCGCATGGCCGCCACGTCGCCGGCGTTGACCGCCTCGGCGAGCTGACCGATGCCGCTGGCGGAACTGAAGCGGTGGCTGTGGCGCAGCATGGCCACGGCCTGGTCCAGGGGCTGGCCCCGGGGGTCGAGCAGGTCGTCGTCGACGGGCTCGCCGCTGACCGCCTGCAGCCAGTCGCGGGTGGCCGGGCGGTAGTGGCCCTCGCGGGCGCGGCTGCACAGCTCGCCGAGCACCGCGCCGGCCTCCACCGAGGCCAACTGGTCCTTGTCGCCGAGCAGGATCAGCCGCGCCTTGTCCGGCAGCGCGCCGAGCAGCGCGGCCATCATTTCCAGGTCGACCATGGAGGCCTCGTCCACCACCAGCAGGTCCAGCGCCAGCGGGTTGCCGGGGTGGTGGCGGAACTGGCGGCTGTCCGGGCGGCTGCCGAGCAGGCGGTGCAGGGTGGTGACTTCCTTGGGCACCTGCTTGCGCACTTCCTCGCCGTTGGCGAAGGCGCCGAGGTCGAGCCGGTCCACCGCGTTGGCGATGGACTCGTTGAGCCGCGCCGCGGCCTTGCCGGTGGGCGCGGCCAGGCGGATGCGCAGCGGCCGCCCGCCCTCGCCGCCCAGGGCCAGGCTCTGCAGCAGCGCCAGCAGGCGCACCACCGTGGTGGTCTTGCCGGTGCCGGGGCCGCCGGTGACGATGCCGAAGGCGTTGCCGGCAGCCAGGGCGCAGGCCAGCTTCTGCCAGTCCGCCGGGGCTCCCGGTCTTTTCGGGAAGAGCGCATCCAGCGCCTGGCGCAGCGCGTCCACCGGCAGCGCCGCGCGCAGGGCCTCGCCGCGCGCCAGGCGCTGGTCGATGCCGGCGCGCACCTCGCGCTCGTATTGCCAGTAGCGGCGCAGGTACAGGCGCGGGCCGGCCAGCACCAGCGGCGTGGCGCCGGGCCCCTCGCCCACCAGGCGCGGGTCGGCCAGGGCGGCCTGCCAGGCGGCCAGGTCGAGGCCGTCGAGCAGCTCGCCCGGCAGCGTCAGCGGCGTGCCTTCCAGCTCGCCGTCCGGCGGCAGCGACAGGGCGAAGCGGCTGTCGGCGAGAGTCGCGGCCAGGTCCAGGCACACGTGGCCGCGGCCCAGCTGGTGGCTGGCCAGGGCGGCGGCGAGGATCAGCAGCGGCTCGGCGTCGGGCACCTGTTCCACCAGGAAGGCGGCGAAGGCACGGTCCAGCTCGCGCAGCCAGCCGCGCCCGGCCCACTGGCCGAGCAGTTCGAGCAGCTGGTCGCGGGTCATGCCGGCACCTCCTCGGCGGCGTGGCTGAACAGCGCTTCCAGCGCCTCCATCAGCGCCCTGGGCGGGCGTTCGTGGAACACGCCCTGCTCGCCGCCGCGCAGGAACAGGTAGAGCGCGCCGCCCACGTGGCGGTCGTAGTCGTAGTCCGCCAGGCGCGCCTTGAGCAGGCGGTGCAGGGCGAACAGGTAGAGCGCGTACTGCAGGTCGTAGCGGTGCTCCAGCACGGCCGCGCGCAGGGCCTGCGGGGTGTAGGCCGCGGCGTCCGGGCCGAGCCAGTTGGATTTGTAGTCGGCCACGTAGTAGCGCCCCTCGTGTTCGAAGACCAGGTCGATGAAGCCCTTGAGCATGCCGCCCAGCTGCGTCGGCTGCAGCGCCGGGCGCGCCTCGCCGGGCAGCACCTGGGCGCGCACGGCGGCGTCCAGGCGGGCGCTGTCGGTGGGTTTCACGGCGAACCAGAACTCCATTTCCTTCTGGTAGCTGGCCAGGGCCGCCAGTCGCACCGGCGCGGCATCGGGCAGCGCGAAGCCGGCCTGCAGGTAGGCCGGCAGCCATTGCGCCAGGGGTTCGATCCAGGCTTCCCAGCCGCGCAGCTGGCAGCGCCGGGCGATGAGGTCGCGCAGGGCCTCGGGCTGCTGCGCCACGGCGGCGAAGCCTTCGTCGGCGGCCCATTCCAGCAGGCCGTGGAGGAAGCTGCCGGGGTTGGGCCCGCGCGGGAAGGCGTGCAGGCTGCCGGCGGCCGGCGCGGCCTGGGCCAGTTCGGCTGCGGCGCTGTCGGCGTCGCCTTCGCGCAGGGTGGCTTCCTCGGCGCTGATGGGTTCGCTGGCCGGCGCCGGCGCCTCGCTTTCGGCATCCAGGGTGGCCAGGGCGGAATAGCTGGCGATCCACCATTTCTCCGCCACCCGCCGCTGCGGCTCGCGGGCCTGGCCGAGCTGGCCGGCGCGGGTCTCGTCGTAGGCCGTGGCGTCCACCGCCGGCACGGGTTCGATGCGGATGCCGGGGCAGCCGCCGCCCAGGGCCTGCAGGCAGCCGGCGAAGCCGTCCAGGGCGATGGCCGCGCCGCCGCCCAGCAGGTAGCCGAAGGCGCCCTTGTGCAGCTCGGGGTTCTTCGCGTTGCCCGCCACCAGCGGCGCCACGCCCAGCCACAGGGCGTGGCGGGCGCGGGTCAGGGCCACGTAGAGCAGGCGCATGTCCTCGCCCAGGCGTTCGTCGTTGGCCAGGCGGTAGGCGGCCTCGGCCAGGTCCTTGCCGCGCGCCAGTTCGATCACCTTGCCGTCCTCGCCCTGGAAGCTGGGCGGCGTCTGGCTCTTGCCGTCCAGCTCCTTCCAGCTGCAGATGAAGGGCAGCAGCACCAGCGGGTATTCCAGGCCCTTGGACTTGTGGATGGTCACCACCTTGATCAGGTCGGCGTCGCTTTCCAGACGGAGGATTTCCTCGCTCGACGGGCTGGCCAGCTGTTCGGCCAGCACCCGCAGCAGGGCGTGCTCGCCGTCCAGCTCGGCGGCCTCGCGCTGCAGCCACTCGGCCAGGTGCAGCAGGTTGGTCAGGCTGCGTTCGCCGTCGGCGCGGCGCAGCAGCCGCGCCGGCAGCTCGAAGTCGGCCAGCAGGCGCCGCAGCATCGGCAGCACGCCCTGCTGCTGCCACTGGCTGCGGTACTCGCGGAAGCGCATGAGCATGCCTTCCCAGAAGCGCTCGTCCTGGTTCAGCCGCTCCAGGGTCTGCCAGCCCAGGCCCAGGGTGCGGGTGGCCAGGGCGCTGCGCAGCAGGGCGTCGTTGCCCGGCTCGGCGCAGGCGCGCAGCCAGTGCAGCAGGTCGCCGGCCTCGGGGCTGTCGAACACCGAGTCGCGGTCGGACAGGTAGACGCTGGCCAGGCGCCGCGCCGCCAGTTCCGCGCGCACCGCCTCGGCCTCGCTGCGCCCGCGGACCAGGATGGCGATGTCCGCCGGGCGCAGCGCGCGGCCCGTGCCGTCGGCCTTGTACAGCCCGGCGCGGCCCTGCTGGGCCAGGCTCAGCCAGTGGCGGATGGCGCTGGCGGCGCTGGCGGCCATCTGTTCGCGGTACAGCCGGCTGCCGACCACCTGGCCGTCGTTCTCCAGTTGCCAGAGGGTCAGCGCCGCGGCTTCTTCGCCGTCGATCAGCAGGCGCTCGTCGCGGCCCTTGGCGGCCACCGCCTGGAACGGCACCGGGTTGTCGCCCTCGGCGGCGAAGCGAAAGGCGCCGCGCTCGTGGCCCTCGGCGAAGGCGAAGCAGTGGTTCACCGCCTCCACCACGGCGAGGGTCGAGCGGTAGTTGGTGCCCAGGGTGTAGTGGCGCCCGGCGGTGGCGGCGCGGGCGCGCAGGTAGGTGTGGATGTCGGCGCCGCGGAAGGCGTAGATCGCCTGCTTGGGGTCGCCGATCATGAACAGGCCCCCCCGCTTCTCTAGAGAGTCTTCCCGGGGGTTGTCGGCGATGCGGTAGATGCGCTCGAAGATGCGGTACTGCAGCGGGTCGGTGTCCTGGAACTCGTCGATCAGCGCCACCGGGAACTGCTGGCGGATGCGCTCGGCCAGGTGCTCGCCGCCGGGGCCGGCCAGGGCGCGGTCCAGGCGCGCCAGCAGGTCGTCGAAGCCCAGTTCGGCGCGGCGCTGCTTCTCCGCCTCCAGGGCGCGGCTGACTTCGCCCAGGGCGTGCAGCAGCAGCTGCGGGGCGATGTCCGGCTGCTGCTCGGCGGCCTCCACCCAGGCGTCGATGGCCCTGAAGGCGGGATGCTCGGGCACCACCGCCTTGGCCTTCACCTTGATCCGTGTCTGGCCGAAGCGGACCAGGTTGTCCGGCGCCGCGCCGCCGGCGCTCCAGGCCTCCAGGGCCTGCAGCCAGCCTTCGAAGACGGCGTCGTCGTCCTTGTTGCGGTAGCTGTTGCCGTTGAGCTGCGGCCGCAGGTCGACGAGCAGCTGGCGCAGGCCCTGGGCATCGGCGGCCCAGGCGGCGCGGGCCTGTTGCTCCAGTTCGTCCAGGCGCGCGTAGAAGGCGCCGGTTTCCTCCAGCAGCTCGCGCAGCGAGCCGGGCGCGCTCAGCGGTTGGTCGGCGTAGCGGAAGCCGGCTTCCTGCTGCGCCAGCAACGGCTGCAGCAGGCGCGCCAGGGCCTCGGGGCCGCCCTTGTAGATGTCGCCGACGACCTTCGCCGCCGGCGCCGGCAGCGGGTAGAAGTTGCGCCGCCAGTAGTCGCGCACCACTTCGGCGAGCAGTTCGCTCTGGTCGGTGATCAGGTCCTGGGTGAACAGGCTGCCGCTGTCGAAGGCGTGCTCGCGGAGCATGCGGTAGCACCAGCTGTGGATGGTCGACACGGCGGCCTCGTCCATCCATTCCGCGGCCAGGCGCAGCAGGCGCGCGCAGCCGGGCCAGCGCTCCTGCGGGTAGCTGGCGCGTAGCTCGACCAGCAGCGCGTCGTGCGCCAGCGCCGGCTCGGCGAAGCAGTTGGCGGCTTCGCCCAGGCGCGCGCGGATGCGTTCGCGCAGCTCCTGGGTGGCGGCGTCGGTGAAGGTCACCACGAGGATTTCCGGCGGGCTCAGCGGCCGGCCGAAGGCCAGTTCGCCGCCGTGGTCGAGCACCAGGCGCAGGTACAGCAGGGCGATGGTGAAGGTCTTGCCGGTGCCGGCGCTGGCCTCGATCAGCCGGCTGCCGTGCAGGGGGAATTCCAGGGCGCGCAGTTCGCGGCTCATTGACCTTGCTCCTCGTCGTCGCGGCGTTGCAGCAGCTGGTACAGCGGGCCGTAGAGGGTCTCGGCCCAGGTGGCGAATTCGCCGCTGGCGTCGAGGCTGGCGAAGTCCGGGTAGACCCGCGCCAGGGCCGGCGAGGAAGCCACCTCGCCGCTGCTGCCGAAGCCGCCGTCGTAGCGCTTGGCCGCCTCGCTGGCGGCGCGGGCCTCGTCAGTGCCTGCGCCGAGCCAGGCGAAGGCCGCCTTGCAGGCCACCGGCAGCGGCCGGCGCAGGCCTTCGAGCCAGGCGGCGATCAGCGCGTCCAGGTGGCCGCGGGCGGTGGCCGCCGCCAGCGGCGGCAGTTCCAGGGTGCCGGTCTGGCTGACCAGCAGGCTGCGCACCGGCGTGCCGCACAGTTGCAGGCCCAGGTGGCGCACCCAGTGGCGCACCAGGCTGTGCCACTTGTAGCCGCGGCCTTCGTGCAGCTTGCCGCTGACCAGTTGCAGGCTGGCCCACTGGCCCTCGGCGTTGCGCCGCAGGCCGCCGAGCCAGTCGCCCAGCTCCACGCCGCTGGCCGGGTGCCTGTGGATAAGCTCGCGCTGGCCTTCCTCGGCTTCGCTCCAGTGCTCCAGTTCCTCGCGGTAGCGCCTCAGCAGCTCGCCCAGCGGGGCGCTCAGCTCACGGGCGGAGAAGGCGCCGAAGGCCGCCAGCGGCAGGCGCCCCTCGCCGCGCAAACGCGCCAGTTGCCCTTCGATGCGGCCGGGCAGTTCACCGTCGGCCCAGTGGTTCTCGATCCACGGGCGCAGGCGCTCGCAGAGTTCGAACTGCAGTTGCCAGACCTGCAGGCCGTCGAGGGCGAAAGTCTCCTCGTCGTGGCCGGTCAGGTCTTCCTCGGCGAAGCGCACCTTCAGGCGCTGCTGGAAGAAGGCGTTGACCGGGCTGGCGAGGAAGTCGGCGAGCACCCGCAGGCCGATGGGCGCGTCCGGTAGCAGTTCCGGCAGCGGTGCCTCGGCCTGTTCGGCCGGTTCGTCGTCGCGGTGCACCTCGCGCCATTCGCGGGCATAGGTGTAGAAGCCATCGACGCCCTCGCCCCGCCCTTCGAAATAGCGGCGGCTGAAGGGTTGCAGCGGGTGCTCGGTGGTCAGCGCCTGCAGCAGCGCCTTGCCGTCGCCGGGCTGGCCGGCCAGCGACCAGCCGGCCGCCAGGTGGTCGCGCAGCTGGCCGATCAGCACCGATGGCGGGCGCTCGCTGTTGTCGCGGATGCTCCGCCCGACCCAGCTGACGTACAGCTGGTCGCGCGCCGAGAGCACGGCTTCGAGCAGCAGGTAGCGGTCGTCCTCGCGCCGCGAGCGGTCGCCGGGGCGGTAGTCGTTGCGCATCAGGTCGAAGTCCAGCGGCGGTTGCTGGCGCGGGTAGTCGCCGTCGTTCATGCCCAGCAGGCAGACCACGCGGAAGGGAATGGCGCGCATCGGCATCAGCGTGCAGAAGCTCACCGCGCCGGCCAGGAAGCGCTGGTTCAGGCCGCCGGCGTCCAGGCCGCCGAGCCAGGCCTCGCGCACCACCGAGAGCGGCAGCGGCTCGCCGAAGGCGGCGCGCTCGCAGGTTTCCAGCCAGCGTTCGAGCAGTTGCAGCAGTTGCTGGCGCAGCAGTTCGTCGTGCTCGTCGCGGGTCAGGAAGAAGTCGTCGAGCAACTGGCGCAGGCGCTCGCGCCAGACCTCGGGCGCGGCTGGCTCGGCCAACTGCTCGCAGGCTGCTGCCAGCCGCTGCAGCAGGCCGGCCAGGGGACCGAGCACGGCGGCGTCCAGCCCGCCGATCTCGGCGTAGGGCTGGATGCCCTGGAAGGCCTCGCCCTCGCCCACCGCGAAGCCCAGCAGCATGCGCCGCAAGCCGAAGCGCCAGGTATTGGCCTCTTCGGCGGCGGGCAGGCCGAGGTCCTCGCGCTGCTCGCCATCCAGGCCCCAGCGCACCCCGGCGCCGTCGATCCAGCGCTGCAGCAGCGACAGGTCGGCCTCGGCGATGCCGAAGCGCGCGCGCAGGGCGCCGACGTCCAGCAGGTCGAGGATCTCGCTCACCGCGAAGCGGCTGTCGGGCAGTTGCAGCAGGTGCTCCAGGGCCACCAGCAGCGGCTCGCGGCCGCGCTGGCCCTGGTCGGCCAGGGTGTAGGGGATGAAGCGCCGGTCGTCGCGCCCGAGCTGGCCGAACACCGCCTGGACGTGCGGCGCGTAGGCGTCGATGTCGGGGACCATGACGATGACGTCGCGCGGGCGCAGCGTGGGGTCGGCGTCGAAGCGCGCCAGCAGCTGGTCGTGCAGCACCTCCACTTCGCGTTGCGCGCTGTGGGCGACCTGGAAGCGGATCGAGTGGTCCCGCGCCGGGTCCGGCGCCGGCCATTGCGCGCGGGTCTCGGCCAGCGGGCGCAGTTCGAGGATGTCGTCCTGCAACTGGCCGAGCAGGTGCGCCGGCGGCGCCTCGCTGAACAGGTCGATGCGCCCGCCGCTGACCTCGCCGAAACGGCTGCGGTAGCTCTCGGGGTTGTCGTACTGGTCGAGCAGGTTGATGTAGTCGCGGCCCTGCTTGCCCCAAGCCGCCAGCAGCGGCTGGGCGTACTGGTGCTGGAGGTCGTCGTCCAGTTGCAGCGGCACCCCGGGGCGGCGCTGCTGGCGGCGGTACTCGTGGCGCAGCAGGTCCTTGTCGGCGACGATGTCGGCCCAGTGGTGGCGGCAGGGGTTGTGCACGCACAGCAGCACCTGGGCGATGCGCGACAGCGCGGCCAGGGCCTCCACCGTCTGCGCCGGCATGGCGGAAATGCCGAACACCACCACCCGGCGCGGCAGGCCCTGGGGCGGCGTGCCTTCGCGCAGGCGATCGAGGAAGCGCCGGTGCACTCCGGCACGGCTGCCGGCCAGGCCGTCCTCGCCCACTTCCGCCAGCAGGGCGCGCCACAGCTCGGCCTGCCAGCGCTCGTCCTCGCCCAGCGCGCGGAGGCTGCCGTTGGCGGTGCGCAACTGGTCGCGCTGCTCGCTCCAGTCCTCCAGCCAGTCGGCGCGGTACACCTGGTACTGGTCGAACAGGTCGGCCAGGCGCTCGGCCAGCTGGTAGCGCTTGCGCAGGTCGGCGTCGTCGGCGAGGAAGCGGCGCAGGGCGTGGAATTCGTCGCGCTCCAGCAGGGTCGGCAGCAGGCGCATCAGGCGCCAGGTGAGCGGCGCCTTGTCCAGCACCGAGACCTCCGGCACTTCGTCCTTGCCCAGCGCGCCACGGTAGGCGCGCCAGAGGAACTGCGCGGGCAGCTGCACGTCCAGCGCCGCGGTGATGCCGCAGCCGCCGTCGGCGACGTCGCGGCCCAGGGCCAGCTTCAGCCATTGGGCGATGCCGTTGCTCTGCACCAGGATGGTCTCGCTTTCCAGCGGCGCCAGCGGGTAGCGCGCCATCCAGGCCACCAGCAGGTCGCGCAGCGCCTCGGGGTGGTTGCCGTGGATGACCATCAGGCCGGGGCTCAGGGCTTCGCTCATCGTCTCTCCAGGTTTGCCGGTGTGCCCGGCATTTGAGCAGAAGCCGGGGTGGGTCGGGAGGTTTTTCCACGGGGTGATTGTATCGGGGCGGGGCGACGTTCTGTGTCGCGAGGTTGGTCCCCGCCCCCAACCTAACCTTGTCATTCCCGCGAATGCGGGCCCCAGAAAAGATGTCAGGTTTGGGTGTAGCGCGCCGCTCCGAGCGCGTTGATGTTTCTCGTGTAGGGCGCATAACGCCTACGGCGTTATCCGCCAAATCGCGGACAAAGTTGCTCCTACGGTTTCAGGAAGCACGGACGTAGGAGCAACTGTCTATTGGGTTTGGGTGTAGCGCGCCGCTCCGAGTGCGTGGGTGTCTCTCGTTTCGCCCCCTCGGGCGAGTCACTTCTTTCAAACGCCAAAGAAGTAACCAAGAAGGCTTGCCCCGCATACGGGCCCGATGGAGCCGGGCTACCCTCGCGAACTCCCCCGCCACGGAGGCCCGCCCCGAGGGTACATCCCTGTAGCCCATCGGGGCTCTAGCGACATCCATGTCGCATGACCTCCTGAGCGCCGGTTTCGCTCGGCCTTCTGAAGGGGCGTTCCGGTGCGCTCGGATATTTCTCTGGAAGTCCAAAAGCCAGAGCCAGAGCTGACGCGCTTTTGCTTTTCGTAGGAGCGAGCTTGCTCGCGAACCCTGACTCCCCACGTTCGCGATAACTCGTAGGGCGCATAACGCCTACGGCGTTATCCGCCAAATCGCGGACAAAGTTGCTCCTACGGTTTCAGGAAGCACGGACGTAGGAGCGGGCCCTGCCCGCGAATCGCGCGCAGGGCGCGCTCCTACAGGGGAATGGCATGGCTCGGCCCGCGTAGGAGCGGACTCCGTCCGCGATTGGTCTCACCGCCCACGCCGGACACCCCGGTGGCACGGCCAACGGCGGATAACCGCGAACGGTCATTCGCCCTACGCCAGGTACCCCTCCACCTCCTCCGCCAGCCACTCGGCGAACACCGCCACCTTGGCCCGGGTCTCCTCCCGCTGCGGCCATACCAGCCAGTAGGGGTAGGCATAGGGTGCGCTGACCTCGCCCAGCTGCACCAGCTCGCCGCGGGCCAGGGCGCCGGCCACCAGGCTGCGCCGTTCGACGCTCACGCCCAGGCCCAGGCGCAGGGCCTCCACCACCAGGTTGGAGTCGTTGACGGTGAACAGGCCGTCGCCCTCGGGCAGCGCCACGCCCGCCGCCTGGCACCAGGGCAGCCAGGACTCGAAGCCGTGGATCAGCGGGCCGGCGAGGATCTGCTGCGGCGTGCGCGGCAGGCGCCCGCCATTGAAGTGCGGGGCGCACACCGCCACCAGCTCGTCGTCGAACAGGCGTTGCTGGGCCAGGCCCTCCCAGTGCCCCTGGCCGATGCGGATGGCCACGTCGGCCAGGCCCTGGCGCAGGTCGATCACCTCCAGGCTGGCCAGCAGGCGCAGGCGGTACTGCGGGTGGCGCCGGCGGAAGCCCGGCAGGCGCGGCAGCAACCATTGCTGGGCGAAGGACGGCAGCACCGCCACCACCAGTTCGCCTTCGCTGGGCCGCGCCCGCGCCAGGCGCGTGGCCTCGGCGATGTCGCGCAGGGCGCGGCGCACCTGCAAGGCGTAGAGCCGGCCCTCCTCGCTCAGGCGCAGGCCGCGGCCCTCGCGCTGCAGCAGGGTGACGCCGAGCAGTTCCTCCAGCTGGCGCACCTGCTGGCTCACTGCCGAGTGGGTGACGTGCAGCTCGGCGGCGGCCTGGGTCACGCTGCCGAGCCGGGCCACGGCCTCGAAGCTGCGCAGCGCGGACAGGGGTGGATAGGCGCTCATGTAAGTTCCACTAACCCTTGCAGTTATAAATCGTCGATTTTTTCCGCCCTTGCGAGCCGCTAGATTGGGCGACAACAGCACTGACGCGCGGCCCCTTCAGCCGGCCACCCCATGTAATCTCCAATAACAGGATGCCTCCATGCAACTGATCGGAATGCTCGATTCGCCCTACGTCCGCCGCGTGGCCATCAGCCTGCGCCTGCTGGACGTCGACTTCAGCCACCGCTCGCTCTCGGTGTTCCGCCACGTCGAGGAATTCCGCGCCATCAACCCGGTGGTCAAGGCGCCCAGCCTGGTGCTGGACGACGGCCAGGTGCTGATGGACTCCAGCCTGATCATCGACCTGGCCGAACACCAGGCCGGGCGCAGCCTGATGCCCGCCGAGCCGGCCGCGCGGGTGCGCGCCACGCGCCTGCTGGGCCTGGGCCTGGCGGCCTGCGAGAAGGCCGTGCAGCTGTACTACGAGCTGCAACGGGACGAGGCCCGGCGCGACCCCGCCTGGTACGCCCGGGTGGACCAGCAACTGCGCGCCGCCTGCGCCGGCCTGGAACTGGAGCTGCTGACCCAGCCGCTGCCGCACGACGGCAGCCTGGACCAGGCCGGCCTGACCGCCGCCGTGGCCTGGACCTTCATCCAGCTGGTGCATGCCGAGCGCGTGGCCGCCGGCGACTACCCGGCGCTGCGCGACTGGACGGCGTTCGCCGAGACGCTGGAAGCCTTCAAGGCCTTCCCGCCGGTGTGAGCCCTGCGCGGGCGAGCCCGACGGCTCGCCACACTTCATCGTTATTGCACTCAAACAGCAATAACATTCATTGGATATGCATCGTCACGCTGTCTAGGATGGCCTCCAGCCTTCGCCCCTGCGGCGAATCGCCGCTCGACCAACCATAAGGAAGCGCCCGCCCGACCGGCCCCAGGCCGGATTCGTGATGCGCGGTGCCTGCGTGACATGCATCCATTGACTGCCCCCCTTCCCGGCGCCTCTTGCGAGGTGCCGCGATGAAAGCCGCTGCCTTCGGCGCCTGGCTGCACCGCCTGGCGCCCTGCGCCGGGCCCTCGTCCAACCGCGACTGGCTGCGTGCCGTGCTCGGCTGCGGCCTGGCCCTGGGCCTGAGCATGCCCTTGTGCACCTGGCTGTTCGGCATCGACACCGTGCTGCGCATCGGCCCGCCGCTGGCCGCCTCCGCCCTGCTGGCCATCGCCGTGCCCTCCAGCCCGCTGGCGCAACCCTGGTCGCTGCTGGGCGGCAACCTGGTGGCCGCGCTGGTGGGCCTGCTGCTCGGCCACTGGCTGGGCCACAGCTGGCCGCAGGCGTCGCTGGCCATGGCCGTGGCGGTGCTGCTGATGCTCGGCCTGCGCTGCCTGCACCCGCCGAGCACGGCCATGGCCTTCAGCCTGGCCCTGGGCGGGCCGCTGGTGGACCAGCAGTTGCTGCACCTGCTACTGCCGGTGGGCGTGGCCTCGCTGGCGCTGATCGGCGTGGCCCTGCTCTACAACAACCTCACCCGCGCGCCCTACCCGCGCAAGCTCGCCGCCCCGGCCAGCAACCCGCACCTGACCGCCGACCCGCTGCCCGGCGAGCGCCTGGGCCTGCACGCCGACGACCTGGAAAGCGCCCTGGCCAGCGCCGGCGGCTTCGTCGACGTCACCCCCGAGGACCTCGAACGCCTGCTGCTGGCCGCCGAGAAGCACGCCAGCGAGCGCCTGCTGGGCGGCATCCGCGCGCGCGACATCATGTCCCGGGACATTCGCTCGGTCAGCCCGGACGCGCGCATCGAGGAGGCCTGGGGCCTGCTCGACAAGCACCACCTCAAGGCCCTGCCGGTGCTCGACCGCGGCCACCTGGTGGGCATCCTCACCTTGAGCGACCTGTTCCGCGGCCAGCGCCGCCTGCGCTCGCCCTTCGGCCAGCGCGTCGGCAACCTGATGACGCACCGCGTGCAATCGCTGCGCGAGGACGCCCAGTTGCCGGAGCTGATCCAGCTGCTCTCCGACCAGGGCCGGCACTGCCTGCCGGTGGTCGACGACGCCGGCCGGCTGGTGGGCATGCTCAGCCAGACCGACCTGATCGCCGCCTTCCGCCACCTCTGGCTGCAGCCGCAGGTGCAGGCCGAGCGGGCCCTGCAGCTGGCGGTCTAGGCCTCGTAGTCCCAGCGCTGCGACCAGTCGATGTCCTCGGCCACCACTTCGCGGAGGATGGCCAGGGCGTTCTGCAGCGCCGGCGAGTCCTTCTCGCGGGAGTACACCAGGTAGGTCGGGTAGATGAATTCCGGCGCCAGCGGCACCCGCTCCAGCACCCCGGCCTGCAGGTAGCTGTGCACCACCCGCGTGCGGAAGTAGCCGCTGCCGCCGCATTGCAGCAGGTGCTGCAGGGCCAGCGGGCCGAGGCTGAAGCGGGTGGCGGCGTGGGCCCGGTCCGGCAGCGCGGCGTCGTGCTGGCGGCGGAATTCCTCGCCCCAGTCGATGTAGATGTAGGGCTCCGGCTGCTGCGTCGAGCGCACCAGGATCAGCTTCTCCTCCAGCAACTGCTCCACCTGCATGCCCGGCCAGTAGTCCGGGCGGTAGACCAGCGCGGCGTCGAGCACGCCCAGCTCCAGCTGCTTCTGCAACTGCTCGCCGCTGCCGACCTCGGCGTGCAGGGCCAGGGCCGGCATGCGCTGGCGCAGGCGCACCGTCCAGCCGAGCATCAGCGGGTTGCTCAGGCTCAGCTCGCCGCCGATGCTCAGCGCCTCGCGGTAGCCCGCCGGCAGCGGCAGGTCGCGCCGCGCCGCGTCCCAGGTCTGCACCAACTGGTTGGCGTAGCCGAGGAAGCGCTCGCCGTCGGCGGTCAGCCGGGCGCCGGCGCGGCTGCGCTGGAACAGCCGGCAGCCCAGCTGCGCCTCGAGGTTCTGCACCCGCGCGGTGACTGTGGTCTGGGTCACGTGCAGGCGCTGCGCGGCGGCGACGAAGCTACCGCCTCGGGCGATTTCCAGGAAGGTGCGCGCCAGGTCGATGTCCATGGGAAGGGCTTGCGGCGAAGGATGCCGCAGTCTAGTCGAACTCCAGTTCCTCGTGGCGCTGGCGGGTGAAGCGCAGCAACCAGAGGCAGATGAGGAAGCCGCAGGCGGCCAGCGCCGCGGCCACCAGGAAGATGCTGGCGTAGTCCGAGTGCGCGGCCACCGCGCCCATCAGCGGGCCGGCCAGGCCCAGGGCAAGGTCGAAGAACAGCGCGTAGGCGCCCAGCGCCGAACTGCGGCTGGCGGCGGGGATGCGCAGCACCGCCTCGACGCCCAGCGCCGGGTACACCAGCGACAGCCCGGCGCCGGTCAGCGCCGTGCCGAGCAGGGCGAAGGCCGGGCTCGGCGCCTGCCACAACAGCAGCAGGCCGGCGCTTTCCACCAGCAGGCAGAGCACCGCCACGTTGAAACCGCCGAAGCGGTTGATGGTCCAGGACAGCAGCAGCCGCGCGCCGACGAAGCTGATGCCGAACAGGCTCAGGCACCAGGCCGGGTCGGCCCAGCCGCGGCTGCCGTAGTAGAGGGTGATGAAGGTGGCCAGGCTGCCGAAGCCGATGGAGCCCAGGGCCACGCACATACCGTAGGGGAGTACCCGGCCGAGCACGGCGAAGAAGGCCATGCGCGTGCCGGCGATGATCGGCGCCGGCGCCCTGCCGCGGGCCAGCAGCAGGCCCAGGCCGGCCAGCACCAGGATGCCGGCGCCCAGGCTCCACAGCCCCAGGTGCGCGGCCATGCCCACGCCCAGCGGCGCGCCCAGGGCGATGCCGCCGTAGCAGACGATGCCGTTCCAGGAGATCACCCGCGCGGTGTTCTGTGCGCCGACCCGGGCGATGCCCCAGCTCGCCGTGCCGATGCCCATCAGGCCCTGGGCGAAGCCGATCAGCAGGCGGCTGCCCAGCAGCAGCGCCAGGCTCGGCCAGGTCAGCGCCTGCAGGCTGGTGGCCAGCAGTACCAGCGCGCCGCCGCCGGCCAGCGCCAGCAGGCCGTAGATCACCGCGCGCTTGGCCCCCAGGGTGTCGGTCAGGCGCCCGGCCAGCGGCCGCGAGGCGAGGGTCGCCAGGTACTGCGCGCCGATCACCACGCCGGCGGTGGTGGCGTCGAAGCCCAGGTCGTGGTGGACGAAGCCGGGCAGCACCGGCAGCAGGAAGCCGATGCACAGGAACAGCAGGAAGGTGAAGACGACGATCGAGACGATCTGCAGGGTGACGGCGTGCGGACGCTGCTCGGGAGAGCTCATGAACGGGCCTGGCGCGAGGGGATGTCAGGGACTGCGCCATCATTGCCCGATGCCGGGAAAATTGAAAGCCACCTATCGATTCCGCGGCCGACCGGCCGGCGCCGAACGCCTATAGTTGATGCACGACCGACCACAGGAGGCCCACCATGGACACCACCCCACACACCTTCGCCGAGCTGTTCAAGCAACTGGGCCTGCCCAGCGGCCACCAGGAGATCGACGCCTTCCTCGCCGCGCACCGCCTGCCCGAAGGCCAGGCCCTGGCCGATGCGTCCTTCTGGAACGAAGCCCAGGCGACGTTCATCCGCGAGGCTCTGGAAGAGGACTCGGACTGGGCCGAGGAAGTCGACGAACTGGCCGCGCGGCTGTCCCACTGAGCTACTTCAGGTAGGAACGCAGCACGCCCATCACCTGGTCGAGGTCTTCCGCGCGCTGCTGCGGCGTGCGCGCCTCGGCCGCCAGGTGCTCGCGCAGGTGCCCCTCCAGCACCTCGGCCATCAGGCCGTTGACCGCGCCACGGATCGCCGCGATCTGCTGCAGCACCGCGGCGCAGTCGCCCTCCTCCTTCTCCAGCGCCCGTTCCAGCGCCTCGCTTTGCCCCTTGATGCGGCGGATGCGGGTGAGCAGCTTGCGTTTGTCGCGGATGGTGTGGGCCATGGGCTGACGTCCTGAAAGTATACTGGGGTATAGTATATGAAACGGATTCCAGGACATTCTCGCATGCCAGCCCCCGCCCTTGCCCCGTCGCACCCGCACGACTTCCACGAAAGCAATCCGCTGGCCGAGCGCAACACCCTGCGCGCGGTGGTGCTCACCGCGCTGATGATGGTGCTGGAGATCGCCGGCGGCTGGTACTTCAACTCCATGGCCCTGCTCGCCGACGGCTGGCACATGAGTTCCCACGCCATGGCCCTGGGCCTGGCGTTCTTCGCCTACGTCGCGGCGCGGCGCCTGAAGGGCGACGGGCGTTTCGCCTTCGGCACCTGGAAGATCGAGGTGCTGGCCAGCTACAGCAGCGCCCTGCTGCTGCTCGCCGTGGCGGCGTTGATGCTGTTCGAGTCGCTGGCGCGGCTGATCAATCCCTCGCCCATCCACTATGTCCAGGCCATCGTCATCGCCGCGCTCGGCCTGCTGGTCAACCTGGCCTGCGCCTGGCTGCTGCGCGACCACCACGATCATGACCATGACCATGACCACGATCACCCTCACGACCACGGGCACGCCCATGGCCACGACCTCAACCTGCGCGCCGCCTACCTGCACGTGCTGGCCGACGCCGCCACTTCGGTGCTGGCCATAGTCGCGCTGCTCGGCGGCATGCTCTGGGGCGCGGCCTGGCTCGACCCGCTGATGGGCATCGTCGGCGCCGTGCTGGTGGCGACCTGGGCCCGTGGCCTGCTGCGCCAGAGCAGCCGCGTGCTGCTCGACGCGGAGATGGACGCGCCGGTGCTGGAGGAAGTGCGCCAGGCCATCGCCGCCGGCCCCTACCCGGCGCGCATCACCGACCTGCACCTGTGGCGGGTGGGCAAGCGCAAGTACGCCTGCATCCTCAGCCTCAGCACCGCCAGCCCGGCGCGGCCGGAAGACTTCAAGGCACTGCTGGGGGTGCACGAGGAGCTGGCCCATGTGACCGTCGAAGTGAACCCCGCCTGAGGCGCCGGGCGGCCTTTGACGATAGCGGCCATCTGCGGCCTAATGCACGCCCCCGACCGTCGCCGCCGCCCATGTCCGAGAAGCCGTTTTCCGCCGCCCAGCACCGCGCCAGCACCCTGCACCTGCCGGCCGGCCCCTGGTCGACGGTGCTCGACTGCCTGTGCGCGCGCTTCCCGGCGATCCCCCGCGAGACCTGGCTGCAGCGCCTGGCCCGCGGCCGCGTGCTGGATGCCGAAGGCCGCGCCCTGGATGCCACAACGCCCTACCGCGAGGGCTTGCGCGTGCACTACTTCCGCGAGGTGGAGGCGGAAACGCCGATCCCCTTCGAGGAGCGCATCCTGCACGTCGACGAGCACCTGGTGGTGGCCGACAAGCCGCACTTCCTGCCGGTGACGCCCTCCGGCCAGTACGTCGAGCAGACCCTGCTGGCGCGCCTGGCCCGGCGCCTGGACAACCCGCTGCTGGTGCCGCTGCACCGCATCGACCGGCCCACCGCCGGGCTGGTGCTGTTCTCCGCCAACCCGGCCAGCCGCGCCGCCTACCAGGCGCTGTTCCGCGAGCGGCGCATGCACAAGCGCTACGAGGCCATCGCCCCGCCGCTGCCGCAGCTGGAATTCCCCCACGTGCGGCGCAGCCGCCTGGTGGACGGCGAACCCTTCATCCTCATGCGCGAGGCCGAGGGCACGGTCAACAGCGAAACCCGCATCGAGGTGCTGGAGCGCCGCGAGCACTGGTGGCGCTACGCGCTCTACCCGGTGAGCGGCAAGCGCCACCAGCTGCGCGTGCACATGGCCGCCCTGGGCGCCGCGCTGCGCAACGATCCGCTTTACCCGCAGCTGCTGCCGGAAGAGCAGCGGCGCAGCGACGACTACAGCCGCCCGCTGCAGCTGCTGGCCCGCCACCTGGCCTTCAACGACCCGCTGACGGGCCGGCCGCGGCAGTTCGACAGCCAGTTGCAACTGGACTGGTGAGCCGGGCCTTTCATCGATTTCATCAATAGTCGAAAGCAGGAAGTTCCATTTCCGCCGGGGGTGGCCGTTGCGCTTTCATAAGCGTCATCCCACTGACGGAACGCAAGGAGCCCGCCATGAGCTATACCGCGAAGTCCTTCTCGGCGCTGGTCAACGCCCTGCGCGCCAACGGCATCACCCGCCCGGAGCAGATGGCCCGGCAGCCCTTCCGCAATGCCCAGGGCTACTGGTCGGCGGAGGTCAAGGCATGAACGCTCGGACTTTCCGCCACTCGCCGCTGGGCGAGGATGGGTCGCTGCTGTTCTACCTGCTGGCGGTGGCCTGGTTGCTGTGTTCGGGGGTCTGAACCCCCGGGCCTCGTAGGAGCGAGCTTGCTCGCGAACCCTGGGCCTGTGCTCCGATCTCCACCCCTTTGTCATTGAAAAGACGTCGGGTGTGGGTGTAGCGCGCCGCTCCGAGTGTTCGGACGTCTCTTGTTTCGCCCCCTCGGGCGAGTCCCTTTTGTCAAACGGTGGAAGGCCACCCCCGCAAAAAGGAACCAAAAAGGCTTGCCCCG
>NZ_JAZAQP010000012.1:0-149096 GCF_036231725.1 Pseudomonas sp. JH-2 | reverse complement strand
TGATGTTTCTTGTTTCGCCCCCTCGGGCGAGTCACTTTTGTCAGTCGCCACAAAAGTAACCAAAAAGGCTTGCCCCGCATACGGGCCCGATGGAGCCGGGCTACCCTCACGAATTCCCCCGCCACGGAGGCCCGCCCCGAGGGTACGTCCCTGTAGCCCATCGGGGCTCTAGCGACATCCATGTCGCATGACCTCCTGAGCGCCGGTTTCGCTCGGCCTTCTGAAGGGGCGTTCCGGTGCGCTCGGTGGTTTCTCTGGAAGTCCAAAATCAAGAGCGGCACTGCTCTTCGTAGGAGCGAGCTTGCTCGCGAACCCTGACTCCGTCCCCCTCCCTAACCCTCCCCCGCAAGCGGGAGAGGGGACCGTTCGGCGTGATGCGAAATCACGAAGCTCCCGGCCTCCCCGTAGGATTCACCGGCCACGCCGGACGCCCCGGCGGCACGGCCTGGGTTATACCCCTTCGGGCCAGCGCAAGCGTTGTTCGCGATGGAGCCGCGTCCCGCGTTCGCGGGAATGGCGAGGGATAGTTCATCCGCCGTGCTTCAGAAGAACGACCGCGACGCCTTGAAGGTGACCGCGCTGTCGCAGTAGGCGTTGTGCCCCGAGTAGGCGCTGCAGTCCGTGCCGCTCAGGCTGCTGCCGCTGTAGGAGAAGTTCAGGTCCAGGCCCAGCCAGGGGCGGCTGAGGTTCACCGACCAGTCGTTGAAGCCGCTGACGTAGCCATTGGCCACGTTCACCGGGTTCTCCAGGCTGTAGCTGGCGTATTTCAGCGTCAGGTCGAAGCCCAGCGGCGGCGTCAGGCCCAGGTCGGCGAACAGGGTGGCGCTGCTGCGCCCGGCGCTGTTGCTGTAGGCGGCGCCCAGGCGGCTGCCGAAGATCGACAGGCCGCCGTAGACGTCCTGGGTGTCCAGGTCCGGCCGCTGCGGGTGCACGTAGCGGATGCTGCCCAGCTCGTAGCCGAGGCGGCCATTGCCCAGCGGGCGCTTGAAGCCGGCGTAGGAGTCGACTTCGGTGGGCTTGTCCGGTTCCAGGTTGGCGGCCCAGCCGCCGAAGTACCAGCCCGAGTCGTGGCTGGCGTCCAGCCCGCCGTGCAGGCTGTCCAGGCCGCCGGGCTGGACCAGGCCCTGGGCCATGCTGCGGGTCGGCGAGTTGGCGAGCTTGAGGTCGAAGTCGCCCAGCTGGCGCTGCATGACCTGGGCGTTGGCGGCCAGGCTGGCGCACAGCGAGGCGCCCAGCAGCAGACGTTGGATGATCATGGCTCCCCCCCTTGGTCTTCGAAATGCTCCTTGGCAGGTGCGGTCCCCTCCGCACCTTTACAGGGTAAATCCATTCATCGACCAGGCAATGACCGGCGGTCCATTTGTCGGCCGGATCGAACCTTTTCGTGCCGGCGCTCGTGGAGGTTGCCGGGCCGCGGTCTAGCTGCTAAATCTTCCCCAGCATGCGCACTCCATTCAGCAGGGAGGCCTCCATGGCCATCACATCCGTACCCTCGGCCGACGGCCAGGAACTGACCATCGTGGTCCAGGGCCGCTTCGACTTCGGTGCGCACCAGGAATTCCGCGACGCCTACGAGCGCGTCGAGACCACCCCGCAACGCTACGTCGTCGACCTCAAGGGCGCCACCTACCTGGACAGCTCGGCGCTGGGCATGCTCCTGCTGCTGCGCGACCACGCCGGCGGCGAACATGCGCAAATCAGCCTGGTGCACTGCAGCCCGGACGTGCGCAAGATCCTCTCCATCTCCAACTTCGAACAGCTGTTCCGCATTTCCTGAGCCGTGGCGGTCATGGCCAACTTCCTCACGGTCCTGATCGCCGACGACAACGCCGCCGACCGCCTGCTGCTGTCCACCATCGTCAGCCGCCAGGGGCACCGCGTGCTGACCGCCGCCAACGGCCTGGAGGCCCTGGCGCTGTTCGAGCAGGAGCGTCCGCAGCTGGTGCTGATGGACGCCCTGATGCCGGTGATGGACGGCTTCGAGGCGGCGCGGCGGATCCGCCGCCAGGCCGGCGAGGAGCTGGTGCCGATCATCTTCCTCACCTCGCTGACCGAGACCGAGGCGCTGGTGCAGAGCCTGGAGGCCGGCGGCGACGACTTCCTCTCCAAGCCCTACAACCGGGTGATCCTCGAAGCCAAGATCCGCGCCATGGGCCGCCTGCACCACCTGCAGCGCGAGGTGCTGGCGCAGCGTGACCTGATCGCCCGGCACAACGAGCACCTGCTCAACGAGCAGCGGGTGGCCAAGGCGGTGTTCGACAAGGTGGCGCACTCCGGCTGCCTGAACGCGCCGAACATCCGCTACCTGCAGTCGCCCTTCGCGCTGTTCAACGGCGACCTGCTGCTGGCCGCCTACAAGCCCTCCGGCGGCATGCACGTGCTGCTCGGCGACTTCACCGGCCACGGCCTGCCGGCGGCCATCGGCGCCATGCCGCTGGCCGAGGTGTTCTACGGCATGACCGCCAAGGGCTACCCGATCGCCGACATCCTCCGCGAGATGAACGCCAAGCTGAAGCGCATCCTGCCGGTGGGGGTGTTCTGCTGCGCCAGCATGCTCAACCTGAGCTTCCAGCGCGGCCTGCTGGAGGTGTGGAACGGCGGCCTGCCCGACGGCTACCTGTTCCGCCAGGGCCGCGAGCTGCAGCCCCTGGTGTCGCGCCACCTGCCGCTGGGCATCCTCGAGCCGGCGGCCTTCGACGAGGGCTGCGAGGTCTTCCCCATGGAGGACGGCGACCGCGTGCTGCTGTTCTCCGACGGGGTGCTGGAGGCCCGCAACCCGCAGGGCGAGATGTTCGGCGAGCAGCGCCTGCGCCAGGTGTTCGAGGAGCAGCGCGACGGTTCGCGGCTGTTCGAGGGGGTGAAGGCGGCGCTGGTGCGCTTCCGCGGCGAGGCCCAGGACGACCTGAGCATGCTGGAAGTGGCCCTGGTGCCCGACGCCAGCCTGCAGCGGCCGCCCCTGGCGTTTTCCGAAAGCGGGCTGGGCGGCACCCAGGACTGGTCCTGCAGCTTCGAGTTCCGCGCCCCGACGCTGCGCCACTTCAACCCCTTGCCGTTCCTGCTGCAGCTGCTGATGGAGGTGCATGACCTGCGCCCCCGCGGCAGTGCCCTCTACACGGTGCTCGCCGAGCTGTACTCCAACGCCCTGGAGCACGGCGTGATGGGCCTGGAGTCGCGCCTGAAGTGCGACGCCCAGGGCTTCGCCCGCTACTACGAGGAGCGCCGCAAGCGCCTGGAAAACCTCGACCACGGCTTCGTGCGCTTCCACATCGACCTCGCCCCCCATGGCGATGGCGGCCGCCTGCTGGTGCGGGTGGACGACAGCGGCAACGGCTTCGACGTCAATGCCGTGCTGCAGGCCCAGGCGCACTGCGTGCCGGGCGCCTTCAGCGGCCGCGGCCTGACCTTGATACGCAGCCTGGCCGACCGCTGCCAGTGGTCGGGGGACGGCAAGTCGGTGTCCGTGGAGTTTTTCTGGTCCGCTCAGGCATAATCCGGCACTTCCCGTGCGCCGGCCCTGGCCATGGGTGGCCAGGGAGCGAGCGAATGTCCGATGTGCATCTCGACGATGCGGTACTGAAGGCTTTGCGGGAGGTGATGGCGGAAGAGTTT
Source organism: Pseudomonas sp. JH-2 (assembly GCF_036231725.1). Classification (NCBI taxonomy): domain Bacteria; kingdom Pseudomonadati; phylum Pseudomonadota; class Gammaproteobacteria; order Pseudomonadales; family Pseudomonadaceae; genus Pseudomonas; species Pseudomonas sp. JH-2. The sequence goes on along the minus strand of NZ_JAZAQP010000012.1, from coordinate 145,487 downwards.
CCGCTGTTGCTCGACACCTTCATCGGCGACTCCGAGGAGCGCCTGCGCAACCTCCACGAGGCCCTGGTCGAACTCGACGGCCAGGCCCTGCGCCACGCCGCGCACAGCTTCAAGGGCAGCTGCGGCAACATGGGCGCGCCGGCCCTGGCCGCCCTGTGCAAGCGCCTGGAAGACGCCGCCCGGCAGGGCGACATGGCCAAGGCCGCCGGGCTGATCGAGCAGGTCGAGCGCGAGTTCGCCATCGTCCGCATCCTGCTGCGCCAGCAGCGCCTGCAACGTTCCTGACGGGCGACCCGGGAAACTGGCCCGGCCCTTGCTATCTCCGTGTCATCGACGCAAACGAAACGGAGATCGCCGATGGCTGTCGCCCCGGACATCCTACTTTCGCCGACCCCGCCGCCAAGCCCCCGGACATCCCCGTCCAGGGCCGCGCAGGATTCGGCCAACACCAGCAACGACAAGGGTTCCAGCTTCGCCGACGTGTACGCCCAGGAAAGCCGGCCGGCCGCCAAGGAGCGCCCGCAGGCCCAGGCCAAGGCCAAGGGCGACAAGCCGCGCGCTCAGGATGACGCGCCCGCCAAGGACAGCGCCAAGGCGCCGGAAGCCGGCAGCGAGCAGCCAAAGGTTGCCGAAGGCGGCAAGCCCTTGCCGGCCCAGGAGCAGGCGTCGACGGACGACGGCCAGCAGCCGCCCGACCCCAGCCTCGACCCGCTGCTGGCGCTGGCCATGGGCGTGCAGCCGACGGTGCAGGACGGCGCCACGCAACTCGGCCAGGGCCAGCTCGATGCTGCCAACAGCGACGGCGACCTCCAGAAGCTCAACCAGGCCCAGGGCGTGGCCCTGTTGCCGGAAGCGGGCGCCGAGGAGGTGACCCAGGCCCTGCAGCTGCCCACTGCCGGCAAGGGCGAGCTCAACCTCAAGCTGGCCGACGGCCAGGGCAAGGGCGACGCCAAGCTGGACATGACCAGCCTGCTGGCCGGCCTCAAGGACGCCCAGGGTTCGACGGAAACCAAGACCGCCGACGCAGCCGGCGAGCTGGCCGGGCAATTGGCCGACAGCGTCGGCCAGCCCAAGACCGAGCCGCGCAACGAGGCCTTCGCCCATCGCCTGGAGGCCATGACCCAGGCGCTCAACGGCACCCAGCAGGCGCTCACCAGCCGCCCGGTCAACCCGCAGGTGCCCGGCCAGCCGGTGGCCATGCAGCAGAACGGCTGGACCGACCAGGTGGTGGACCGGGTGATGTGGATGTCCAGCCAGAACCTGAAGTCCGCCGACATCCAGATGGAGCCGGCCGACCTCGGGCGCCTGGAAGTGCGCATCCACATGACCAGCGACCAGACCCAGGTGACCTTCGCCAGCGCCAGCGCCGGCGTGCGCGAGGCCCTCGACAGCCAGCAGCACCGCCTGCGCGAGATGCTCGGCCAGCAGGGCATGAACCAGGTCAACGTCAACGTCTCCGACCAGTCCCTGGCCCGCGGCTGGCAAGGGCAGGGCCAGCAGCAGGGCAATGGCCGCGGCGGTTCGGCCACGGCGGCGGAGGGTGACGACGAGCCCATGCTCAGCGGCGTCAGCGAGATCCGCGCGCGGCCGCAGCTGGGCGGGCTGGGGATGGTGGATTATTACGCCTGACGCCGGCCCCGCCGTTCCCTTGTAGGAGCGCGCCCTGCGCGCGAATCGCGGGCAGGGCCCGCTCCTACAGGGGCGCCTTGCAGGCCAAACGGCGGATAACGCCGTAGGCGTTATGCGCCCTACGCCAGGCCCGCCCCTGACGTAGGGCGAATAACCGTTCGCGGTTATCCGCCGCTTCACCTGTCCCCCCTCGCTCCGCCCATCGGCAGCCTGTAATATCCGCCGCGGCGGCCGGGCATGACCTGGCACAGCCCTTGCTCCTGTCTTTCCAGACAGGCAACGGACCGCGCAAGTGACGGATTTCTGGCATGGCTAAGAACGATCAGCAGACCACTCCACCCGCCGAGGGCGGCGCCGGCAAGGGCCGGCTCAAGCTCATCATCATCCTGGGCCTGGCCTTCCTGCTGGCGGTCGGGGCGTCGGTGGGGGGCACCTGGTTCTTCCTCAGCCGTGGCGCCAAGCCCGCCGAGGCACCGGTGGCCGAGGCCGGCAGCGGCAAGAAACCGGCGCTCTACGAGGTGCTGGCGCCATCTTTCGTGGTCAACTTCAACCAGGGCGGGCGGCAGCGCTACCTGCAGGTCGCCGTGGCCCTGATGGGCCGCGACCAGGCCCAGCTGGACGCCCTGCGCGAACAGATGCCGCTGGTGCGCAACCAGCTGGTGATGCTGTTCTCCAGCCAGAATTTCGACACCTTGACCACCCCGGTGGGCAAGGAGATGCTGCGACAGCAGGCGACCGCCAGCATCCAGGAACTGGCCAAGAAGGCCACCGGTCAGTTGACCGTGGAACAGGTGCTTTTCACCAATTTCGTACTCCAGTAGGTAAGCCGCCATGGCCGTGCAAGATCTGCTCTCCCAGGACGAAATCGACGCGCTGCTGCACGGCGTCGACGACGGCCTGGTGGAAACCGAAGCCGATTCCGACCCCACGGCGGTCAAGTCCTACGACCTGACCAGCCAGGACCGCATCGTCCGCGGTCGCATGCCGACCCTGGAGATGATCAACGAGCGCTTCGCCCGCTACACCCGCATCAGCATGTTCAACCTGCTGCGGCGCTCGGCCGACGTCGCCGTGGGCGGCGTGCAGGTGATGAAGTTCGGCGAGTACGTGCACTCGCTGTATGTGCCCACCAGCCTCAACCTGGTGAAGATGAAGCCGCTGCGCGGCACCGCGCTGTTCATCCTCGACGCCAAGCTGGTGTTCAAGCTGGTGGACAACTTCTTCGGCGGCGACGGCCGCCACGCCAAGATCGAGGGCCGCGAGTTCACCCCCACCGAGCTGCGGGTGGTGCGCATGGTCATCGAGCAGGCCTTCGTCGACCTCGCCGAGGCCTGGAGCGCGGTGCTGCCGATCACCTTCGAGTACGTCAACTCGGAAGTGAACCCGGCCATGGCCAACATCGTCAGCCCCAGCGAGGTGGTGGTGGTCTCCACCTTCCACATCGAGCTGGACGGCGGCGGCGGCGACCTGCACATCACCGTACCCTACGCGATGATCGAGCCGATCCGCGAGATGCTCGACGCCGGCTTCCAGTCCGACGTCGACGACCAGGACGAGCGCTGGCTCAACGCCCTGCGCGAGGACATCCTCGACGTCAACGTGCCGGTGGACGCCACCGTGGTGCGCCGCCAGCTGCGCCTGCGCGACATCCTGCACATGCAGCCGGGCGACGTGATCCCGGTGGAGATGCCCGAATTCATGGTGATGCGCGCCAACGGCGTGCCTTCCTTCAAGGTCAAGCTGGGTTCGCACAAGGGCAACCTGGCCTTCCAGATTCTCGATCCGCTCGAGCGCCCGCGCTGAGCGCATCCCCCCAGAGGACCCGACAATGGCAGATGAAGACAAAGTGACCCCCGAGGAGCAGGCCCTGGCGGACGAATGGGCCGCGGCCCTGTCCGAGGCGGGCGACGCCAGCCAGGACGACATCGACGCGATGATGGCCGGCAACGCCGCGCCGGCCGCCCCGGTGGCGCCGCGCGCGCCCATGGAGGAGTTCGGCATGGCGCCGCGGGCGCCGACCATCGCCGGCCTGGAAGGGCCGAACCTGGACGTCATCCTCGACATCCCGGTGACCATCTCCATGGAGGTCGGCCACACCGACATCACCATCCGCAACCTGCTGCAGCTCAACCAGGGCTCGGTGATCGAGCTCGACCGCCTGGCCGGCGAGCCGCTGGACGTGCTGGTCAACGGCACCCTGATCGCCCACGGCGAGGTGGTGGTGGTGAACGAGAAGTTCGGCATCCGCCTGACCGACGTGATCAGCCCCAGCGAACGCATCAAGAAGCTGCGCTGATGATGGCCCGCCTGCTCGCACCGTTCTGCGCCCTGCCGCTGGCGGGGCTGCTGCCGCTGGCCCATGCCGCCGACGAGCCGGCCGCCGCGCCGGCGCCGGCCATCGTCCACGCCAGCGCCTCGCCGAGCCTGATCACCGGCAGCGCCGGGGCCCAGCTGCTGCAGCTGCTGTTCGGCCTGGTGCTGGTGGTGGCGCTGATCTTCCTGCTCGCCTGGCTGGTGCGCCGCGTGCAGCAGATCGGCCCGCGCGGCAACCAGGCGATCAAGCTGGTGGCCAGCCAGGCCCTGAGCCCGCGCGACCGCCTGCTGCTGGTGCAGGTGGGCGAGGAGCAGATCCTCCTGGGCCTGACGCCGGGGCGCATCACCCCGCTGCACGTGCTCAAGGAGCCGGTGCGCGGCGTCGAGGCCGGCGAGCAGCCGGCGCCGCCGGAATTCGCCCAGCGCCTGCTGGAGCTGCTGAACAAGGACAAGGGCCGCCCGCAATGAGCTTCCCCGCCTTCGCCCAGGCGCTGCGCCGCTGCCTGCCGCTGCTGGCCGTGCTGCTGGCGCTGCTCGCGCCCCAGGCCTTCGCCGCCGACCCGCTGCAGGTGCCGGCGATCACCGTGACCACCAACCCGCAGGGCCAGCAGGAATACTCGGTCAGCCTGCAGATCCTGCTGATCATGACGGCGCTGAGCTTCATTCCGGCGTTCGTCATGCTGATGACCAGCTTCACCCGGATCATCATCGTCTTCGCCATCCTGCGCCAGGCGCTGGGCCTGCAGACCACGCCGTCGAACCAGATCCTCGTGGGCCTTGCGCTGTTCCTCACCCTGTTCGTCATGGCGCCGGTGTTCGACAAGGTCAACAGCACCGCGCTGCAGCCCTACCTGAACGAGCAGATCCAGGCCCCGGAGGCGCTGAGCCGCGCCGAGGTGCCGCTGAAGTCGTTCATGCTGGCGCAGACCCGGCAGTCGGACCTGGACCTGTTCGTGCGCCTGTCCAAGCGCACCGACATCGCCAACGCCGACGCCACGCCGCTGACCATCCTGGTCCCGGCCTTCGTCACCTCGGAGCTGAAGACCGCGTTCCAGATCGGCTTCATGATCTTCATCCCGTTCCTGATCATCGACCTGGTGGTGGCCAGCGTGCTCATGGCCATGGGCATGATGATGCTGTCGCCGCTGATCATCTCGCTGCCGTTCAAGATCATGCTGTTCGTCCTGGTGGACGGCTGGGCGCTGATCATCGGCACCCTGGCCGGCAGCTTCGGCACCGTTTGACTAGAGAGGAGGGCGCGCCATGACCCCGGAAGTCGCCGTCGACCTGTTCCGCCAGGCACTCTGGCTGACCGCCATGATGGTCGCCATCCTGGTGCTGCCGAGCCTGCTGGTGGGCCTGGTGGTGGCCATGTTCCAGGCCGCCACGCAGATCAACGAGCAGACCCTGAGCTTCCTGCCGCGCCTGCTGGTGACCCTCGGCACGCTGATCGTCCTGGGCCCCTGGCTGGTGCGCGAGCTGATGGAGTACACCCAGGGCCTGATCACCAGCATCCCCACGCTGATCGGCTGATGCTGGAGCTGAGCAACGCGCAGATCGGCGCCTGGGTCGGCAGCTTCGTGCTGCCGCTGTTCCGCATCGCCGCGCTGCTGATGACCATGCCGATCTTCAGCAACCAGATGGTCCCGGCGCGGGTGCGCCTATACCTGTCCCTGGCCATCGCCGTGGTGCTGGTGCCGACCCTGCCGCCGATGCCCCAGGTCGACGCCCTGAACCTGCGGGCCATGCTGCTGGTGGGCGAGCAGGTGCTGATCGGCGCCATGCTCGGCTTCACCCTGCAGCTGTTCTTCCACGTGTTCGTGGTCGCCGGGCAACTGCTGTCGATGCAGATGGGCCTGGGCTTCGCCTCCACCGTGGACCCGGCCAACGGCATCTCGGTGCCGGTGATGGGGCAGTTCTTCAGCCTGCTGGTGACCCTGCTGTTCCTGGCCATGAACGGCCACCTGGTGGTGCTGGAGGTGATCGCCGAGAGCTTCGTCACCCTGCCGGTGGGCCAGGGCCTGTCCGGCGAGCACCTGTACACCGTGGCCGGCAAGCTCGGCTGGGTGCTCGGCGGCGGCCTGCTGATCGCCCTGCCGGCGGTCACCGCGCTGCTGGTGGTGAACCTCGCCTTCGGCGCCATGACCCGCGCCGCGCCGCAACTGAACATCTTCTCCATCGGCTTCCCGCTGACCCTGGTGATGGGCTTCGTCATCGTCTGGATCGGCACCGCCGAAATCCTCTCGCAGTACCAGGACCTCGTCCGCGAGGCCCTGGCGCTGCTCCGTGAACTGGTGGGAGCGCGCTGATGGCGGAAAGCGAGAGCGGCCAGGACAAGACGGAGGAACCCACGGAGAAACGCCGCCGCGAGGCCCGCGAGAAAGGCCAGCTGCCGCGTTCCCGGGAACTCAACACCCTGGCCGTGCTGATGGCCGGGGCCGGCGCGCTGCTGGCCTACGGCGCGCACCTGGCCGAGGTGCTGATGGGGGTGATGCGCGGCAGCTTCGAGCTGTCCCGCGAGACGGCGATGAACAGCGAAAGCATGCTGCGCCTGCTGGGCAGCGCCGCGCGCGGGGCCGCCGAGGGGCTCTGGCCGATCCTGCTGGTGCTGCTCTTCGCCGCCATCGTCGGCCCCATCGCCCTGGGCGGCTGGCTGTTCTCCGGCCAGGCCCTGGCGCCCAAGTTCAGCCGCATGAACCCGCTGGAGGGGATCAAGCGGATGTTCTCCAGCAAGTCGGTGCTGGAGCTGTTCAAGGCGCTGATCAAGTTCGTGGTGGTGCTGGCGGTGGCAGTGCTGGTGCTGCGCTCGGACAAGGAGGCCCTGCTGGCGCTGCTGCACCAGCCGTTGCACACGGCCATCGTGGAAAGCGTCAAGGTGGTGGGCTGGAGCGCCTTCTGGATGGCCTGCAGCCTGCTGCTGATCGCCGCCGTGGACGTGCCCTACCAGCTCTGGGACAACCGCCAGAAGCTGCTGATGACCAAGCAGGAAGTGCGCGACGAGTACAAGGACTCCGAGGGCAAGCCCGAGGTCAAGGCCAAGGTCCGTCGCCTGCAGCGCGAGATGGCGCAGCGGCGCATGATGCAGGCGGTGCCCGACGCCGACGTGGTGATCACCAACCCGACGCACTTCGCCGTGGCCCTGAAGTACGATGCCAAGGCCGGCGGCGCGCCGCGCCTGCTGGCCAAGGGCAACGACTTCCTGGCCCTGAAGATCCGCGAGGTGGCCCAGGAGCACAAGGTCACGGTGCTGGAGTCGCCGGCCCTGGCCCGTGCGGTCTACTACTCCACCGAGCTGGACCAGGAGATTCCCGCCGGCCTCTACCTGGCGGTGGCCCAGGTGCTGGCCTACGTCTACCAGCTCAAGCAGTTCCGCGCCGGCAAGGGCAAGCGCCCGGGGCCGATGCCCGAAGTACCCATCCCGCCGGACCTGCGCCGCGACGAATGACGCACCGCGTTCGTCGCCCGCCATTGACGGCTGCCGCTGGCGGCCTTCACTTTCACTTGAGGGCCGGTGGCGCTTGCCGTGGTACGACCTGAACGGAGTCGGATCACAACCACGGGATTGCTGCCATGGCCAAGGTATTGCTGACCGCCGCGCTGCGCGGCGAATACGAACAACTTTTCAATAGTTGCCAGATCCGCCCGGCGCGCGCCGCCGAGGTGGAGGCGCTGGTCGAGCGCATCGAGGACAACCAGCCGCGCTACGCCGAGGTCGGCAAGGCCCTGGGCATCCCCTGGGGCTTCATCGGCGTGGTGCACTGCATGGAAAGCGGCCTGCGCTTCGACCGCCACCTGCACAACGGCGACCCGCTGACGGCGCGCACCGTGCAGGTGCCGGCGGGGCGGCCGAAGGAGGGCAAGCCGCCCTTCACCTGGGAGGAAAGCGCCGAGGACGCCCTGCGCCTGAAGCGCCTGGGCGCGGCCACCGACTGGAGCCTGGCCGGCACCCTCTACCAACTGGAGGCCTACAACGGCTTCGGCTACCGGCTGTACCACCCCCATGTGCTCTCGCCCTACCTGTGGAGCTATTGCAACCACTACCAGAGCGGCAAGTACGTGCAGGACGGCACCTGGTCCGACAGCGCCCAGTCCAAGCAGTGCGGCGCCGCGGTGCTGCTGCGGCGCATGGCCGAGCGCGGCCTGCTGGAGTTCGTCGACCAGCCGAAGCCGAGCGCGGCCCGGCCGCTGCTGGTGAACTACTCCATGAGCCTGTCGGAAGACGCGGCCGAGGTGCGCCGGGTGGAGGAACTGCAGACCTGGCTGAACAGCTTCCCGGGCGTCTTCGTCAAGATCGACGGAGTGCCCGGCAAGCGCACCTCGGAGGCCTGGCGGCTGGTCACCGGCGGCTACCTGCCCGGTGACCCGCGCGCCCGGCGGCGGGCGGCCGCCTGAGGCTCACCAGATGGGGATGCTGTAGTTGGCGATCAGGCGGTTCTCGTCCATGTCCGCGCCGTGGCTGCTGCGCGCGGTGACGTTGCGCCAGCGCAGCGACAGCCCCTTGAGCGGCCCGTCCTGCAGGGTGTAGGCCAGGTCGGTGTCGCGCTCGTACTCGTGGCCGTCCTCCAGCCCCGCGCCGCGGCGGATGTCGTCGCCGCGGGTGTAGCGGGTCATGAAGCTCAGGCCGGGGATGCCGAGGGAGGCGAAGTCGTAGTCGTAGCGCAGCTGCCAGGACTTCTCCCCGGGCTGGGTGAAGGTCTGGATGGTCATCAGGTTATGCGAGTAGGGCGGGGTGTAGCCGTTGAGGGTGGGGAAGCCGTCGTCGCCCATCATGTCCTGGTAGGCCACGCCGATGGCATGGGCGCCGGCGCGCAGGGTGAACATCACGCTGAGGTTGCGGTTGTCCACCGGGCCCGAGATCGCCTGGCCGTCGTCGTCGCTGTCGAAGTAGCGCAGGTCGCTGCGCAGCGACACGCCCTCGGCCAGCGGCAGGGTGTGCACCAGGCCGTAGAAGTGCTGCTGGTAGATGTCCTTGAGCTGGCCGTAGAAGTAGCTGGCGGTCAGGTTCGGGGTGAAGGCGTAGCTGGCGCCGGCGAGGTTGAACTCGTCGCTGGCGAAGGCCTTGCTGCGGCCCATGATGTACATGTCGTCGTTGCCCGCCGACTCGCGGGTGCGCGACTTCCACAGCTGGCCGGCGGTGAGCGTCAGCCTGTCGACCTCGTTGGAGGTCAGCAGGGCGCCGTCGAAGGTCTGCGGCATCAGCCGCACGTCGTCGCGGAACACCACCGGCAGCTGCGGCTCCAGCAGGCCGATGTTCAGCTGCGTCTTCGAGTAGCGCAGCTTGGCGGTCAGCCCGGCATGGCTGTAGTCGTCCACCGGCTCGCGCGAGTTCGGCCCGAAGGGCAGGGTGCCGTCGCCGCTGCGCCCGCGGCCGGAGTCGAGCTTGACGCCGAGCAGCCCGGTGGCGTCCAGGCCGAAGCCGATGGGGCCCTCGGTGAAGCCCGACTGCAGGCGCAGGACGAAGGCCTGGGACCAGTTGCCGGCCTGGGATTGCGCGGCGTTGTCCTGGCGGTAGTCGCGCAGCTGGTAGAAGTTGCGCAGGTCCAGGCGGCCGCTGCTGTCGTCGATGAAATCGGCCTGGGCGGCCAGCGGCAGCAGGCTCGCGGCCAGCAGGCCGTAATGGAATGGAATGCGCTTCTGAGTGTGTGTGGCGGACATGGTTCTTCCCTTGTTGTTCTTGTTCTGCGCCCCCGGCGGGGGCCTGCGGGAAGGGGTTTTATCACATAATTAATTTGTTAACGATATGCGTGAGCGAGCGGGAGCTTTCGCCCCGCAGATCGGGCATTTTCCTATGGGGGCCCGGAAGCGCCTGTTCTATAAAGTCGAAATCCGCGGAATAACTGGCATTCCGCAGTGGCCGACTGACATCTTGTTACATTTGTCACGACGGCATTGCGCCACCTCGCACAATGAGCATATTGTTAAAGTGTTAACGATGTGCCTGAATCTAGCCCTTCCCGGACGCCGCCAGGTGTCCGCCCGACGATAAGAACAACACCGAGGTAACGGCATGAAGAAATCCTCCTTCCTGGCCCTGCTGCTCGCCTGTGGCAGCCTGGCCCCGGCCCTGGCGGCCGAGCGCGTGACGCTGAAGATCGCGCACTTCCTCCCGGCCAGCTCCAACGCCCAGCAGCACGTCATCCAGCCCTGGTGCGACACCCTGGCCCGCGAGTCGGAGCAGCGCATCCAGTGCCAGATCTACCCCTCCATGCAGCTCGGCGGCACCCCGGGGCAACTGCCGGACCAGGTGCGCAACGGCGTGGTGGACATCGTCTGGACCGCCCCCGGCTACTCGCCCGGGCGCTTCCCGCGCAGCGAGGCGGTGGAGCTGCCGTTCATGCTGCCGGCCAACGGCGTGCAGGCCTCGAAGATCATCTGGCAGTTCTACCAGCAGGCCCTGCAGGACGATTACAAGGGCTACCGCGTGCTGGCCCTGCACAGCGACGGCGGCATGCAGCTGCACACCACCGGCAAGGCGGTGCGCCAGCTGGAAGACCTCAAGGGCCTGAAGCTGCGCGCCTCCTCGCGCATGAGCGCCCGCCTGGTCACGGGCCTGGGCGCGGCGCCGGTGAGCATGCCGGCGGCGCAGCTCACCGAGTCGCTGTCCAAGGGCGTGATCGACGGCGCCCTGGCTAGCTGGGAGCTGATCCCGGCGCTGAAGCTCGACGAGGTGACGCAGCATCACACCGACGTGCCGGAGGGCCGCCCGACCTTCTCCATCACCCTGCTGGGCATGCTGATGAACCCGCGCAGCTACGAGCGCATGCCCGACGACCTCAAGGCGATCCTCGACCGCAACAGCGGCGAGGCCCTGGTGCAGCGCTTCGGCGAAGCCTGGGACGGCGAGCTGGCTAGGGCCCGCGAGATGGTCGCCAAGGACAGCGTGGCCAGCTTCGAGCCGGCGGCCTACCAGCGCCTGCGCGAGGCGGGCGACAAGGTCACCGCCGAGTGGGTGGCCGATGCCGAGGGCAAGGGGCTGGTGGGCAGGCAACTGGCCGAGCAGCTGCGCGAGCTGTCCCGGACCGCCGGCGTCGAGCTGTAAGGGGTGGCCGCGATGAGCGAGATGCTGTCCCTGGAAGGCGCCGTGCCGGTACGCAGCAAGGGCCTGCCGGTGCGCCTGCTGGAGGCCGTGGCGCAGGGCTTCGCCTACGCCGGCGGCGCCGTGCTGCTGGCCCTGGTGGGCATGTCCCTGGTGTCCATCATCGGCCGCAAGCTGTGGTCGACGCCGGTCACCGGCGACATGGAGCTGCTGGAGATGGGGGCGGCGGTGGCCATCGCCGCCTTCCTGCCGCTGTGCGAGATCCGCAACGGCCACATCCGCGTGGAGATGTTCTCCAACTGGATGCCCCTGGCCGTGCGCCGCGGGCTCGACGCCCTGGCGCACCTGCTGTTCGCCGTGGTCGCCGCGGTGCTGGCCTGGCGCACCGGGCTGCAGGTGCTGGAGGCCCACGCCAACCAGGACAGCAGCACCCTGCTGGCGGTGCCGCACTGGATCCCCCTGGCGCTGGTGGTGCCGAGCCTGGCGCTGCTGTGCCTGTGCGCCCTGTGCCGCAGCCTGCTGGCCTTGCTGGATGAAGGAGCCGTGCGATGAGCGGAATGGCCCTTGGCCTGTGGATGTTCGCCGGGCTGCTGGCGATGCTGGTGCTGCGCGTGCAGGTCGGGGTGGCGATGTTCCTGGCCGGCGCGCTGTGCTTCCTGGTGATCAACCAGGGCGACCTCGGCGCCTTGCTCTACACCCTCAACAACCTGGCCTACGCGCGCCTGTCCAACTACGACCTGGCGGTGATCCCGCTGTTCGTGCTGATGGGCCAGTTCGCCACCCACGGCGGCCTGTCGAAGGCGCTGTTCCGCTGCGCCTCGGCCTTCATCGGCCATTGGCGCGGGGGCCTTGCGCTGTCGGCGGTGGGCGCCTGCGCCGGCTTCGGGGCGATCTGCGGCTCGTCCCTGGCCACCGCGGCGACCATGGGCCAGGTGGCCCTGCCGGAGCTTGCGCGGCACAAATACTCCGGGCGCCTGGCCACCGCTTCGGTGGCGGCTGGCGGCACCCTGGGCATCCTCATCCCGCCGTCGGTGCCGCTGATCATCTACGCGGTGCTGACCCAGGAATCCATCGCCAAGCTGTTCGTCGCCGCCATGCTGCCGGCGCTGGTCGCGGTGATCGGCTACATGCTGGTGATCCGCATCCAGGTCGCCCGCGACCCCAACGCCTGCCAGCCGGCGCCCAAGGCCAGCGGCCGCGAGCGGCTGGCGGCCTTCGTGCAGATCCTGCCGATCCTGGCGATCTTCCTGGTGGTGATCGTCGGCATCTACGGCGGCTGGGCCAACCCCACCGAGGCGGCCTCCATCGGCGCCGCGGCCTGCGGCCTGCTGGCGGTGCTGCGCGGCGGCATGCGCTGGGACGGGCTGGGCAAGAGCCTGACCGGCACCGCCGAGGCCAGCGCCATGATCTTCCTGGTGCTGCTGGGCGCCGACCTGCTCAACTCCGGCCTGGCGCTGACGCAGATGCCGGTGGAGCTGGCCACCTGGGTCCGCGACAGCGGCCTGGCGCCGCTGCTGGTGCTGGCGGTGATCCTGCTGATCTACCTGCTGCTGGGCTGCGTGATGGACTCGCTGGCGATGATCCTGCTGACCATCCCGATCTTCTACCCGATGATCATGGGCCTGGAGTTCTTCGACCTGACGGCCGGGGAGAAGTCCATCTGGTTCGGCATCCTGGCGCTGATGGTGGTGGAGATCGGCCTGATCCACCCACCCCTGGGGATGAACCTGTTCATCGTCAACAGGCTGGCGAAGGACGTGCCCTACATGGAAACGGCCAAGGGCGTGCTGCCGTTCCTGGCCTCGGACCTGCTGCGCATCGTGCTGCTGGTGCTGGTGCCGGGGTTGTCGCTCTGGTTGCTGAGCTTCTGAGCCGGGGAGCCCGCTCGACCGTAGGGCGGATAACCGTTCGCGGTTATCCGCCGATACGCGGGGGGCACAGTCAATGCCCAGTCCAACCCCGGAGCCGTCGGGGATCACGGTCAAACGGCGGATAACGCCGTAGGCGTTATTCGCCCTACGCCAGGCCCGACCATGACGTAGGGCGAATAACCGTTCGCGGTTATCCGCCGATACGCCGGGGCCACAGCCAATGCCCAGCCCAACCCCGGAGCCGCCGAAGATCACGGTCAAACGGCGGATAACGCCGTAGGCGTTATTCGCCCTACGCCAGACCCGACCGTGACGTAGGGCGGATAACCGTTCGCGGTTATCCGCCGATACGCCGGGGCCACAGCCAATGCCCAGCCCAACCCCGGAGCCGCCGAAGATCACGGTCAAACGGCGGATAACGCCGTAGGCGTTATGCGCCCTACATGGGATGGTGTGGGCGGGGCGGCGTAGGAGCGGACTCCGTCCGCGATCGGGCTCACCAGTTCAATAGGTGATGCACACCGACTTTTCCTCCGTGAACCCCTCGATCGCCGCCCGCCCGAACTCCCGGCCCAGGCCCGACTGCTTGTAGCCGCCGAACGGCAGGTTGGGGTCCACCGGCACGTGGTTGTTGACCCACACCGTGCCCGCCTCGATCCGCGGGATCAGGTCCATCACCCGGCCCAGGTCGTTGCTCCAGATGCTCGCCGCCAGGCCGTAGGGGTTGTCGTTGATCTGCGCCACGGCAGTGTCGAGGTCGTCGTAGCTCAGCACCGAGAGCACCGGGCCGAAGATTTCCTCGCGGGCGCAGGCCATGCCGGCGTCCACCCCGTCCAGCACCGTCGGTTCGACGTAGTAGCCGGGCAGGTCCGGGCGGCCGCCGCCGCAGACGAAGCGGGCGCCCTGTTCGCGGGCCAGGGCCAGGTGGCGCAGCACGCTGTCCTGCTGGCGGCGCGATACCAGCGGGTTGACCTGGGCCTGCGGGTCCAGGCCCGGGCCGATGCCCAGCCCGCCCACCTGGTTGGCCAGGCGCTCGACGAACTCCGCGTGGCGGCTGCTGTGGACGAACAGCCGCGAGGCCGCCGCGCAGACCTGGCCCTGGTTCAGCAGGCCGCCGCCGATGGCGCCGGCCACGGCCTTGTCCAGGTCGGCGTCGGGCAGCACCAGCATGGGGTTCTTGCCGCCCAGTTCGAGGGTGAAGCGCGTCATGTTCTGCAGCGCCGCGCCGCCCACCAGCTTGCCCACCGCGGTGGAGCCGGTGAAGGACACCTTGTTCAGCAGCGGGTGCGCCACCAGCGCCGCGCCGGCCTCGGCGCCGCCCAGCAGGACGTTGAAGACGCCGGCGGGGATGCCCGCCTCGATGGCCAGCTCGGCCGCGCGCAGGGCGGTCAACGGCGTCTCGTCGGCCGGCTTGACGATCACCGTGCAGCCGCAGGCCAGGGCCGGCATCACCTTCCACAGGGCGATCATCAGCGGGAAGTTCCACGGCACTATGCCGGCCACCACGCCCACCGGCTCGCGGCGGGTGTAGGCGTTGAAGCGCGCGCCGGCCGGCATGGGGATGGAGACGCCCAGCGTCTGCCCCTCGATCTTGGTGGCCCAGCCGGCCATGTAGCGCATGTAGCCGAGGGAGGCGCCGACCTCGATGGCGCGGGCGATGTGGATCGACTTGCCCTGTTCCAGGGTTTCCAGCTGCGCCAGCTCTTCGGCGTGGCGCTCCACCAGGTCGGCGAAGCGCAGCAGCACGCGTTCCCGCTCGCTGGGCGCCAGGCCGCTCCAGGCGCCGGAACGGAAGGCGCGGTGGGCCGACTGCACGCAGGCATCCACCTGCTCCAGGTCGGCCAGGCGGACCTCGGCCAGGGGGCTGTCGTCGGCGGGGTTGCGCAGGGTGCGGCGGGCGTCGCCGCCCGGTGCGCGCTGTGCGCCGTCGATGAAAGAGGCGTGGGGGCGGGCGAGGCGGGCCTGCACCTCCGGGAGGATCGGGGTCAGCGGGCTGGACATGGGCGGCTCCTGGGCTGCGATGGTCGATGGCCCAGGCTAGCGGCGGCCTGCGCCGGCGGCTTGTCCGAGGCTGCCAGGCGGGCATGACCCCGGCTGCCGGCGTGGCAGCCGTGGACAAGTCCGCCGGCAAGCCTGGGCAAGACGCCAGCAGGCCGCGGGCGCACAGTGGGCGCCAGGCTCCACCGCGCCGCTTGCCGGCGCCCCGGCGCAGGGGAGGGTGGGGCGCGGCCAATCCAACAATAAGCGGCCGCGACGGGGCATCGCCCCTTGCATGCCTAAGCCACAACAAACCAGAACATCTGCTTAGAGGCCCACCACCATGTCCATCCAGCAGCAGCTCGACGCCCACCTGAGGCGCGGCTCGGTCGGTTTTCCCACCGCCCTGGCCAGCACCATCGGCCTGATCATGGCCAGCCCCGTCATCCTCACCGCCACCATGGGCTTCGGCATCGGCGGCAGCGCCTTCGCCGCGGCCATGGTGATCGCCATGCTGATGATGCTGGCGCAGTCCACCACCTTCGCCGAGGCGGCCTCGATGCTGCCCACCAGCGGCTCGGTGTACGACTACATCTCCTGCGGCATGGGGCGCTTCTTCGCCATCACCGGGACCATCGCCGCCTACCTGATCGTCCACGTCTTCGCCGGCACCGCCGAGACCATCCTCGCCGGGGTGATGGCGCTGGTGAACTTCGAGCACCTCAACACCCTGGCCGAGTCCGCCGGCGGCTCCTGGCTGCTGGGCGTGGGCTTCGTGGTGGTGTTCGGCATCCTCAACGTGTTCGGCGTCAACGCCTTCGGCAAGGCCGAGGTGGTGCTGACCTTCGGCATGTGGACCACCCTGATGGTGTTCGGCGTGCTCGGCCTGCTGGCCGCCCCGGCGGTGCAGCTGGACGGCTGGTTCGGCGCCTCCCTGGTCGGCACCGACCTGCAGACCATCCTCTCGCTGGTGGGCATGGCCATGTTCATGTTCGTCGGCTGCGAGTTCGTCACCCCGCTGGCGCCGGACCTGCGCAACTCGGCCCGGGTGATGCCGCGGGCCATGGCCCTGGGCCTGTTCGGCGTGGCCTCGTGCATGTTCATCTACGGCGCGGCGATGAAGCGCCAGGTGGAGAACGTGCTGCTCGACCCGGCCGCCGGCGTGCACCTGCTGGATACCCCCATGGCCATCCCGCGCTTCGCCGAGCAGGTGATGGGCCAGGTCGGCCCGCTGTGGCTGGGCGTGGGCTTCCTGTTCGCCGGCGCCGCCACCATCAACACGCTGATGGCCGGCGTGCCGCGGATCATGTACGGCATGGCCGTGGATGGTGCGCTGCCCAAGTGCTTCGCCTACCTGCAGCCGCGCTTCAAGACCCCGGTGCTGTGCATCCTGGCGGCGGTGCTGATCCCCTGCCTGCACGCCCTGTGGCTGCGCGGCAACACCGACCACATCATGAACCTGGTGCTGGCCGCGGTCTGCGCCTGGAGCACCGCCTACCTGCTGGTGACCCTCTCCGTGGTGCTGCTGCGCATCCGCCGCCCGGACCTGCCGCGCGCCTACCGCTCGCCGCTGTTCCCGCTGCCGCAGATCGTCTCCAGCGTCGGTATCCTCATCGGCATGTGGTACATCACCCCGCCGGGCATGAACCCCACCGACATCTACCTGCCCTTCGCCGTGATGCTCGGCCTGACCGCCGCCTACGCGCTGGTCTGGACGCTGCTGGTGCAGAAGGTCAACCCGTTCCGCCCGGTGCCGGTGGAAGAGGTGCTGGAGAAGGAATTCCGCGCCGAACCCGGCATCCATTCCAGCGAGTTCTATGGCCATGCTTCCAAGGCTGTCTGACTGGCTGCGCCGGCCGCCCTCGGGCTACCGCCCGGGGGTGACCCTGGAGCAGGCCCGGCGCAACCTCGGCGGCCTGGCCTTCGAGGCCCTGGCGCCCGGCGCCGGGCGCTTCAGCACGGTGGACGGCGGGCTGGTCTTCGAATTGCGCGAGCGGCCCCAGGCGCAGTTCCTCATGCACCTGGTGCTCACCGAGTTCGTCGTCGAGGGACCGGCCCTGGCGCCTGGCGAGGCGCGCTTCGAGTTGCGCCACCGGGGCGTGCTGCGGCGCCGGGGGGTGGAATGCCGGCAGCGCAGTGGCGATGCGGCCCTGGGCGCGCGCCTGGCCGAGCGCCTGGCGGCCGACGAGCACCTGCAACGGGCGCTACCGCCGCTGGACTTCAAGCGCCTGGAACTGGAGTTCGGCGCCGGGCGCTGGCGCATCCGCCTGGAGCACATGGCCGCCAGCGAGGTGGTCAACCGCCTGCCCAGCTTCCGCCGCTACCTGCGCCTGGACCGCGAACAGCGCGACCACCTGCTGCGCACGCTGTTCCACCTGGGGCGCCTGCTCGGCGACCTCTGAGCGCGGCTTGCCGCGCTTCTTTCATTCACTGTTTATCCAAGGCCACTGGCATGCAGGCTGCATGGGAAACGGCTGTCAGAAATTCGTTGCGGGCAATTAGATAACATGTTAACTGTTTCGCGACAACAACAAGGCCACCCTACGGAGGTGCGTATGCAAGCCCATCACGCGGCCCAGGTCGGGCTGGAAGGCTGGAGCGCGGCGTTGCGCGCCATCTGCGGCCAGTTCGAGACCCAGCTGGCTTTCAGCCGCTCGCTGTTCATCGGCGAGATCCACGCGCAATCGCACTCCGGCCTGACCATGGCGCACCTGCGCACCAATGCCGGGCTGATCGCCCGCAAGCGCCTCAACGCGGACCAGGACGACGACCGCCATTGCTTCCTGATCAGCCAGCGCAGCGGCTTCTCCCAGGTCAGCCAGAACGGCGTGGACATCCAGCTGGCTCCCGGCGAGCTGCTGCTGATGGATTCGGTGGGCAGCTGCGAGATCACCCCCTTCGGCCTCATCGAGCACGCCTCCCTGCACCTGCCGCGCACGGCGCTGGACAAGGTGCTGCCCGGGCGCAGCAAGTTCGGCAAGGTCTCCGCCGCCTGCGCCAGCGGGCGCATGCTGCACCTGCTGGTGGACCAGCTGTGCCGCGAGTCCGGCTCGAGCCCCGCCGGCGCCGAAAGCGATGCCCTGGTGAACGCCTTCATCGCCCTGCTGCCCACGGCCCTGGGCGCCAGCGACGAGGCGCCGGCCGGCGGCGAGGCGCTGCAGGGCGGCAACCTGCGCAGCTACGTGCAGAAGGTCATCGACGAATCCCTCGCCCAGCCGGGCCTGAACCCCCAGGGCCTGGCGCAGCGCCTGAACATCTCGGTCCGCCACCTGTACCGCCTGTTCGAGGAGCAGGGCGACAGCGTCTGCCGCTACATCCAGCGGGCGCGTCTGCAGCGCAGCGCCGACGACCTGGCCAACCCCATCCTCAGGGGCGAGTCGATCACCACCATCGCCTACAAGTGGGGCTTCACCGACTCGGCGCACTTCAGCCGCGCCTTCAAGAAGCACTTCGAGCGCTCGCCGAAGGACTACCGCGCCTGCGCCCTGGGCGCGGCCTGAATCACAGCAACTGGTCGATGAGCACGGCGTTGCTGTAGATCAGGCTGCCGTCGCTGGCGCGGTGGCCCACCAGGTGGAAGTGGCCGCGCTCGTCGCGGTCCAGGTAGACGCGCATCCGGCAGTCGGACAGCGGGCTGTATTCCTCGGGCAGGTTCAGCTCCAGGGTGCTCATGTCGACGTCCACCCAGCGCTCGGGCTCATGGGTGCGCTGCAGTTCCTCCTCGGCGTCTTCCAGGTGCCGGCGGTCGGTGCCGCTGAGGTAGAAGTGGATGTCCTCGATGGGCATGGGCTGGGCGTCGGGGTTGGTCTTGCACCAGCCTTCGATGGTCAGGGTGCTCATGGCGTGGCCTCCGTTTCGCTGGCCGGCAGCAATCGCCCGGCCTGTCCCGATTGGACCACGCGTGCGCGGTGCCTGCTGCGGCGCCTGGACAAA
This sequence comes from Pseudomonas sp. JH-2, assembly GCF_036231725.1. Classification (NCBI taxonomy): domain Bacteria; kingdom Pseudomonadati; phylum Pseudomonadota; class Gammaproteobacteria; order Pseudomonadales; family Pseudomonadaceae; genus Pseudomonas; species Pseudomonas sp. JH-2. Next base: position 126,728 of record NZ_JAZAQP010000012.1, on the reverse strand, counting down.
CGGAGCGATGGCCGGTGCGGGGCACCGGCCATCGGGGCTCAGTCGGCGAGCTGGCGCGCCAGGTCCTGCACGCGCTGGCGGAGGAAGGCCGCCGCTTCGGCGCCCGGCTGCTGCAGCTGGATGAAGTCCAGCAGCGGGTCGTCCACCGCGGTGCGGATGCCGCTCATCTCCTCCAGCACCGCCAGGCCGCAGAAGGGCACGTAGGCCTCGGCGTAGCCGCCCTCGTGGACCAGCACCAGGCGCCCGTCGCAGAGCTGTTCGGCGGCCTCGCGCAGGCGCGCGGTCATGGCGCGGAAGGAGCCGCTGTGCAGCAGCATGCGCGCCAGCGGGTCCACCGCGTTGGCGTCGTAGCCGCAGGCGACGACGATCAGCTGCGGGCGGAAGCGCCGCAGGGCCGGCAGGACGATTTCGTCCAGCGCCTGCAGGTAGGCGTCGTGGCCGCTGCCGGCCGGTAGCGGGACGTTCAGGTTGGCGCCCAGGCCGGCGCCGCGGCCGCGGTCGGCGACGCCGCCGTAGCCCGGCGGGAAGCAGTTCTCCTGGTGCAGCGAGAGGCTCAGCACGTCGCCGCGTTCCTCGTAGATGGCCTGGGTGCCGTTGCCGTGGTGCACGTCCCAGTCCACCACCGCCACCCGCTCGATGCCGTGGTTCGCCCTGGCCGCCTCGATGGCGATGGGGATGTTGGCCAGCATGCAGAAGCCCATGGCCTGGTCGGCCAGGCAGTGGTGGCCCGGCGGGCGCGACAGCGAGTAGGCGTTGTCCGCCTCGCCGCGCAGCACGCAGTCCACCGCGGCCGTGGCCAGGCCGGCGGAGAGCCTGGCGATCTCGTAGCTGCCCGGGCCGATGGGCGCGTGGTCGCCCAGTTCGCCGCCGCCGGCGTCGCTCAGGGCCTTGAAGCGTTGCAGGTAGCGCTCCGGGTGCACGCGCAGCAGGTCCCGCTCGCTGGCCGGCTCGGCGCTGCGCAGGTCCAGCTGGCGGGTGAGGCCGGAAACGTCCATCAGGTTCTTCAGGCGGCGCTTGCTTTCCGGCGATTCGGCGTGGCCGCCGCCGGCCGGCGGCTGCACCCAGCCGCCCACGGGCAGGAACAGGGCGTGCTGGCTGGCGCTGTGCCAGAGGCTCAGTTCGTCGAAGAAGAACGCGGTGCGTCGGGTCATGGAAGGCTCCATTCATAGGTGTTTATAGGTGTTCACAGGGATTCACAGGGGTTGCGCAGTGGCGGCCGCCGCGCGCGGGCGGCTGCCGAGGATCAGCGGCAGGGACAGGGCGGTGAGCGCGGCGGCGCCCAGCAGCAGGCCGTGGAAGCCGCCGTCGGCGCCGATCAGCCGCCCGCCGAGGGCCGGGCCGAGTGCCAGGCCGGCGCCTATCACCAGGTTGCTCAGGCTCATCAGCCGGCCGCTGGCGTCCAGCTCGGCGAGGCAGGCGAGGATGAACGGCAGGGCGTAGGTCCAGGTGAACTTGAACAGCAGCGCGGCCAGGGCGAAGCGCGCCAGGCCCGGGGCGCCGAGCAGCAGCAGGATGGCCACGGCCATCAGGGCGAAGCCGCCGGCCAGCTGGCGTTCGCGGCGCCAGCGCTCGCCCGCCAGGCTGGCGCAGGCGGCCCCGGCGATGCCGGCCAGGGTGGCCACGGCCAGCACCTCGCCGCCCAGGGTGGCGGCCAGCCCGGCGCGTTCGCCGATGGCGCCGACGAAGGTCCAGACCGCGCTGAGGGCGACGTAGAAGCCGAGCAGGCCGAGGATGGCGACGGCGATCTTCCAGCGCGGCGCCTCGACGGCGCCGCGGCTGCCGGCGCTGGCCACGGCGCCGCGGGGGAAGGCGCGCACCAGCGGCAGCGCCAGCAGCATCAGCCCGGCCAGCGCCAGGTAGCCGGCGCCCAGGCCGTAGGCCTGGTACAGGCGCGGCAGCACGGCCAGGCCGACGGCGCCGAGCACCAGTTGGCCGAGCACCCAGATGCCGTAGGCGCGGCTGGGGTTGGGCATGCCGGCGGCGCAGGACAGGCAGAGGATCATCAGCGAGCCGCCGCAGAAGGCGCTGAGGGCGCGCAGGGCGAGCAGCGCCTGGTAGCCGCTGGCGCTGGCCGAGGCCAGGTTGGCCAGGATGAAGCCCAGCGCCGCCAGCAGCCCGGCCAGGCGCCAGTCCACGCGCCTGAGCCAGAACAGCGAGGGCAGGGTGGCCAGGCTCATGGCGCCCAGCTCGACGGCGAACAGGTCGCCGATGCGCGCCGGCGCCAGCTGTAGCTGGGTGGCCAGCTGGCTGGCGATGGCCGGGGCGGTGAGCAGCACCGCCGGGGTGATGGCGGCGAACAGCACCACGGCCGCCAGCAGGGCCGGGGAGGGATTGCGCGGAAGGGGCATGGCGGCGACCTCAGAAGGCGTGGACGAAGCGCAGCAGCAGGTTGTCCTGGGCATACGCGTTGGCGGTGGAGACATTGCGGGTGAGGCCGAGCAGCACCTGGTTGCGCTTGTCCAGCCAGTGGCCGACCTCGAAGCCGGCCTGGGTGTAGCGCTGGTGGCTGTCGTCGATGTCGTGGCCGCCCAGGCGCAGGGCGCCGCCGTCGGCGGCGATCAGCCGCAGCGCGGCGTAGGTGGCGGGAGTGAAGTCGTAGGAGGCGAACGCCTGCAGGCGGTACAGCGGTTTCTGTTCGAGGGTGGCGCCGAGGTAGTCGTCGTTGTCGCCGTAGAGCTGGGCCTCGAGGTTGGCTTCCAGCACCCAGTTCTCGCCGACGCCCCGGGTGTAGTTGTAGTTCAGGTGCAGGGCCCAGCGGTTGGCCCCCGGCGACACGCCCGGGTCCTTGGCGTGGTACTCGCCCAGGGGCAGGCTGACCAGGGCCAGCAGGCCGCTGTAGGTGCGCGTCTGCGGCTCGTCGATGAAGAACAGCGTGCCGCCCACCTGCGGGTCGCCCAGCCCGCGCTCGCGGCTGTGCTCGGCGGCGCCGGGGCCGCGCGCCTCGATGTCGGCGTAGGGCACGATGAACTGCGGCGTGCACAGGCGCCCGCAGATGTCGCTGAACCACAACTGGCGGTAGGCCAGGGCATTGACCTTCAGGTCGGCCTTGCCGGTGCTGTCCGCCGCGCCGTGGTAGTCGTCGGAGCGCGTCAGCGGCAGGTAGGTCACCCCCAGGCTGGTGCCCACAGGGGCGGAAAAGAAGTCGCGGGCGTTGAGGTCGGCGGCCTGGGCCTGGCCGAGGTACAGCGCGCCAAGGGCGCAGAGCGAAAGGCTTGGGTGCAGCTTCATGGTGGTTTTCTTCTTCTGTGAGGCGGGCGAAAGCCTCCCCTGGCGCCGCGCGCGGGCGCGGCGTCGGGATGTGGAGGCGGTGGAGGGAAGCGGCCGGCGTCAGCCGGGCGGGTGGTGCAGCAGCTGGGCGATGCCGGCCTTGCCGTTGACGCCGAGCTTGCTGTAGATGCTGCGGATGTGGTGGCGCACGGTGTTCGGCGCCAGGCCCAGCTCGCGGGCGATTTCCTTGTAGGTGCTGCCCAGGCCGAAGCGCTGCGCCACCTCGGCCTCGCGGGTGCTCAGGCGGGCCATGGCCGGGCACAGGCGGGCGCTGAGCAGCAGCAGGTCGTGCACGGCGGTGGCCTGCAGCTGCAGGCGCTGGCCGCTGTAGCCGGCGGCCGGGTCGACCGCCTCGGGCAGGCACGGGCCGGTCCAGCGCGGCCACTCGTGCAGCAGCAGCTCGACGAAGCCTCGCTCGGCGTAGTGCAGCATGCCGCGCCGGTCGCACACCGCCAGGGCCAGCGGGTTGGGGGCGTCCAGGCGCTCGCGCAGGGCCACCAGCGCGCGGATCTGGTTGGCCCCTTCGGCGGCCACCAGGTGCGGCATCATCTGGTCCACCAGGAAGCGCTCGCGGGCGTCGAAGGGGCGCGCGCCGGCGCGGCGGTACAGGCTCAGGTGCAGGCTGAGCTGGGTGCGCGGGTCGATGTGGATGATGCAGAGGAACTCGCCGAAGCCGTGGCGCTCGGCCAGCCAGCGCAGGCCCGGGGTGCAGTCGGCGGCGCGGGTGTCGATGCGCACCGAGCGGCCCGGGGTGGCATAGACGCGCTTGACGGTGATGTCCTGGTGGCGGATCGCCTGCCAGTCGGCCAGGTAGCTGTCCGGCAGCCGGAACAGGTGGCTGCTGTGCTCCAGCGGCAGGCCGTCGACCAGCGCCGCGCGGCCCCACCAGGCCATGTCGAAGTCCAGCAGTTGCCGCAGGCGGTGCATGGCGGCGGCGTGGAAGCCGGGTAGCGCGCATTCCTGGGCCAGGCGCTGGAGGTCCAGGACCAGGGCGTTGAATTCGCTGAAGCGCTGGGCGCCGAAGGTCAGGTCGAGGGTGCTGCTCATGGGGTCCCCCTGCTGCGACTTTAGTTGTTGTTGTCAGTCATCAGTGAGCGGCCGGGTGTCGGAACGACAGGGCAGGGCCTGGGTTCGAGTATCTTCGCTGCGCTGCGCGCGCACCATCCTGCAGATGCAGGATGGTGGGCCCTTCAGGCCAGCGCGGCGGTGCTTTCCGGCAGGGTGGCGCCGCCGTCCACCACCAGGGTCTGGCCGGTGATGTAGGCGGCGGCGTCGGAGGCGAGGAAGAGCATGGCGTTGGCGATGTCCGCCGGCTGGCCGAGGTGGCCCAGGGGGATGCCGGCGGCGATGCGCGCCTCCAGGGCCTGGTCGCCGAGGTTGGCCATGGCCGGGGTGCGGATCATGCCCGGCTCCACGCCGTTGACGCGCACCTTGCGTGGCGCCAGCTCCAGCGCGGCGTTGCGGATGAAGCCGTTGACCCCGGCCTTGGACGCCGCGTAGTGGCTCAGCCCCGGGTAGGCCACCCGGGGGCCCGTGACCGACGAGGTGGCCAGCACGCAGCCGCCGCCGCGCGCGGCGAACAGCGGCAGGGCAGCCTGGGTCAGCCAGAACAGCGCGCCCAGGTTTACCGCCAGGGTGCGTTGCAGCAGCTCCGGGGTGATGGCGGCGAAGTCGGTCAGCGGGAAGTGGGCGGCGTTGTGCACCAGCACGTCCAGGCCATCGAGCCCGGCGAGGGCGGCGGCGATGGCCGGGGGATCGGCCAGGTCCACGGCCAGCGCCCGCGCCTCGCGGCCCTGGCTGCGCAGTTCGCCGGCCAGGGCTTCGACGGCGCCTGCCTGGCGGTCGAGCAGCAGCAGGTTGGCACCGGCTTCGGCGAAGCCCTCGGCGATGCGGCGGCCGATGCCCTGGGCCGCGCCGGTGACCAGCACCCGCTTGCCACCAAAGTCGAAGCGCGTCATGGCCCATCCTCCAGGCGTTCGAAGGCCAGTGTCGGCAGGTCTACCACGCTGGCGCCGCCATCGGCCACCAGGCAGGCGCCGGTGACGATGGCCGCCGCGTCGCTGGCGAGGAACCGGCACAGCCCGGCGATCTCGTCCGCCGTGGCCGGGCGGCGCAGCGGCACCTCGGCGGTGACCCGCGCGTAGGCGGCGTCCAGGCTTTCGCCATGGTGTTGCATCAGCGGCTGCATCTCGGCGTCGGCCATGGGCGTGCGCACCCAGCCCGGGCACAGGGCGTTGACGCGCACGCCGCGCGGGCCGTAGTCCCGCGCCAGGGAGCGCATCAGGCCGATGAGGGCGTGCTTGGCGACGGTGTAGCCGCACACGCCGGGCCCGGCCACCAGGGAGGCGATGGAGCCCACCAGCACCATGTTGCCGCGCCGCGCCAGCAGCGACGGCAGGCAGGCGCGGGCGCTGGCGAAGGCGCTGTCGAGGTTGCCGCGCAGGGCCTCGCGCCAGGCCGCATCGCTGGTCTCGCCGGCCGTGCCCAGGCCGTGGCCGCCAGCGCAGGCGACGAGCACGTCGATGCCGCCGAACGCCGCCTCGATGCGCTGCACGAAGCCCCGCCAGGTTTCGCCGTCGGCGGCGTCGCCGGCAAGCACCAGGCCGCCGGTGCTGGCCGCCACCTGTTCCAACGCCTCGCGGCGGCGGCCGATCAGCACCAGTTGGTCGCCCGCTTCGGCGAAGCGCCGCGCGCAGGCCGCGCCTATGCCGGTGCCGGCGCCGGTGATGACGACGACCCGGCCGCTCATGCGTACACCGTGCGGTTGAGCTCGTCGCAGTAGGAGGCGACCGGGAAGTTGGACAGCTCGTCGAAGGCGGCGCCGGCATAGCCGAAGATCTTGCCGTCGCTGCGGTGCTGCTGCAGGTCGATCATCACCAGGCCGAGGGTGGGGACGATCTTCTCGCGCCAGACGAACAGGTACAGCTGGTCGGCGACCTTGTAGTAGTGGCAGCGGTCGGTGTCGCACAGCCCGGCCTCGACGCCGCCCAGGCACTGCCAGGTGTAGAAGCCGTCGTTCAGGTAGATGTGCTCGTAGACCTCGCTGGGGCTGTAGCGGTAGCGGTTGCGCAGGCCCACCAGCTCGCGGGTCGGGGCGTGGGGGCAGGCGCCGTCCCGCCAGGGGCGGTCGAGGCTGCCGTGGAGGATCTGCACCTGCACGCCGGTCAGGTCCTTGCCGGCCAGGGCGCGGGCGTAGAGGCCCTCGGCGGTGTCCGCGGCGTCGGGCAGGCGGCCGAGCACGGCGGTGAAGGACTGGCTGTGGCGGTCCAGCACCAGGCTGACCGACCAGGCCTGGCCATCCTCGCGCTTGATGAAGTCGACCAGGACGATGCCGGGGCGCACCGAGGTGGCGCGGTAGGGCGCCTCGCCCACGGAATGGCCGTCGCTGGCGCGCCAGCGGGTGGTCTCGGCGTCGAACTGGTGCTCGATGCGCCAGCCGTTGGCGAAGTGCAGTTCCAGGCGCTGCCCGGCGAGATCGGCCAGGCGCGGCAGGATGAAGGCTTCGGGGGCGAAACCCTCGGCGAGGGCGCCGACGGTGATCCAGTCGGAAGAGGTGCTCATGGGTGGGACTCCTGTGTCTGTGGAGCCTCCATGCTGCGTGGTGTGGCGCGGGCGGAACATCAACCGGATGGTTGATCCAGGAACAGCCGCGCCAGCAGTTCGGTGCGGCTGGCCACGCCGGCCTTGCGGAACAGGTGGATGAGGTGCGTCTTCACCGTGGCCAGGCCCAGGCCGAGCTGGCGCGCCAGGTCCTTGTTGCTGGCGCCGTCGCGCAGCAGCAGGGCGATCTCGCGCTCGCGCGGGGTGAGCCGGGCGAGGGCGCCGGGGCTGCGCGGCAGGGCCTGGGCGGCCAGCTCCAGCAGCCCCTGCAGGGCCCGCAGGCGGTCGAATTCGTCGCTGGAGAAGGGCGCCTCGCCGACGCGCCGCAGCAGGGAAAGCCCGGCCAACGGGCGGCCCTTGTCGGCGGCGATGACTTCCACTACGTCGATCACCCCGTGCCGGCGCAGGAAGCCGTGGTAGCGCTCGCGCTGCGCATCGGGCTGCTGCGCCATGCCCACGGCCAGGGGCACCACCGGCAGCCCGGTGGCCAGGCAGGCGCGGGGCTGCAGCGGGTCGAGGCGGTGGTAGTGGTCGAGGTAGTCGGCATGCATCTGCCGGCCCATGCCGAGCAACTGGAAGTCGCAGGCCTGCAGGTCGGCGTCGATGCGGTAGAAGGCGGCGCGGGTGCTGGGGACCAGTTGCTGGAAGCTGTGCAGGCAGCGTTGGCCTATGTGTTCGGGGGTGGGCATGGGCTGGGTTCTGCGTGGGGGTGGGGCCAGGTGCCTGAGGGGAGCTTGTTTCCCTCTCCCTAACCCTCTCCCTGAAGGGAGAGGGGACCGTTCGGAGTGGCTGGGTTTTCCAGCGTCAGCCGGCAGCTCCAGAGCTGCCGGCTAAAACTATTGTCGACGCCGGCACGGACAAGCCCCCTCTCCCTTCAGGGAGAGGGCTGGGGAGAGGGGCTCTTCAAGTTCCCGAACCAGGCCTCAAACCACCGCGTAATAGTGTTTCACGAACCCCTCGCCCGGCACCTCCCACAGCACCGCCGTGCCCTTGGTCACGAACCAGCTGTCGCCGGCCTTGTACAGCTGGCTCTGGCCGGTGGATTCGTCGGTCAGCCGCACCTCGCCGCTGACCACCGTGGCCTGCTCGTTGAACGGGTAGGTCATGCGGAACTTGCCGCCGGTGGTGCCGAAGTAGGCCGCGCTGACCGGGTCGGTGGGGGCGCCGGCGGTCATCTTGCCGAAGGCGCGGACCTCGCCCTCGAGGATTTCCGAGCCGAGGTCGGCCACCGTGCCCCAGGCGTCCAGTTGGTCGAGGGTGATGCCTTGCTTGATGGGGGTGAGTGCCATGTGCTTGCTCCTGTGCAAGTGAAGGGAAAAGAGGCTTCAGCGCCGCCCGGTCCAGTAGCCGGACACCTGGTGCCAGGTCTTGCCGGCGCTGAGCAGCAGCGGGCGGACCTGGTCCTTGCCGTGGACGCGGATGCGCTTCACCGAGCTGATCAGGTCGTAGCGCGCCGAGCCTTCGCTCATGCCCTCGGCCAGCACCTTGCAGATGATGTGGCTGGGGGTGACGCCGAAGCCGGAATAGCCCTGCACGAAGAAGGCGTTGGGGCGGCCGGGCAGGGCGCCGATCTGCGGGAACAAGTTGGGGCTGCAGGCCATGGGGCCGCCCCAGGCGAGGTCGATCTTCACGTTCTCGAGGTAGGGGAAGATCTTCAGCATCAGCTTGCGGTTCCAGGCCTTGAGGTCGCGCGGGATGTGCTCGATGAAGGGCGTGGCGGCGCCGAACAGCAGGCGGTTCTCGTTGGTCACGCGGTAGTAGTCGATGACCGGGCGGATGTCGCTGTAGGCGCCGCGGATCGGGCTGATGCGCTGGATGAGCTCGTCCGGCAGCGGCTCGGTCATCATCTGGAAGGCGTAGGTGTTGATGGTGCTCTTGTGCAGTTCCGGCTCCAGCTTGTTGAGGAAGCTGTCGCAGGCCCAGAGCAGCTTGCTGGCCTTCACCGAGCCCTTGGCGGTGCGCACGGTGATGCGCTCGCCGTAGGTCACGTCCAGCGCCGGGCTGTACTCGAAGATCTTCACCCCGTGGCCGGCCAGGGCCTTGGCCTCGCCGAGCAGCAGGTTGAGCGAGTGCACGTGGCCGCCGCCCATGTGCAGCAGGGCGCTGGAATAGGCGTCGGAGCCGATGATCTGGCGCACCTCGGAGCCGTCCAGGTAGCGGATCTCGTGGCGCGAGTCGAGCGACTTGAACTCGCGCTCCCAGGCCCGCAGGGTCTTCGCCTGGCGGGCGTTGAAGCCCATGTAGCCGTAGCCGTGGCAGAAATCGGCGTCGATGTCGTACTTGCGGATGCGCTCCTTGATGATGTCGGCGCCCATGTCGCTGATTTCGAAGATCTGCCGCAGGCCGTCCTCGCCGACGTCTTTCCTGATCTTCTCCAGGTCGTGGCCGATGCCGGCCATGATCTGCCCGCCGTTGCGCCCGGTGCCGCCGAAGCCGAGGTAGCGCGCCTCCAGCACCACTATGTCGGTGATGCCCTTCTCGGCCAGCTCCAGCGCGGTATTGATGCCGGAGAAGCCACCGCCGATCACGACCACGTCGGCCTCCAGGTCCGCCTCCAGGGAGGGGAAGGCGAGGTCGTACTTCTTGGTCGCGGTGTAGTAGGTGGGGGTCTCGATGTTGATCATGACTGCAGCCTGGAACCGGAGGGAAAGGGGTGCGACTGGCGTCGCGCGGATGGCCTATTAGGGCCCGCGCGACGCTGTTTGTCTTGATCCAGGCTGCCCGGCTTCTTGTCCGGGGCTGACAGGCCGGCGTCAGCCCTGCAGCAGGCTGCGCACGTGCTCGACGGCGGCGCGGGCGCAGCTGCAGTCCAGTTCCTCGGAAGCGCCGGACACGCCGATGGCGCCGATCACTTCGCCGGACAGGCGCAAGGGCTCGCCGCCGCCGTACAGGGCCAGCCCCGGTTGCAGCGGCAGGCCCTGGCGCACCGCGTCCGAGCAACGCTCCAGGCGCGCCTGCCAGTCGCGGGTGGGCAGGTTGAAGGCGGCGGCGGTGCGCGCCTTGCTCAGGGCGATGTCGCGGGACGGCGCGGGCGCCGCGTCCATGTGCGCGCTATGCACCGGCAGGCCGCTGGCGTCGACCACGACGATGCTGACCCGCGCCTGCAGCTCTTCGGCGCGGTTCAGCGCGGCCTGCAGGGCCTGCATGGCGAGGGTCAGGGTAAGGCTGGTCTGCTGGCGAAGGAAGTGGGACATCGGCGGTTCTCCAGGGAGGGGCGGTCGTGCGAATGATAGTTAATATATTAACTTATGCCCGCGCCAGGAATCGGGCCGTCGCCGGCGGCCCGCGTCGCTTCCCATGGCCGATAACGAAAGGCCCCACGGCGGACTGCCCGTCCGCCGTGGAGCCTGGTAGGACTTTCCGTACGGCCGCTCAGGCGACCTCTCGGTGGCGCGGGGCTCAATACACCGAAGGGGCGGAGGGGGCCTGGGCCTGGGCGCCGCCCTTGAACCGGCCGGCCAGCTCGCGCAGCGAGCGCATCAGCAGGCTGGTGTCCACGCCCACGGCAACGAACTTCGCGCCCAGCTCCAGGTAGCGCCGGGCCAGCTTCTCGTCGGCGCTGAGGATGCCGGCGGCCTTGCCGGCGCGCTGGATGCGGGCGATGGCGTCCTCGATGGCGGCCTGCACGTCCGGGTGCCCCGGGTTGCCGCGGTGGCCCATGGCCGCGCTGAGGTCGGCCGGGCCGATGAACACGCCGTCGACGCCGTCCACCGCGGCGATGGCGTCGAGGTTGGCCAGGCCTTCCAGGTTCTCCACCTGCACCAGCAGGCACATCTGCGCGTCCGCCTCGTCGAGGTAGCCGGGGATGCTGTTCCAGCGCGAGGCGCGGGCCAGGGCGCTGCCCACGCCGCGCACGCCGAACGGCGGGTAGCGCATGGCGCGGACCAGCTCGGCGGCCTGTCCGGCGGTGTCCACCATGGGCACCAGCAGGGTCTGCGCGCCTATGTCGAGTAACTGCTTGATCAGCGCCGTGTCGCCGACCACCGGGCGGATGATCGGCTGCGCCGGGTAGGGCGCCACCGCCTGCAACTGGCCGAGCAGGCTGCGCAGGTCGTTGGGCGCGTGCTCGCCGTCGAGCAGCAGCCAGTCGAAGCCGGCATTGGCCGCCAGCTCCGCGCAATACGGGTCGGCCAGGCCGAGCCAGAGGCCGATCTGCGCGTCGCCGGATTGCAGGCGTTGTTTGAACGTATTGAGGGGGATGTGCATGGAAAGCTCCTGGAAGGGCCGCAGGCTTCAGGCTTCAGGCCAGAGCGCTCTTCGCCTGCAGCCTATGGCCTGCCGCCTGCAGCCATCACCTCATACAAACCGGCAAGAGATGCTACCGAGCTGGTCGTAGTCGACGTGGAAGGTGTCGCCGGGGGCCGCGGCCACCGGGCGGGTGAAGGAGCCGCCGAGGATCACCTGGCCGGGCTCCAGGGTGACGTCGTAGGGGGCCAGCTTGTTGGCCAGCCAGGCCACGCCCTTGGCCGGGTGGTTGAGCACCGCGGCGGAGACCCCGGATTCCTCGATCACGCCGTTGCGGTAGAGGATCGCCGGCACCCGCCGCAGGTCGATGTCGCCGGGCCGCACGGCGCGGCCGCCCATGACCACGCCGGCGTTGGCGGCGTTGTCGGAGATGGTGTCGAAGACCTTGCGGGTGGCCTTGGTCTGCGGGTCCACCTGCTGGATGCGCGCGTCGATGATCTCCAGTGCCGGGATCACCCACTCGGTGGCCTCCAGCACGTCGAACAGGGTGACGTTCGGGCCTTTCAGCGGCTTGCCGAGGATGAACGCCAGCTCCACTTCCACCCGCGGCACGATGAAGCGTTCGAAGGGGATGTCGCTGCCTTCGTCGAAGAACATGTCGTCCAGCAGCGCGCCGTAGTCCGGCTCGGTGATGTTCGACGAGACCTGCATGGCGCGCGAGGTCAGGCCGATCTTGTGGCCCTTGAGCACGCGGCCGTTGGCTATCTTCCGAGCCACCCAGGCGCGCTGGATGGCGTAGGCGTCCTCGATGGCGATGTCCGGGTAGTCGAGGGAGAACTGCCGCACCTGCTGGCGCGAACGCTCGGCGGCGTCGAGACGGGCGGCGGCTTCCTGGATGAGGGTGGAGTCGAGCATGGCTGTGTCTCTTTCAGCGGGGGTTGACCACGGCGGCCGGGGTGCGCAGGACCAGGGCGGCGCCGAGGGCGATGAGGATGGCCAGCAGGTACAGGGCCAGGCTGGAGCTGTGGGTGGTGTCGCGCATCCAGCCGATGAAGTAGGGCGCGGCGAAGGCGGCGATGCTGCCGAAGGAGCTGATCAGGGCGATGCCGGCGGCCTGGGCGCGGTTGCCGAGGAAGGCCGGCGGCAACTGCCAGAACATCGGCAGGGCGGCGCTGGCGCCCATGCCGGCGAGCACCAGCCCGGCCAGCACCAGCGGCGCGCTGGTGGGCGCCAGGCCCGTCAGGGCCAGGCCGGCGGCGGCCAGCAGCAGCGGCACGGCGAGGTGCCAGCGGCGCTCGCGGCGGCGGTCGGAGGAGCGCCCCAGGGCGATCATGAACACGCAGCCGGCCAGGTACGGCAGGGCGCTGAGCAGGCCGACGCGGCCGTCGGAGCCGATGCCGGCGCCGTGGATCAGGCTGGGCATCCAGAACGCCAGGGTGTTCACCGCCAGCATCACCGCGAAGTAGATGGCCACCAGCAGCCAGACGTGGTTGTCGCGCAGGATGCCGGCGAAGGAGGTGATCTGCTTGCGCTGCTCCTCGCCCTGCATCTCCTCGCGCAGGCCGGCCTTCTGCGCCTCGCTCAGCCAGGCCACGCGCTCGAAGCTCTCCGGCAGGCAGCGCCAGACCAGCAGGCCGAGCAGCACCACCGGCAGGCCCTCGATGAGGAACATCCACTGCCAGCCGCGCAGCCCGAGGAAGTCGTGGAAGCCCTCGAGGATGCCGCCGGACAGTGGCCCGCCGACCACCCCGGCCATGGGCACGGCGATGGCGAACAGCGCGGTGACGCCGGCGCGGCGGCGCGCCGGGAACCAGCGGTTGAGGTACACCAGGATGCCGGGGAAGAAGCCGGCCTCGGCCACCCCCAGCAGCAGGCGCAGGGTGTAGAAGCCGGCGGCGCTCTGCACCAGCAGCATGGCGGTGGACAGCAGGCCCCAGGTGACCATCAGGAAGGCGATCCAGCGGCGCGGGCCGACGCGTTCCAGCATCAGGTTGCTGGGCACGCCGAACAGTGCGTAGGCGACGAAGAACAGCCCGGCGCCCAGGCCGTAGACGGTGTCGCTGAAGTGCAGGTCGGCGCTCATCTGCAGCTTGGCGAAGCCGATGTTGATGCGGTCCAGGTGGGCGAATACGTAGCACACCAGCAGCAGCGGCATCAGGCGCCAGACCACGCGGGCGTGGGTGGCGTCGCTGGCGGCGGGCAGGGCGGCGGGGGATAGGGTGGCGGTGCTCATGGTCTTGTCTTTGTTCTGCGAGTGGCCGGGAGGGTGGCGGACTTCAGAGCGCCTGGCCCTTGAGGAAGGCGTGGACGTTGTTCTGCTTGTAGTTGAGCTCGGCGTTCAGCTCGCTCATCTCGAAGGACAGCGCCAGCAGGCGGCGCGCCTGGAGTTCGGCGAAGTGCGCCTTGATCACCTCGAAGAGCGCGTCGGCCACCTGCCGGCGGGTTTCCAGGTCGCGCCCGGCGCCCACCTTCAGGCTCATGTGGACGAAGGCGTAGTCGTGCTGGCCGTCGGCCATGCGCCAGGTATCCAGGCGCACGGCGCGGCTGCGGATGCCGCCCAGCGGGAACACCCCGCTGTCGCCGAGGCAGGCGTGGACCTTCTCGAACAGGCCGGGCAGGTCGGCCTCGGCCTCGATGTTGTGGGTGTACTCGGCGATGAAGTGCGGCATGGCTGTGTCCTCAGAGGCGGCTGCCGGACGGGTTGCCGGCGGGGTTGGAGGCCTGGGCGGCGGGGATCGCCGAGCCGTCCTGCGGGGTCACCGGGAACACCACGTTGATCTGCCCGGTGCCGGAGGAGCCGAAGTAGGGCGTGACCACCTCGCCCTGGCCGTCGTAGTCCGACCAGCCGAGCGCGCCCAGGAGCATGGCGGTGTCGTGCATGAAGCCTTCGCCGTGGCCCTTGGCCGCGTATTCCGGGAGCATGCCGCAGAAGGTCTGCCAGTCGCCTCGCTGCCACATCCGCACCACCTCGTGGTCGAGGGTTTCCAGGAAGGGGCTCCAGACCTTGTCGGCGAATTCCGGGGCCTGGCCGTTCTGGGCGAAGCGGTGGGTCAGCGAGCCGCTGGCGAGGAAGGCCACGGTGCCGTCGTAGTGCTCTTCCACCGCCTTGCGCATGGCCCAGCCCAGGCGCGCGCTGTCGTTGAGGTAGTGCACGGTGCACAGCGCCGAGACCGAGATCACCTTGAAGTGCTGGTCCTGGTTCATGTAGCGCATCGGCACCAGGGTGCCGTACTCCGGGCCGAGGGTGGTGGCGTCGTGGGCCAGCACGTCCACGCCCATGGCGTTGCAGCCTTCGGCGAGGATGCGCCCCAGTTCCGGGTTGCCGGGGAACTCGTACTCCATGTTGGCGATGAAGTGCGGCAGCTCGTTGCTGGTGTACAGGCCCTGGAAGTGCGGCGCGCAGTTGACGTGGTAGCCGGCGTTGACCAGCCAGTGGGTGTCGAACACCACTATGGTGTCCACCCCCAGCTCGCGGCAGCGCCGGCCGATCTCGCGGTGCCCGTCGATGGCGGCCTGGCGGCTGCCCTGGCGCGGGCCGGGCAGTTCGGAGAGGTACAGCGAGGGAACGTGGGTGATCTTGGCAGCCAGAGCGAGTTTGCCCATGGTGGTTCTCCTGGTGCGGGGCGCCGCCGCTGGGGCGCCCGGATTCTTGTGATTGTTGGCTGCACGCCGGCGATGCAGGCGGCCTTGGCGGCCGCTCTCATCGGGCCGCCTTTCTACACGCCCCAGCGGGGAATGTGGTGGCTGCCCATGGAAATGCACACGTTCTTGATCTCGGCGAAGACCTCGAAGCTGTACTCGCCGCCCTCGCGGCCGGTGCCCGAGCCCTTCACGCCGCCGAACGGCTGGCGCAGGTCGCGGACGTTCTGGCTGTTGATGAATACCATGCCGGCCTCGATGCCGCGCGCCAGGCGATGGGCCTTGCCGATGTCCTGGGTCCAGATGTAGGAGGCCAGGCCGTATTCGGTGTCGTTGGCCAGGCGCAGGGCCTCGGCCTCGTCCTTGAACTTGAGCAGGCAGACCACCGGGCCGAAGATTTCTTCCTGGGCGATGCGCATGCGGTTGTCCACGTCGGCGAACACCGTGGGCTGCACGAACTGCCCGCGGGCCAGGTGCGCCGGCAGGTTGGCCGGGCGCTCCAGGCCGCCGGCGACCAGGCGCGCGCCTTCTTCCATGCCGATGCGGATGTAGCCGGTGACCTTGTCGTAGTGGGCCTGGGTGATCATCGAGCCGACCTGGGTCTTCGGGTCCTGCGGGTCGCCGACGATCAGGCGTTTGGCGCGGGCGGCGAACTCCTCGACGAAGCGGTCGTAGACCGTTTCCTGGATGAAGATACGGCTACCGGCGGTGCAGCGCTCGCCGTTCAGCGAGAAGATGGTGAACAGCGCGGCGTCCAGGGCGCGGTCCAGGTCGGCGTCGTCGAAGATCAGCACCGGCGACTTGCCGCCCAGCTCCATGGAGTATTTCTTCAGGCCGGCGGTCTGCATGATCTTGCGCCCGGTGGCGGTGCCGCCGGTGAAGGAGATGGCGCGCACGTCCGGGTGGCGCACCAGGGCGTCGCCGGCGGTGGCGCCGTAGCCCTGCACCACGTTGAGCACGCCCGGCGGGATGCCGGCTTCCAGGGCCAGGCGGCCCAGCTCGTTGGCGGTCAGCGGCGAGAGTTCGCTCATCTTCAGCACCGCGGTGTTGCCCAGGGCCAGGCAGGGCGCGGTCTTCCAGGTGGCGGTCATGAACGGCACGTTCCACGGCGAGACCAGCCCGCATACCCCCACCGGCTGGTACAGGGTGTAGTTGAGCATCTGGTCGTCCACCGGGTAGCTGTGGCCGTCCATGCGCGTGCAGACCTCGGCGAAGAACTCGAAGTTGTGCGAGGCGCGCGGGATCAGCACGTTGCGCGTCTGGTGGATCGGCAGGCCGGTGTCGAGGGTTTCCAGCTCGGCCAGGTTGGGCACGTTGGCGTCGATCAGCTCGCCCAGCTTGCGCATCAGCTTCGCGCGCTCCCTGGCCGGGGTGTTGGCCCATTTCGGGAAGGCTTCCTTGGCCGCGGCCACGGCCAGGGCGATTTCCTCGGCGCCGCCGCTGGCGACCTCGGCGATCACCTCGGTGGTGGCCGGGTTGATGGTCTGGAAGACTTCTTTGCTCTCGACCTCGCGGCCGTTGATCCAGTGCTTGATCATGCTTGTATCTCTGTCTCGATTAGGTACGGGCGCGGTTCGCGAAGAACTCGGCCTCGCTGACGATGCGGTTGACCAGGCGGCCGACGCCTTCCACTTCCACCACCACTTCATCGCCCGGCACCACGTCGGCCAGGCCTTCCGGCGTGCCGGTGGCGATCATGTCGCCCGGCTGCAGGGTCATGAAGCTGGAGAAGTATTCGATCAGGTAGGGGATGTCGAAGATCATGTCCGCGGTAGTGCCTTCCTGCTTCAGCTCGCCGTTGACCCAGGTGCGCAGCTTCAGCCGCGACGGGTCGGGCACGTCGGCGGCGTCGACTATCCAGGGGCCGACCGGGGTGGTGGCGTCGCGGTTCTTCACCCGCAGGTTGGGCCGGTAGTAGTTCTCCAGGTAGTCGCGGATGGCGTAGTCGTTGCAGACGGTGTAGCCGTCCAGGTAGGCGAGGGCGTCCTCGCGCCTGACGTTGCGCGCCGGCTTGCCGATCACCGCCACCAGCTCGCACTCGTAGTGCATGTAGGCGACGCCGTCGGGGCGCCAGGTCACCTGGTTGTGGCCGGTGTAGGTGCCCTTGGACTTGATGAACGCCAGCGGCTCGGTGGGCGCCTTGAAGGCCAGTTCGGCGGCGTGGTCGGCGTAGTTCAGGCCGAGGGCGAACATGGTCCCGCTGGCCGGCGGCAGCCATTGCACCTCGTGCTCGCCGAGCAGCCGGCCATCGGCCAGGCGCACGGCGTTGTCGGCTTCCACCGTGACCGCGTGGACTTCGCCCTGGTAGCGGATGCGTGCGTGTTTCATCTCAGGCTTCCTCCGCCACCACGTGATTGACCAGGCGGCCGAGACCTTCGATCTCCACCACCACCTCGTCGCCCGGCCGCACATCGACGCGGCCCTCGGGGGTGCCGGTGATGAGCACGTCGCCGGCGTGCAGGGTCATGAATTCGCTGATCTCGGCGATCAGCTGCGGGATGCTGCGCACCAGGTTGGCGGTACTGTTCTGCTGGCGCACTTCGCCGTTGACCAGCAGGCGGACCGGCAGGGCGTGCGGGTCGGCGATCTCGTCGCGGCCGACGACTTCGCTGCCCAGGGGGCAGAAGCCGTCGCGGCACTTGGCCTTGACCGCAGGGCGGTAGTAGCTGTCTTCCGGCAGGCTGAACTCGTTGACGATGACGTAGCCGGCGACGTAGGCCATGGCGTCGTCCACGCCCACGCGGCTGGCGTCGCGGCCGAGCACCACGCCCAGGGCCGGGCCCGGCTGCAGGCGCTCGACGCCGGCCGGGAAGACCACGGGCGCACCGTCGCCATTGCGGGTGTTCGGCGTCTTGATGAACAGCACCGGCTTGACCGGCGGCTTCTGATAAGGCGGTTGCTGGAATTCCTCCAGCCGGCTCTGCAACAGGCCCCGGTAGTTCAGCGCGACGCCGAACAGGGTGCCCGTTGCGGCTTCGCTGACAGCGCGACGCATGGCTTGGTTCTCCTGTTTCTCCCGGCCGCCTGCAGGCGGCCGGTTATCGTTAACATGTTAGCGTTATAGTTAATATGTTAACTATGGTCAAGCCTCTTCCATCGGGGCCTGATCCCGCTGCGAACATTGGAGCAGGCATGCACATGTTGGGATTGTCCGGCGCTGCCATGGCCTTGACCGACGCTGCCAGGAAGCCGGGCGGGCTTTCGCCGGGTTTGCCTGGGGAGGGGCTATGCTGGTTAAAATCTTTCCTACTTTCAGTCGAGTAGCCTCTTTCCATGTCCACGCCGCGTCCGTCCCTGACCCTCACCCTGCTACAGGCCCGCGAGGCCGCCATGGCCTTCTTCCGCCCTTCGCTCAACCAGCACGACCTGACCGAGCAGCAGTGGCGCATCGTGCGCATCCTCCGCCAGCAGGGCGAGATGGAGATCTACCAACTGGCGCAGCAGGCCTGCATCCTCAAGCCGAGCATGACCGGCGTGCTGGCGCGCATGGAGCGCGACGGCCTGGTGCGCCGCTGGAAGTCCGAGCACGACCAGCGCCGCGTGCTGGTGTGCCTGAGCGAGCAGGGCCAGCAGTGCTTCGTGGCCATGAGCGGCGACATGGAGAACAACTACCGGCGCATCCTCGAGCAGTTCGGCGAGGACAAGCTGCAGCAGCTGCTGGGGTTGCTCGACGAGCTGAAGAAGATCAAGCCCTGAGGCGCTTCGCAGGAGCGAGCAAGAACCAGGCGTCCCCCTCGCTCCTGCAGGTAGGTAACACCATGGCCCGCGCACCCATCCCCAACATCGACATCGGCCAGGTCTACGACCTGCGCTACAGCGATTCCGAGGTGCACTACGAGGAACTGGGCAAGCTGGCCGACTTCTTCGGCCGCAACATGCCGGTGCACCGCCACGACCGCTTCTTCCAGGTGCACTACGTGAAGAGCGGCTCGGTGCGCGTCTACCTCGACGAGCAGCTCTACCACCGGCAGGGCCCGCTGTTCTTCCTCACCCCGCCGACCATCCCCCACGCCTTCGTCACCGAGAACGACGCCGACGGCCACGTGCTGACGGTGCGCCAGCAACTGCTCTGGCCGCTGCTGGCGCCGGAGCAGGGCCTGGCCGCCGGACCGGACATAGGCCCGGTGTGCGTGGCCTTCGACCAGCTGGACGAGACCTCCGCCGGCGAGGTGGCGCGCCTGGACGGCCTGTTCGACCTGCTGCGCGAGGAGTTCCGCGGCGAGCGCCCGGGCCGCGAACTCGCCCTGGCCGACCTGGTGCGGCTGATCTTCGTCAGCCTGCTGCGCCTCTCGGCCCGCTCGCTCAAGGCGCAGCCCATGCGCCGCGAGGACCTGCGCCTGTTCCAGCGCTTCAACCAGCTGATCGAGCAGCACTACCCCGAGCACTGGCCGCTGGCGGCCTACGCCGAGCGCATCGGCGTCACCGAGGCGCGCCTCAACGACATCTGCCGGCGCGTCGCCGGGTTGCCCTCCAAGCGCCTGGTACACGAGCGGCTGATGCAGGAGGCGCGGCGCCTGCTGCTGTTCAGCGGCAGCTCGGTGAACGAAATCTGCTACCAGCTCGGCTTCAAGGACCCGGCCTACTTCAGCCGCTTCTTCGCCCGTAATGCCGGGATGGCTCCGGGGGAGTACCGCCAGCGCAGGGCGGGTGACAAGGAAGAGGCCTGGCGTTAGGGCTTTGGCTTTTCGTAGGATCGAGGGGGACGCCTAGTTCTTGCTCGCGAATGGGGTTTCCCGGTGGCCGTGGTGCTTTCGGTGGGCTCCGTACCCTCTCCCCAGCCCTCTCCCTGAAGGGAGAGGGGGCTTGTCCGTGCCCGCGGATAAACATGGTTTCAACCTGATATCGCCGAGGTTGCCGGCTAACACCATGACATCCAACTCTGCCCAACGGTCCCCTCTCCCTTCAGGGAGAGGGTTAGGGAGAGGGAGCGGAGTCAATCCGAAACACCACGGCCACCGGGAAACTCCATTCGCGAGCAAGCTCGCTCCTACAAGGAAGGATGCTTGGGTTTCGGATTATTGGTTAACTTGTTAACGTTATCCACACCCCATGCCCGGAGTCCCCCATGCCCATCCCCGACCGCCCCCAGCGCCTGATCCTGCCCCTGGCCGCGCTGGTCGCCTTCGCGCCCCTGTCCATCGACACCTACCTGCCCAGCCTGCCGCTGATCGCCGGCGACCTGGGGGCCGGCGCCGGCGAGGTGCAGCTGACCATCAGCCTGTTCCTCGCCGGATTGTGCCTGGGCATGCTGTTCTACGGGCCGCTGTCGGACCGTTTCGGCCGTCGCCGCCTGCTGCTGGGCGGCATCTGCCTGTACCTGCTGGCCACCCTCGGCTGCCTGTTCGCCGGCAGCGCCTCGGCGCTGATCGCCTGGCGCTTCTTCCAGGCCCTGGGCGGGGCGGCGGCCTCGGTGCTGGCGCGGGCCATAGTGCGCGACCTGTTCCCCCTGCAGCAGTCGGCGCGGGTGCTTTCGCTGATGCACCTGGTGACCATGCTCGCCACCCTGGTGGCGCCGCTGCTGGGCAGCCTGCTGGCCCAGGCCGCCGGCTGGCGTTCGGTGTTCGCCGTGCTCTTCGCCTTCGCCGCGGCGTGCCTGCTGACCGTGCTCCGGCGGATACCCGAGAGCCTGCCGGCGGAGCACCGCGGGCAGTCGGTGGCGCAGGTGTTCCGCGCCTACGGGCGCATCCTGCTGCAGCCCAGGGCGCTGGGCTACATGCTGTGCATGGGCCTGTCGTTCGGCGGCATGTTCGCCTTCATCACCGCCTCGCCCTTCGTCTACATCGAGTATTTCGGCGTTTCGCCTCAGGCCTATGCCTGGCTGTTCAGCCTGAACATCGCCGGCATCATCCTGGCCACCAGCCTCAATGCGCGGCTGGTGGGGCGGCTCGGGCCGCAGCGGATGCTCGCCTTCGGCGCTGCCCTGGCCGCGCTGTCGGGGGCGCTCCTGCTGGGCTGCGGCTTCGCTGGCTGGGGCGGGCTGCCGGCGCTGGTGCCGGGCGTGCTGCTCTACGTCAGCGTCACCGGCCTGCTCGGCGCCAACTGCGTGGCCAGCCTGCTGGCGCTGTTCCCCCGCGAGGCCGGTGCCGCCGCCGGGCTTGCGGTCACCGGGCAGTTCGCCCTGGGGGCGGCCTGCAGCGCCCTGGTCGGCGCGCTTTCCGACGGCAGCCCCTGGCCGATGTGCCTGGTGGTCGGTTGTGCCGGCCTCGGCTGCCTGCTGGCCTTCCTCCTGGCCCGCCGGCACGCCCCGCAGCCGTCGCCGGAAGCCGCCTGACCTAGGCCGGCTGTTCCTCCGCCCGCGCCGCCCGGCGCAGGCCCTGCCAGGCGCAGTAGGCCAGCAGCAGGGCGCCGGCCACCGCCATCGCCCAGGGGCCGCCGTAGCGCGCGGCCAGCAGCCCGGCGAGCAGGCCGCCGATGGCGTCGAAGCCGAAGCGCGTGGCGGTGTAGATCGACACCACGCGGCCGCGCAGTGCCTCCGGCGCGCTGCTCTGGATGACGATGTTGGTGCCGACGTTGTTCACCGTGACGCCGAAGCCCAGCACCGCCATGGCCGCCAGCGACAGCGGCAGGTTGCGGCTGAGGGCGAACGCCAGCAGGGCGCCGGCGCTGGCCAGGGCGGAAAGCAGGATGATCCGCGGCAGCCGCGCCGGGTCCTGGTGCTGCGCCAGGAACAGGCTCGACAGCAGCGAGCCGAAGCCGGCCGCGCCCCACAGCCAGCCGAGGGTGCGCGCGTCGCCGGCGAAGACGTCGCGGGCGAACACCGGCAGCAGCGCGGCGTAGCTGGAAGCGGTGAGGTTGACCAGCAGCACGCCGAGCATCAGCTGGCGCACGCTCGGCGTGCGCAGGGCGTAGTCCAGGCCCTCGCGGAACACGCTGCCCATGCTGCCGCTGGCGCGCACCCCGGGCGCCAGGCGCACCCGCAACAGGCCGCCCACCAGCGCCAGGTAGGACAGGGCGTTGAGGGCGAAGCACAGGCTCTCGCTGGTCAGCCCCAGCAGCAGCCCGGCCAGCGGCGGGCCGACGAAGCGCGAGCAGGTGAACAGCGAGGCGTTCAGCGCCAGGGCGTTGGGCAGGTCGGCGCGGTCGTCGACGAAGCGGCTGAGCAGCGATTGCCGCAGCGGCGTGTCGAAGGCGCTGAGCACCCCGAGCAGCGCCGACATGCCGACGATCAGCGCCGGGGTGATCAGCCCGCTGGCGGTCAGCCCGGCCAGGGCCGCGGCCTGCAGCGCCATCAGGCTCTGGCTGGCGAGCAGCAGGCGGCGCTTGTCGTGGCGGTCGATCCAGGCGCCGGCCAGGGGGCCGATGAACAGCTGCGGCAGCAGCGCCACGCAACTGGTGATGCCCAGCAGCGCCGCCGAGCCGGTCAGCCGGTAGACCAGCCAGGCCAGCGCCACCTGCTGGACCCAGGTGCCCAGGGTGGAGATCGCGTGGCCGGCGAAGTACAGGCGGAAGTTGCGGTGGCGCAGCGCGCGCAGGCTGTTCGGCCAGGAACGGGAAGCGGACATCGGCGGCTCGCTCGGGCGAAGGATGAAGGAGGGGAGGCGGCCATCATAGCGGAAATTTTCCGTCAGAACGTTTAGATGTTAACGAAAGCCGCGCGGCGCCTGGCCTGGCGCCGATTTCAGCGCTTCCGGGCGCCGGGAAATCCCATGAAAAGTGCAATCGAGTCCGCGGAAGTTGCATTCAAGGCGCCGCCGCACGGCTCCCATAATCGGCCCTGTCACTCTCGCCACGAGAGCCCTGCCGCCGTCGCCAGGCACCATCGCGACGGCGGCGCGCCTCCAATAACAATCAAGGGCCGCCAAGATGAAAAAGCCAAACCCCCTGCTCGAAGACCTGAAATCCGTCCTGCCCGCCATCGCCGCCAATGCCGCCAAGGCCGAACAGGCGCGCACCGCACCCGCCGAGAACATCGCCCTGCTCAAGGGCATCGGCATGCACCGCGCCTTCCAGCCCAAGTGCTACGGCGGCATGGAAATCTCCCTGCCCGAGTTCGCCGACTGCGTGGTCGCCCTGGCCGGCGCCTGCGCCAGCACCGCCTGGGCCTTCAGCCTACTGTGCACCCACAGCCACCAGCTGGCGATGTTCTCCAAGCAGCTGCAGGACGAGGTCTGGGCCGAGAACCCCGACGCCACCGCCAGCAGCAGCATCGCCCCGTTCGGGCGTATCCAGGAGGTCGAGGGCGGCATCCTGTTCAACGGCGAGATGGGCTGGAGCAGCGGCAGCGACCACGCCGAATGGGCCATCCTCGGCTGCCGCCGGCAGAATGCCGAGGGCGAGCAGGTGTACTGCTTCGCCGTGCTGCCGCGCAGCGACTACGAGATCCGCGACGACTGGTACGCCGCCGGCATGAAGGGCAGCGGCACCAAGACCCTGGTGGTGAAGGACGCCTTCGTGCCCAACCACCGCATCCAGGCGGCCAAGGACATGATGGAGGGCCGCTCCGCCGGCTTCGGCCTGTACCCCTACAGCAAGATCTTCTACACCCCGTACCGCCCGTACTTCGCCAGCGGCTTCGCCTCCATCGGCCTGGGCATCGCCGAGCGCATGCTGGAAGCCTTCAAGGAGAAGACGCGCAACCGCGTGCGCGCCTACACCGGCGCCAGCGTCGGCACCGCCACCCCGGCGCTGATGCGCCTGGCCGAGTCCACCCACCAGGTGGCCGCCGCCCGCGCCTTCCTCGAGAAGACCTGGCAGGACCACGCCGAGCATGGCGAGCGCCACGAGTACCCCAGCCGCGAGACCCTGGCCTACTGGCGCACCAACCAGGCCTACGCAGTGAAGATGTGCATCCAGGCGGTGGACCGCCTGTTCGAGGCCGCCGGCGGCACCGCCTGGTTCGAGAGCAACGAGATGCAGCGGCTGTTCCGCGACTCGCACATGACCGGCGCCCACGCCTACACCGACTACGACGTCTGCGCGCAGATCCTCGGCCGCGAGCTGATGGGCCTGGAGCCTGATCCGAGCATGGTCTGAGCCACCACGCCCAGCCTGTTCTTCGTAGGAGCGAGGGGGACGCCTAGTTCTTGCTCGCGAACCGACCCCGCTGCGGAATCCGTTCGCGAGCAAGCTCGCTCCTACAAAAGCGCTGCCCGCAGCTGAATTTTCTCAATCCCGCCGGCCCCGCGCCGGCGCGGAGGAACCGCCATGAACCAGAACAACGAAGCGGGCCTGGACCCGCGTGCCTTCCGCCGTGCCCTGGGCAACTTCGCCACCGGCGTCACCGTGATGACCGCCGCCGCCGACGGCGAGCGCGTCGGCATGACCGCCAACAGCTTCAACTCGGTGTCCCTCGACCCGCCCCTGGTGCTCTGGAGCATCGACAAGCGCGCCACCAGCCTGGCGGTGTTCGACAAGGCCAGCCACTACGCGGTGAACGTGCTGGCCGCCGACCAGATCGACCTGTCCAACCAGTTCGCCCGGCCCAGCGCCGACAAGTTCGCCGGCGTGGCCTGCGAGGAGGGCGCCGGCGGCGCGCCGCTGCTGCCGGACTGTGCCGCGCGTTTCCAGTGCGAGATGCAGCAGAAGCTGGACGGCGGCGACCACTGGATCCTAATCGGCCGCGTGCTGGCCTTTGACGACCTCGGCCGTGCGCCGCTGCTCTACCACCAGGGCGTGTACTCCAGCGTGCTGCCGCACCCGCGCCTGCGCGAGGCCCAGGCCGGGGTGCCGCGCACCGCCTTCCAGGGCCGCCTGAACCACAACCTCTACTACCTGATGACCCAGGCGGTGCGCTGCTACCAGGCCGACTACCAGCCGCGGCAGGTGGCCAGCGGCCTGCGCACCAGCGAGGCGCGCATGCTGATGGTGATGGAGAAGGACGCCAGCCTGGACACCACGGCGCTGCAGCAACTGGTGGCCATGCCGCTGCGGGAGATCGAGGAGGCCCGCGCCAACCTCGAACGCAAGGGCCTGCTGCAGGTGGGCGAGGGCGGTTGCGCGCTGACCGCCGCCGGCATCGACCAGGCCGAGACGCTGTGGGGCATCGCCGAGGAGCAGCAGGCCAAGGTCTTCGCGCGCTTCAGCGCCGAGCAGATCGAGGCCTTCAAGACGGTGCTGCGCGGCCTGGCCCAGCCGCTCTGAGGCTCAGAAGCGCTCGCTGGGCAGCAGGTAGCGCCACTGCCCCTGTTCCATCTTGCCCATGGACACGCCGCCCAGGCGCAGGCGGCGGATGGCCACGACAGCCAGGCCGACCTGGCGGCACATGTCGGCGATCTGCCCGGGGCGGAAGCCCTTGCCGGCGAAGCGCAGGCGCGTCTCGTTCTGCCAGCTGACCTTCAGCGCCGGCAGTGGCCGGCCCTGGTACAGCAGGCCATGGCGCAGGCGCGCCAGGCCGGCGTCGTCGAGGCTGCCGCTGACTTCCACCAGGTATTCGTGCTCGATGGTCGCCGCATCGTCCTGCAGGCGGTGCAGCACGCCGTAGTTCTGGGTGAACACCAGCAGCCCGCTGGCCGCGTCGTCCAGCGGGGTGACGCTCTGCTGGCGGGCGAAGTGCTTGCGCAGCGGTTGCTGGTCGGAACTGTCGGCCTCCCAGCGGTGGGCGCTGTCGAGCAGCGCCAGGGCCTGCTCGGCGGTGCAGCCGGCCGGCTTGTACAGCAGCAGGGTGGCCGGCGGGATGGGCGCCGGGATGGCACCGGGCAGCAGCTCGATGCGCTGCTCGGCCACGCGGAAATGCGGCTCCTCGACGCGCTCGCCATCCACCGTCACCCAGCCCCCCTCGATGTACAGCTCGGCCTCGCGGCGGGAGCAGGGCAGCAGTTCGGCGAGGCGCTTGGACAGGCGGATGGTTTCGGTCATGACGGGGAATCGGCGGCGGGAAGGGCCGCCATTGTACTCCTTGCTCAGCCCGGCAGGCGGATGACGTGGCCCTCGTCGGCAGACACCCGGCCGTGCAGCAGGTCGGCGACCACCCGCTGCGCCGCCTCCAGCCCCTCGGACTCTACCACCCGCAACAGCGGCTGCGGGCCGCGGCTGACGCGCCGGTAGAAGTCCAGCAGGCCCTCGCCGATGTACTGGCTGACCTTTTCCGGGCCCCAGTCGGCGTTGCGCTTGCGAATCTGGATGGGCGCGAAGAACAGTTGTGGCCCGGGCCCCTGCAGGGCGCTCAGGTCGGCCGGCGCGGCCACCTGGGCGGAGCCGGCCATGCAGCTGTAGCGCAGGCTGTCGGCGAAGTGCCGGTGTACGCGTTCGCGCAGCGGCAGGTCGCCGGCGAAGTCGACGTAGAGCGTCGGCCGGCTGGCGTCCAGCTGCTCCAGGTCGGCATAGGATCGCACCTGCTGGTAGCAGCCCAGCCCGGCGACGAAGTCGAGGTTGCGCGGCGAGGTCAGGCCGATGCGCTCCACCGGCGCGCCTTCCAGGCACACGGCGGTGCCGTAGGCGGTCTTGCTGGAGGCACTGGAGAACACCAGGCGCTCGGCGCCGAAGTAGTCGTTGTCGGCGAGGAAGTCGGCGAGCATGGCCGAGGTCAGGAACAGCGGCTTGAGGAGGATCTGCAGGTTCTCCTGGTCCTCGCGGTAGTAGGCGTCCCAACTGCAGCGGGTGTACTGGTTGTAGGCCGAGACCAGCGCCTGGCGATGCTCGGCGCCGTCGTAGAAGCCGCGCTCGCTGACGCGCTGCGGGCTCACCAGCAGGTGGCTGGCCAGGGGGAAGTAGCCGTAGAAGCGCTCGCCGACCGCCACGCCGGGCACCGTCGAGGCCAGCACCCGGGCGAAGCCCCAGGCCGGGATCTGCCCCCAGGCCTCCTCGCCGCTGGGGAAGAACTGCCAGTACTGCATGGAATCGCCGAAGGCAGCGTAGGTGATGTTGTTGGTGGTCAGCGCGCAGCACTCGATCACCAGCAGCGCCTCGCCATCCTGCAGCGGCAGGGGCTGCTCGTGGTGCTCCAGGCGGCCCTGGTCCAGGGCGTTCTTGTGGTTCAGCAGGCGTGTTACCGTGACGCTTCCTTCCATTTTCCGGCTCCTTCTCGACAGGGGATTGGGCTGCCTACAGGCTAGCGAAGCGCGATGCACGACGGGTTCGGAAAACGCCACAGGCCGGCCACCACGGCGCCGGGGCCGCGGGCCAAGCCGCTGAAGCGGCCGACCCAGGACCGCGCGCGCTTCACCGTGGAAGCCATCTACGAGGCCTTCGTTCGGATTTGCCGGCGCGACGGCTGGGCCGGCGTCAGCACCCGCGCCGTGGCCCTGGAGGCCGGGGTGGCGGTGGGCACCCTGTACGACTACTTCCCGAGCAAGGAGGCACTGCTCTCCGGCTACGTGCGGCACTGCCTGGAGGCCCTGGCGGCGCGCATCGACAGCGAGGTGATAGCGCCGCCGCTGGACTGGCGCGAGCGCGTGCGCCGCCTGCTGGCCCTGGGCGCAGGCCTGGGCATGCCGCTGGCCGACGGCGAGCTGCTGCAGCTGGAACAGCGGATCGCCGAAGCCAAGCACCACCAGCGCGTCTTCGAGGAACTCGCCGGCAAGTGGCGCGAAGCGCTGCAGGCCTGCACCGACCTGCCGAGGCCGGTCGACGCGGCCACCGCCCAGGCGTTGTTCATCGCCACCTGGGGCGGCTGGCGCTACGCCCTGCTGCTGGGCCTGGACGAGGCGCAGCGGCAGCACTGGCAGGCCGGGCTGGAGCAGTTGTACCTGGCGCGCCTCGGGCCCTGAGCGTTCAGGGCGAAACGTCCCCCGGCTCCGGCGGCCGGGCACCCTCGCGGACCCAGGTCATGAACAGCTGGAAGCCCAGGGCCAGCACCACCGGGCCGATGAACAGGCCGATGATGCCGCCGGTGAGCATGCCGCCCAGGGCGCCGAGGAGGATCACCGGCATCGGCACGGCCACGCCGCGGCCGAGCATCAGCGGCTTGAGCACGTTGTCGGAGAGCCCGGCCAGCACCGTCCAGATGGTGAAGACCACCGCGCTGACGGTGCCGTAGTCGCCGCTCCAGAACACGTAGACGATGGCCGGCAGCGAGATCACCGCGGTGGGCAGCTGGACGATGCCCAGCAGCAGCACGCCGAGGGACAGCAGGCCGGCGGCGGGGATGCCCATGACGATGAAGCCCAGGCCCAGCAGCAAGGTCTGGATGAAGGCCACGCCGACCACGCCCTGGGCCACCGCGCGGATGGTCGAGGTGCTCAGCCGCGCCAGCTCCGGGCCGCGCTCGGGGCCGGAGATGCGCACCGCGATGTCCTCGGCGGTGCGCGCGCCCAGCGGGCCGTAGGCCATGATCACGCAGGCCACCAGGAAGGCGCCGAGGAACTGCAGCAGCTCCATGCCCACGCCGGCTGCCTTGGCCAGCACCGTGCGGGCCACGCCCTGCAGGTGCGGCGCGGCCTGCTGGGCGGCGCCGAGGAAGTCCTCGGCCAGGCGCAGCCAGGCGTTGTAGATGTAGGGGCCCACCAGCGGCCAGCTCGCCACCGCCTCGGGCGGCGCCGGCACGCGCAGGCCGCCGGCCTGGAAGCGGTGCACCAGGTCGGCCACCGAGTCGGCGATGGAGAAGCCGATCAGCACCACCGGCACCAGCAGCAGGGCCAGGCCGAACAGCGCCAGCAGCGTCGCCGCCAGGGCCGGCCGCTCGCCCAGGCCGCGTTGCAGCATGCCCTGCAGCGGGTAGAGGGTGACGGCGAGGATCAGCGCCCAGAGCATCAGGTCGAGGAAGGGGTGGAAGATGCGGAAGCAGAACACCGCCAGGAACAGGATGAGCCCGGCGCGTATCAGCACGTCCAGCAGGTTGCGCGACAGTATCCGGTCCGCCGATGGCAGCATGGCATCTCTCCTTGGAAAGCCTCGTGGGGTTCCTCAGAGCATTGGCCGTGCGCGCTGGAATGCAAGTCGGGCGGGGGAAATCGATGGGGGCGAGCGGAGGGGCGGAACGCGGGGGCAGGGCTCTTGCCCGCGAACGCCGGGCCGGGAAAACGGCGGGGTTCGCGAGCAAGCTCGCTCCTGCAGGGGGAGCGGGGGGATTACTTCTTGCCGAGGCTGATGTGGCGGCTGGCGGCGCCGTTGGGCTGGCCGGTGACGCCCTTGGCGACTTGCTGGATCTCGCCGCCGGACTTGAGGAAGGCGGCCACCTGGGCTTCCAGGGCCTCGCGGCTGGTCACGGCCGCAGCGGGTTTCGGGGCGGACTTCTGGCGGGAGATGGTTTTGCTGGACATGCTTGCCATTACCTGTTCATTCGCGAAATGGCCGCCCATTGTACAGGAAATGACCGTCCTTCGGGGTGAAAATCGACCGAAGGGCCATTGCAGCGCCATCGCGGGGCCCGCGGCGGGGTGTTAACCTCGGCCGATTCCCGGTCGCCGCGAGCCGCCCATGCCCCTGCTGTCATCCCGCCAGCGCAATGCCCTGCGCCTGGCCCGAGCCTTCCTCGGCCCCTACCGCTGGCGCGCCCTCGGCGCCCTGCTGGCGTTGCTGTTCACCGCGGCCATCACCCTGTCCCTGGGGCAGGGCATCCGCCTGCTGGTGGACCAGGGCTTCGTCACCCAGTCCGAGCACCTGCTCAACCGTTCCATCGGCATCTTCTTCCTGCTGGTGCTGGGCCTGGCCTTCGGCACCTTCGTGCGCTTCTACCTGGTGTCGTGGATCGGCGAGCGCTTCGTCGCCGACATCCGCCAGCGCGTGTTCGACCACCTGATCGAGCTGCACCCGGGCTTCTACGAGAGCAACCGCGCGCTGGAGATCCAGTCGCGGCTGACCGCCGACACCACGCTGCTGCAGACGGTGATCGGCTCCTCGCTGTCCATGGCCCTGCGCAACGCCCTGACCCTGGCCGGCGGGGTGATCCTGATGTTCGTCACCAACGCCAAGCTGACCAGCATAGTGGTGGCCGCGCTGCCCCTGGTGATCGTCCCCATCCTCCTGTTCGGCCGCCGCGTGCGCGAGCTGTCGCGGCAGAGCCAGGACCGCGTGGCCGACGTCGGCAGCTACGTCGGCGAGACCCTCGGGCAGATCAAGACGGTGCAGGCCTACAACCACCAGGCCCAGGACCGCGAGCGCTTCGGCCGCACCGTGGAGGCCGCCTTCGGCACCGCGCGCAAGCGCATCCTGCAGCGCTCCTGGCTGGTCAGCGTGGTCATCCTGCTGGTGCTGGGCGCGGTGGGGGTGATGCTGTGGGTCGGCGGCATGGACGTGATCGCCGGGCGCATCAGCCCCGGCGAGCTGGCGGCCTTCGTGTTCTACAGCCTGATCGTCGGCATGGCCTTCGGCACCCTCAGCGAGGTGCTGGGCGAGCTGCAGCGCGCCGCCGGGGCGGCCGAGCGCATCGCCGAGCTGCTGCGCGCGCGCAACCAGATAGTCGCGCCGCAGGAAGGGCTGCTGCGCCTGCCCGGGCGCGTCGAGGGGCGCATCGAGCTGCGCGGCCTGCGCTTCGCCTACCCGTCGCGCCCGGAGCACTGGGCCATCGACGGCATCGACCTGGACGTGCGTCCCGGCGAGACCCTGGCCCTGGTCGGCCCCTCCGGCGCCGGCAAGTCCACCCTGTTCGACCTGCTGCTGCGCTTCTTCGACCCGCAGCAGGGCGAGATCCGCATCGACGGCACGCCCATCACCCGCCTCGACCCCGCCGACCTGCGCCGCTGCTTCGCCCTGGTGTCGCAGAACCCGGCGCTGTTCTACGGCACGGTGGAGGACAACCTGCGCTACGGCCGCCCCGACGCCAGCGACGAGGCGGTGCGCGCGGCGGCCCGCGCGGCCCATGCCGACGGCTTCATCCAGCGCCTGCCCGAGGGCTACCGCACCCACCTGGGCGAGAGCGGCGTGGGCCTTTCCGGCGGCCAGCGCCAGCGCCTGGCCATCGCCCGCGCGCTGCTGGTGGACGCGCCCATCCTGCTGCTCGACGAAGCCACCAGCGCGCTGGACGCCGAGAGCGAGCACCTGATCCAGCAGGCCCTGCCGCAGCTGATGAGCGGGCGCACCACCCTGGTCATCGCCCACCGCCTGGCCACGGTGCTGGGCGCCGACCG
This sequence comes from Pseudomonas sp. JH-2, assembly GCF_036231725.1. Classification (NCBI taxonomy): domain Bacteria; kingdom Pseudomonadati; phylum Pseudomonadota; class Gammaproteobacteria; order Pseudomonadales; family Pseudomonadaceae; genus Pseudomonas; species Pseudomonas sp. JH-2. The sequence continues at coordinate 96,096 of NZ_JAZAQP010000012.1, read as the reverse complement.
CATCGCCGTGATCGACCAGGGCCGCCTGCTGGCACTGGGCACCCACGCCGAGCTGGTGGCCGGCAACCCGCTGTACGCACGCCTGGCGGAATTGCAGTTCGGCCAGGTGCAGAGCGTGTAGAATGCCGGCCTTTTCCCCGGAGTCACGCACATGGCAGCCATCGGCCGCTTCAATTCCCTGCAGGTGGTCAAGCACACCGAGATCGGCCTGTTCCTCGATGGCGGCCCCCATGGCGAAATCCTCCTGCCCAAGCGCTACGTGCCCAAGGACGAGCCCACCGAGCCGGGCGAGTGGCTGAACGTCTTCATCTACCTCGACAGCGAAGACCGCATCATCGCCACCACCCTGAAACCCAAGGTGCAGGTCGGCGGCTTCGCCAGCCTGAAGGTGGTGGAGGTCAGCCGCGTCGGCCTGTTCCTCGACTGGGGCCTGCCCAAGGACCTGCTGCTGCCGCACTCGGAAGAGAAGCGCCCGCTGCAGGTCGGCGACTACTGCGTGGTGCACTGCTACATCGACGAGCGCACCCGCCGCATCACCGCCACCGCGCGCCTGGACCGCTACCTGGACAACACTCCGGCGCACTACCAGGCGGGCCAGGAAGTGGACCTGCTGGTGGTGGAGCGCACCGACCTGGGCTTCAAGGCCATCATCGACGGCAGGCACTGGGGGCTCATCCACAAGAACGAGCTGTTCAAGTTCGTCCGCAGCGGCATGCGCGAAAAGGGCTACATCAAGGAAGTGCGCGCCGACGGCAAGATCAGCCTGAGCCTGCAGCCGGTCGGCCAGGCCGCCCGCGACGACCTCGGCGAACGCATCCTCGCCGCCCTGCGCGAGGCCGGCGGCAGCCTGGCGCTGTCGGACAAGAGCCCGCCGGACGTGATCAGCCGCGAGTTCGGCGTGAGCAAGGGCAATTTCAAGAAGGCCATCGGCGGGCTGTTCAAGCAGGGCCTGATCACCATCCTCGACGAGCGCATCGAGCTGCGCTGATTCCACCGGGCCGCAGCTCCCCCCGGCAGCCTCGCGGCCGCCCGCAGCGCGATCATGCGGCGGCAGGTCCGGCCGCCGCGGTCGCTACATCATGCGTCTGAAGCGGTGCCAGGCCTGTTCCCAGGCCAGCACCCAGCGCGGCATGGGCGCGCCGAACCCGGCCACTTCCAGGCGCGGGTGGTGCCCGACGACCATGTCCAGCAGCGGCTCCTGGTCCGTTCGCACGTCGACGAAGAACACGTGCCGCCCGGCCTGCAGCGAGGGCGCGAAGCGCCGCACGTCGCCACTGGGCCGTTGCAGGCCGAAGAAGCTGCCTTCCCACAGGCTGAAGCCCAGCAGCACGGCCGCCAGGAACAGCACCGGGATCCAGCCGGCGGCGCTTTCGCTCCAGCCGCCGAAGTAGCCCAGCGCCAGCACCAGCAGCGCCAGGGCGACGCCGATGCCCAGCCCGTACTTGCCACCGCGCACCAGGTCCTTGCGCATCACGTCCGGCACTTCGTGCAGGTGGCGCTGGTCGAGCTGCGCGTCCTGCTCGCTGAGCACGTGCATCTGCTCCTCGGCGATGCCGTTGGCCTTCAGCTCGCTCTCGACGTTCTCCAGCTCGTCCAGGTCGTTGCTGATGTAGTAGTGCCTGTTCATGGAGCACCTCCAGGTCAGTCCCCCGGGTCCCCCCACGAAACGCTCCAGCGTTCGCTGCAGTTCCATGCGGAACGCAGCCCCACGGCCACGCCCCGTACCTATGATTCTACGCCCGCGGTGAAGGGGCGGCGCCGCCGGCGACGGGCGTAGCGGGCCTTGCCAGGCGCCCGGCGAGGGGCGAGGATGCCAGTTCACGCACAACCGCCAGCCAGGGGCCCAGGGGCATGATCCGCGAGATTCTCAAGATGGGCGACGAACGCTTGCTGCGCGTCGCCCCGCCGGTGCCGCCGCAGATGATCGGCAGCACCGAACTGCAGCGGCTGATCGACGACATGTTCGACACCATGCACCACGCCGGCGGCGTCGGCCTGGCCGCACCGCAGATAGGCGTGGACCTGCAGCTGGTGATCTTCGGCTTCGAACGCAGCGAACGCTACCCGGACGCCCCGGCGGTGCCGCCGACCATCCTGCTCAACCCGGTGATCACGCCCTTGGGCGAGGAAATGGAGGAGGGCTGGGAAGGCTGCCTGTCGGTCCCCGGCCTGCGCGGCGCGGTGAACCGCTACAAGCGCATCCGCTACCAGGGCCTTGACCCCCAGGGCCAGCCCATCGACCGCACGGTGGAAGGCTTCCATGCAAGGGTGGTGCAGCACGAATGCGACCACCTGATCGGCCGGCTGTATCCGTCGCGGATCACGGATTTCGGCAAGTTCGGCTTCACCGAGGTGTTGTTCCCGGGGTTGGATCCGAAGGCGGATGATTGAAGGGCGTTCGTGCCGCTTCTACCGGAGAAATGCCATGCCTCACGGTAGCCTGTAGGAGCGGGCCCTGCCCGCGAAATCGCGCGCAGGGCGCGCTCCTACATGGGAATGGTGCGGTGGGGCGGCGTAGGATCTTATCCGCGATTTTGGCGGATAACGCCGTAGGCGTTATGCGCCCTACGGGGAGCCCGGGAGCTTCGTGGTTTCGCCTCGTGCCGAACGGTCCCCTCTCCCGCTTGCGGGGGAGGGTTAGGGAGGGGGAGCGGCGTCAGGGTTGGCAGAGGTGCGTGAGCGAAGTCCGTCCCCTCTCCCCAACCCTCTCCCTGAAGGGAGAGGGGGCTGTCCCGAGCAAGCGGATAACGCAGCGTCAGCCGGCAAACTCGTAGGGCGAATAACCGTTCGCGGTTATCCGCCGTTAGCCCAAACACCGATGCCCGACGACGATGGCGGATAACGCCGTAGGCGTTATGCGCCCTACGGGTTTCCAGAGAAATATCCGAGCGCACCGGAACGCCCCTTCAGAAGGCCGAGCGAAACCGGCGCTCAGGAGGTCATGCGACATGGATGTCGCGAGAGCCCCGATCAGCACAGGGACGTGTTGTCGGGGCGGGCCTCCGTGGCGGGGGAATTCGTGAGGGTAGCCCGGCTCCATCGGGCCCGTATGTCGGGGCAAGCGTTTTGGTTACTTTGGGGCGATTGCCAAAGTGACTCGCCCGAGGGGGCGAAACAAGAAACATCCGAATACTCGGAGCGGCGCGCTACACCCAAACCCGACATCATTGGGTTCCCGCGTTCGCGGGAATGGCAAGGTTAAGGGAGGAGCGAGAGGCCAGAGTTCGCGAGCAAGCTCGCTCCTACGAAGAGCATCTCGGCGCGGGCGCGAGACAGTTGCTCCTACGACCGTGCTTGCCGGGAACTGTAGGAGCGGACTCTGTCCGCGATCAGGCGGATAACGCCTGGGGCGTCATCCGCCCTGCGTCGAGCAGGTATACCGCGGGCATAAAAAAGCCCCGCCGGGTGGCGGGGCTCAAACCATAGGAGCGGTGTCTTCCTTCAGCGCACTGTCACCACAGCGGCATGGTGTAGCTGAGGATCAGGCGGTTCTCGTCCGCGGCGTTGCTGGCGGCGGTATTGCGGCTGAAGTTGCTGCGGGTGGTCGCGTTACGCCATTTCACGCCGAAGCCCTTGAGCGCGCCGTCCTGGAAGACGTAGGCGACGTCGGTGTCGCGTTCCCATTCCTTGCCTTCCCCGCTGGTGGTCAGCAGGTCGATGTTGTCGCCCTTGATGTAGCGGGTCATGAAGGTCAGGCCGGGGATGCCGATGCCGGCGAAGTTGTAGTCGTAGCGGGCCTGCCAGGACTTCTCGTCCTTGTTGGCGAAGTCGTTGATCTGGACGAAGTTCACCAGGTAGGGGTCGGCGCCGTTGATGTAGGCGAAGCCGGTGTCGCCGCTCATCTTCTGGTAGCCGACGCCGAAGGCGTGGTAGCCCAGGTTGTAGGTGAACATGGCGTTGAGCGCCTTGTTGTCGACGTTGCTGCTGCCGTCGTCGGTGGACTTGGCCCAGCGCAGGTCGGTCTTCAGCGACTGGCCCTCGGTGATCGGCAGCAGGTAGGTCGCGGTCAGGAAGTGCTGCTTGTAGAAGTCCTCCAGCTGGCCGTAGTGGTAGCCGGTGCTGAAGTTCTTGGTCCAGGCGTAGGTGCCGCCGGCGAAGTCGAACTCGTTGGTGGTGGTGCCGGTGCGGAAGCTGATGTTCTTCTTGCCGCCGCCGGTGATGGTCATCTCCTGGTAGTCGGAGGAGTCACGCAGGTTGGTCTGGTTCAGGCGGCCGGCGTCGAAGGTCAGGCCGTCGAGCTGGGTGGAGTTGAAGGCGCCGCCCAGGAACACCTGCGGCAGCAGGCGGCTGTCGTTGGGCATGATGACCGGCAGTTTCGGGATCAGGGTGCCGACCTTCAGGGTGTTCTTCTCGTAGCGCAGCTTGGCGGTCATGCCCAGCTTGCTGTAGTCGTCGGCGGCGTCGCCGCTGGCGGTCTTGGGCAGCAGGCCGGAGCCGGTACGGTCCGCACTGGAATCCAGCTTCAGGCCGAGCATGCCGATGGCGTCTACCCCCACGCCAATGGTGCCCTCGGTGTAGCCGGACTCGTAGCGCAGGATGAAGCCCTGCGCCCATTCCTCGGCCTTGTTCTGCTGGGCCGGGGTGGAGGTGCGGAAATCGCGGTTGAAGTAGAAGTTGCGCAGTTCGACGCTGGCCTTGCTGTCCGAGATGAAATCGGCGTGAGCCAGGGCAGGGATGATGCAGCTGGAACCCAGCGTGGCCATGGCCACGGCACGGGCGATCGGAGTCTTGCTCATTGTTATTGTCTCCTCGAGCGCTTTGAGCAGTTCGGTGATGCCTGGACTACGCCGGCATGTCGATCTGTTACAGCCTGCCTACTAAATCATTACAGGCTTTTTCCGACTCTTAGACCTTAGTCGCTGTTGCCCGGGGTATCCCGCTGATTTGCCTGGAGTTGACCGAAGGACTTTCACTGCACCCATTGCGGGTAGTAGCCGAGGCGGTCCTGCACCTGGGCGTCGTGCGCCGGGACCACGGTGATTTCCGGGTGCGCCAGGAGCATTTCGTGGACCTTCGCCAGCTGCGCCAGGGTCTGCTCGCGGTCGCGGTCCACCAGGCGGCTGCTGACCCAGAACTTCTGCCGCGGGCCGCTGAAGCCTTCCAGGCGCCAGCTGGTGTCGCCGCTGAAGAAGAAGCGGCGGCCGTCGCCCAGGGTGAGGAACAGGCCGACCGAGCCGGGTGTATGGCCGGGCATGGGCACCAGCACCAGGCTGCCGTCGCCGAACAGGTCCAGGCTCTCGTCGAAGGCCAGGAAGGGCGTGGGCGAGAACACGTAGGGCCGCCAGGGCGTCGCCGCGCTGAACTCGCTGGGGAACACCGCCGGCGGCGTGGCGACGTGGGCGTAGTCGATTTCCGCATAGGGCGCCCACACCGGCACCTCGGGGAAGTCCACCAGGGCCGAGGCGTGGTCCCAGTGAGCGTGGGACAGGTAGATGCGGTCGATGCGGATGCCGCTGCCGGCCAGTTGCTCGCGCACCGGGTGCACCTCGCCGAAGCGGAACAGCGGCTTGTCCCACCAGGGCATGTCCTGCTCGAACTGCGCCTGCGCCCGGCTGCCCAGGCCGGTGTCGAACAGCAGCGTGGCCGCGTGGTGCTGGATGAGCAGCGCGGTGTGGTTGACGCGCACCTGGCGCGTCCAGTCGCCGCCGGCGAGGGTCAGGGCGTCGAGGGTGGTGAGCCCGGAGGTGCGCACCAGGGCGAAGCGCAGCCCGTCGGCGTGGCCGGGCAGGCTGGCGAACCCCAGCAGCAGGGCGAGGAAGAGTCTGGCGAGGCGCATGGCGGGCATCCTGGTCCGTAGGCTCAGAGGGTGGGCAGGGGGAGGTAGCCGGGGAGGGCGCGGATGCGTTCCTGCCAGGCCTGCACGTGGGGGTAGCCGGTGGTCTCCAGGCCACCCTCGGGCGCCAGGGCCACGTAGGGATAGACCGCGATGTCGGCGATGCTCGGCCCGGCCGTGCGGGCCAGCCAGGGCTGGCGCGAGAGTTCCCCGTCGAGCAGTTCCAGGGCCTGGCGCGCCTTGGCCTGGGCCGCGCCGAGGTCGCCGGGGCGCTTGAACAGCTGGATCACCCGCGCCTGGGCCGGGCCGTGCTGGATCTCGTTGGCGGCGAAGCTCAGCCAGTGGGCGATGCGCCCCTGGGGCTCGGCGTCCAGCGGGTACCAGGACGGCTCGGCATAGCGGCGCGCCAGGTAGACCAGGATGGCCTGGGAGTCGCCCAGGCCGAAGTCGCCGTCTTCCAGGGCCGGCACCTGGCCACGCGGGTTGATGGCGAGGAAGGCCGGGCGCTTGTGCACGCCGCTGCGCAGGTCGACGTTGACCAGGTCGGCGCTCTGGCCGATCAGGCTGAGGAACAGGCGGACCTTGTAGGCATTTCCGGAGAGCGGGATGTCGTGCAGTTTCATGGCGGTGTTCCTGCTGGGTGTTGTTGTCGGGAACGGCTCCGGCAGATAGTAGACAGACAAGTCTGTATAGTTCAAGCTCGAAATACGCCTCTCCCGGTGCCCGCCAGTTCAAGAGCGCCGGCGCCTCGCGCATAATGACCGCCCAGGAGGTGCCCATGACGTCCAGCAAGGCTTCCAGCAAGCGCGAGCAGTTGCTCAATACCGCCCTCGACCTGTTCTACCGCGAGGGCTACCACGCCACGGGCATCGACCGCATCCTGGCCGAGTCCGGGGTGGCCAAGATGACCCTGTACAAGCACTTCAAGTCCAAGGACGAGCTGATCATGGCTGCCCTGGAGGAACGCCACGCGCGCACCCTGCGCCGCTTCCGCGACGGCTCGCGCCTGGCTCCGCGCGAGGCCATACTGGCGGTCTTCGACAACCTGCACGGCTACCTGCACGAGGACGGCTTCAGCGGTTGCGCCTTCATCCACGCGGCCGCCGAGTTCCATGACCGCGGGCACCCGATCCACCGCCAGGCCGCCGAGCACAAGGGCTTCATCGAGGCGTTCTTCCGTCGCCAACTGGAGGCGCTGGGCGTGCATGAGCCGGGCAAGCTGGCGCGGCAGCTGCAATATTTGCTGGAAGGGGTGCTGGTCATGGCGCACATGCACGGTCCGGCCGACCAGGCCCTGGAAGCGCGCGAGGTGGCGGAAGCCTTGCTGCGCCAGGCCGGCCATTGACGGGGGAGGATGCGATGGGCCCTGAATGCCAGCTGTTCGGAACCCTGGGGTGCCACCTGTGCGAGGTGGCTGAGGCGCTGCTGATGCCTTTCGTCGAGCACGGCCTGCTGGTGGAACTGGTCGACATCGCCGACCGCGAGGAGTGGGTCGAGCGCTACGGCCTCAGCATCCCGGTGCTGCGCCGTTGCGACACGGGGGCGGAGCTGAACTGGCCGTTCGACGCCGAACAGGTGGCCGCCTTCCTCAGCGGCTGATCGTTCCTGCGACGCCTCTGCGCCCGGCGCCGCTCTGTGTCAGTCTTGTGCTGTCTAACCCCCTCGTTGGAGACAGCACTATGAAAATCGGATTCCTCGGCCTTGGCGGCATGGGCGCCGGCATGGCCGCGAACCTCATCCGCGGCGGCCACCAGGTGCACCTGTGGAACCGTTCGCCGGCGGCGCTGGAGCCGCTGCTGGCCCTGGGCGGCCTGGCGGCGGCCGACCCGGTGGCGGCCTTCGATGCCGACGTGGTGATTTCCATGCTCGCCGACGACACCGCGACCCGCGCGGTGCTCCTCGACAGCGGCGCCCTGGACTCGGCGCGGCCGGGGCTGATCCACCTGAGCATGGCCACGCTGTCGGTGGCCCTGATCGGCGAGCTGGCCGAGCGCCACCGCCAGCGTGACCTGGCCTTCATCGCCGCGCCGGTGTTCGGCCGCACCGACGTGGCCGAGGCCGGCAAGCTCAACATCCTCGCCGCGGGCCCCGCCGAGGCCATCGCCGAAGTGCAGCCGCTGCTCGACCTGATGGGCCAGAAGACCTGGCCGCTGGGCGACGACCCCCTGAGCGCGGCGGCGGTGAAGATCGCCGGCAACTTCATGATCGCCAGCGCCATCGAGGCCATGGGCGAGGCCTCGGCCCTGGCCAAGGGCTTCGGCGTGGAGCCGGCGCAACTGCTGGAGATCATGGGCAGCACCCTGTTCAACGCGCCGGTGTACCGCAACTACGGCGCGCTGATCGCCGAGCAGCGCTACGAGCCGGCGGCATTTCGCCTGGTGCTCGGCCTGAAGGACGTGGGCCTGGCCCTGGCGGCGGGGCAGAGCCGCCACGTGCCGCTGCCGTTCGCCAGCGTGCTGCGCGACAACCTGCTGGAAGCGGTGGCCCAGGGCGATGGCGAGCGGGACTGGGCGGCATTGGCCCAGGTGGCGATGCGCCGCTCCGGGCAGGCGTAAGGGCGTAGGGCAGATAACGTTCGACGTTATCCGCCGTTTGACCTTGGCCTCAGGCGCGCCTCGGGCTTGGTCACGGAGTACCTCGTTCCGGGCACTCCGAGTTCAACCGCGAAGCCGGGCATGAGCTGGGTGAAACGGCGTATAACCGCGAACGGTTATACGCCCTACGTCACGGATAGGCCTGGCGTAGGGCGCATAACGCCTACGGCGTTATCCGCCGCTTGGCCGTGATCCTCCGCGGCTCCGAGGCTGACCTGGGCATTGGCCGTGGCCCCGGCGCATCGGCGGATAACCGCGAACGGTTATTCGCCCTACAACAACACCTCGCTGAGCGGGATGAAGGGCACCGTCTCGCCCTCTTCCAGCGTCCGCCCCTCGCGCACTTCCACCAGGCCGTCGGCCCAGGCGGCGCTGCGCAGCACGCCGGAGCTCTGGTTCGGGTAGATCAGCGCACGGCCGTTCTCCAGCCGCGCGCGCAGGTATTCGCGGCGGTTGCCGGCGTGCTTCCAGGCGAAGCCGGCGGGCACCTCGAAGCGCAGCGGCATCACCGCCTCAACTCCCAGGCGGCGCAGCAGGTAGGGGCGCGCCAGCAGGGCGAAGGTGACCAGGGTGGAAGCCGGGTTGCCCGGCAGGCCGATCACCGGAGTCCCCTGGTAGTGGCCGACGGTCAGCGGCTTGCCCGGCTTGATCGCCAGCTTCCAAAGCGCCAGCTCGCCGGCCTCGCGCAGGGCCGCGCCGAGGAAGTCGGCCTCGCCCACGGAGACGCCGCCGGTGGTCAGGATCAGGTCGGCGCCGCCCAACGAGCCGAGCACCTCGCGGGTCTTCGCCAGGTCGTCGGGGAGGATGCCGGCATCCCGCACCTCGCAGCCGGAGCGCAGCAGCCAGGCCTTCAGCAGGGCGCGGTTGCTGTTGTAGATCTGCCCGGTGCGCAGCGGCTGGCCCGGCTCCACCAGCTCGTCGCCGGTGGACAGCAGCGCCACCCGCGGCTTGCGCCGCACGTTCAGCACGGCCTGGCCAAGCGAGGCGGCCAGGCCCAGTTCGATGGCGCCCAGGCGCGTGCCGGCGGGCAGCACCTGGTCGCCCTGGCGGGTCTCCTGGCCCTGCGGGCGGATGTGCTGGCCGAAGCGCAGCGCTTCGAGGAAGCGCACGCGGCCGTCTTCCAGCACCTCGACGTTTTCCTGCATCTCCACGCAATCCGCGCCATGGGGCACGGGCGCGCCGGTGAAGATGCGCGCGCAGGTGCCTGCCTGCAGCGGCTCGGGGGCGACGCCGGCAAAAATCTTCTGGCTCACCACCAGGGGCTCGCCCTGCCAGTCGGCCAGGCGCAGCGCGTAGCCGTCCATGGCGCTGTTGTCCCAGGGCGGCAGGTCGAAACCGGACAGCAGCGGCGCTGCCAGCACGCGGCCCTCGGCCTCGGCCAGGGGAACCTGCTCGATTTCCTCGATCGGCGCCTGGGCCGCCAGCGCCATCAGTTGCGCCAGGGCCTCCTCGACCGGCCGCAGGCCGGGCTTGTCGCAGCAGCTCATCCGCGGCTCTCGCAGGGCGTGGCCTGCTTCAGGTGCGGCACGAAGTTGCACGGGCGGTGGCGGGCGTCCAGCTGCTCGGCGAGGATGCCGTCCCAGGCGGTGCGGCAGGCATTGGTGGAGCCCGGCAGGCAGCACACCAGGGTGCCGTTGGCCAGCCCGGCCAGGGCGCGGGACTGCACGGTGGAAGTGCCGATGTCGGCCACCGAGATCTGCCGGAACAGCTCGCCGAAGCCGTCCACCACCTTGTCCAGCAGGCAGGTCACCGCCTCCGGGGTGCTGTCGCGGCCGGTGAAGCCGGTGCCACCGGTGACCAGCACCACCTGCACCTGCTCCTCGGCGATCCAGGTGGCGACCTGGGCGCGGATGCGGTAGAGGTCGTCCTTCAGCAACACCCGCGCGGCCAGGTTGTGGCCGGCGGCGCTCAGACGGTCGACGAACAGCTGGCCGGAGGTGTCGGTCTCCAGGGTGCGAGTGTCGCTGACGGTGAGCACGGCGATGTTCAGCGGGACGAATTCGGGCGTGGCCAGGTGGCTCATGGACGGTGTCCTTGCTTGAGAGACGGGGATGCCGGTGTTATATCACAGGCCCGTTCCGGAGACCTCGCCATGCCTGACACCACCCTGCCGCCCTGTTCCGTCCTGCTGCTCGCCGGGGGCCGCGGCCAGCGCATGGGGGGGCGCGACAAGGGCCTGCTGGAATGGCGCGGGCGCCCGTTGATCAGCTACCTGCACGAACGCGTGCGCCCGCTGAGCGACGACCTGATCGTCTCCTGCAACCGCAACGCCGACATCTACCGTGCCTACGCCGACCAGCTGGTGCACGACGACACCCCGGACTACCCCGGCCCGCTCGCCGGCATCCGCGCCGGCCTGCAGGCCGCCCGTCACCCCTGGCTGCTGGTGCTGCCCTGCGACGCCCCGCTGTTCGACGAGGAACTCATCGAGCGCCTGCGCCAGGCCGCCGCCGCGCGACCCGAAGTACCGCACATGCTGCACGACGGCGAGCACTGGGAGCCGCTGTTCTGCATCCTGCCCAAGGCCCTGGCGCCCCAGCTGGAAGCCGCCTGGCAACGCGGCGAGCGCAGCCCGCGCCAGGTCCTGCTGCCCCTGGGGGCGTGCCCGGTGGCCTGCGCCAGGGACGACCCGCGCCTGGCCAACCTGAACTCCCCCGAGCTGCTGAACAGCCCGGGCTAGACGCTCGATCCAGGGTCTTTCGAGAAATGACGGGGAACTTTGCCACTACTCTCCCAGTCGGAAACTCCGAACAAACCTCGATTCGTACAGGAGATATACGAATGATCAATCGCGCGCTCCCAGCTTTCCTGCTCGTCCTGGGCCTTGGCGCACTCGCTGGCTGCTCCAGCCCCAGCGTCATCACCCTGAACGACGGCCGCGAGATCCAGTCCGTCGACACGCCCAAGTACGACGACGACACCGGTTTCTATGAATTCGAACAACTGGACGGCAAACGCGTACGCGTGAACAAGGACCAGGTGCGTACCGTCAAGGATCTCTGATCCCCGACCGCCAGCACCCGGGCGCCCCGCCGGACTCCGAGTCCCGCGGGGCGTCGGCTTTTTCGGGGGGAAGAAAATATTTCTGAAAAAATTTTCGCTAACCCCTTGTGCATCAAAAGTTTTTCGGTAGAATGCGCGCCATCAAACGGAGCGTAGCGCAGCTTGGTAGCGCGTCTCGTTCGGGACGAGAAGGTCGCTGGTTCGAATCCAGTCGCTCCGACCAATTCCCGAAAAACCCGCCTTAACCGGCGGGTTTTTTATTGCCTGCGATTTTTCCCAGCAGGCATTTCCCCACGCCCAGACGTAGGGCGTAGGGCGAATAACCGTTCGCGGTTATCCGCCGATGCGCCGAGGCCACGGCCAATGCCCAGGTCAGCCTCGGAGCCGCCGGGGGGCACGGCCAAGCGGCGGATAACGCCATAGGCGTTATGCGCCCTACGCCAGGCCTACCCGTGACGTAGGGCGAATAACCGTTCGCGGTTATCCGCCGATGCGCCGGGGCCACGGCCAATGCCCAGGTCAGCCTCGGAGCCGTCGGAGGGCACGGCCAAGCGGCGGATAACGCCGTAGGCGTTATGCGCCCTACGCCGGGCCTACCCATGACGTAGGGCGAAGCCGTTCACCCTGCCACCGGCCGATGGCGCTGGCGGTATTCCCCCGGCGTTTCCCCGGTCCAGCCCTTGAAGCTGCGGTGGAAGGAGCGCGACTCGGTGAAGCCCAGGTACTGGGCGATGTCCTGGATCTGCAGGTCGCTGTGCAGCAGGTAGTGCTCGGCCAGTTCCTGGCGCAGCGTGTCGAGTATCTGCTGGTAGCTGGTGCCGGCCTGCTGCAGGTGGCGCTGCAGGGTACGCACGGTCATCTCGAAGCGCTCGGCGACGCGCTCCTTGCGCGGCAGGCCGTCCTTCATCAGCAGGCGCAGGGCGTTCTTCACCCGCAGCGGCAACGGCTCGTCGTCGTCCAGCTCGGCCATCATGGCCAGGGCGTGCTCTTCCAGGGTGCGCAGCAGGTTGGCGTCGGCCTGGCGCAGCGGGAAGGCCAGCAGCGGCAGGGGCACCAGCAGGGCGCTGCAGGGCTTTTCGAAGCGCACCGGGCAGCCGAACAGCCGCTCGTATTCGGCCAGGTCGGTGCCGGCCGGCTGCGGGTGTTCGAACCAGACCTCCTCGGGCGAGCCTTCGAAGTCGGCGATCCAGCGTGCGTACAGCAGCCAGGAGGCCAGCACGTTCTCCACCATGTGGCGGCGGATGTCGGCGGCCTGGTGGCGGCAGCTCCAGACCAGGCGCACGTGACCGTCGCCCGGCTCGACGCGGCTCACGCCCATGTCCCCCACCAGCTTCTCGTAGGGGATGATGCGGTTCATCGCCTCGCCCAGGGTGGCGCAGTTCATGGTGATGTAGCCGAGCACGCTCCACGAGCCCGGCTGCACGAAGCGCGCGGCGTGCAGGCCGAACAGCGGGTCGTCGGCGTGTTCGCAGAAATGCCCCAGCAGGCGCTCGTGGGCCTCGCTGGGCAGGCGCTGGCTGTTGTCGGCCAGCTGCGCGCGGGTGAGGCCGGCGGCCTGCAGGCCGGCGTCGACGTCCAGGCCGAGGTGCTCGGCCTGGCGCAGGTACTTGAGCAGGGCGGGTACGGAGGTGTAGCCGAGGGCGTGCATGGGGGCGCTCTTGTTCTGGTGGCTCTATTGGCGACAGGCGCTGGCCCGATCCGACAGTGACAGGCTCGGGCGGCGCACTAGTATAGGCAGCCATTGCAAGCGATCGGAACAGGAGCACGGCAGGCATGCGACGCTGGAATGGCTGGGGTGAGGAAAGCACTTCGATGGAGCTGCCCGGCTCGGGCCGCGCCTTTCTCGCCGAGCAGATCGGCCCTGGCCTCGCGCTGCCCGACGCCAGCCTCGACAGCGTGCTGGCCAGGGTGCCGGCCTCGCGCCTGGCCGACCACCCGCTGGTGCTGCGCGAGCCCATGGACCGCCTGCTGCACGCCCGCGGCCAGAGCCTGGCCGACTGGCTGGCCATGCGCGAGGGCGAGTTCGGCCGCTTCCCCGACGGCGTGGCCTACCCGCAGAGCGCCGAGCAGATCCGCGAACTGCTGCGCCATGCCCAGGCCACCGACTGCCTGCTGATCCCCTACGGCGGCGGCACCTCGGTGGCCGGGCACATCAACCCGCCGGCCGCCGACAAGCCGGTGCTGACCGTCTCCCTGGCGCACATGAACCGCCTGCTGGAACTGGACGAGGAGAGCCTGGTGGCCACCTTCGGCCCCGGCGCCAATGGCCCGCAGGTGGAAAGCCAGCTGCGCGCCCGCGGCTACACCCTCGGCCACTTCCCGCAGTCCTGGGAGCTCTCGACCCTCGGCGGCTGGGTGGCCAGCCGCTCCAGCGGCCAGCAGTCGCTGCGCTATGGGCGCATCGAGCAGCTATTCGCCGGCGGCACCCTGGAGACCTTCGCTGGGCCGCTGGACATCCCCACCTTCCCGGCCTCGTCCGCCGGCCCCGACCTGCGCGAGCTGGTGCTGGGCTCGGAAGGCCGCTTCGGCATCCTCTCCTCGGTGAAGGTGCGCGTCTCGCGGCTGGCCGAGCAGGAACGCTTCTACGTGGTCTTCCTGCCGTCCTGGGAACAGGGCCTGGCGGCCATCCGCGACCTGGCCCAGGCACGGGTGCAGCTGTCCATGCTGCGCCTGTCCAATGCCGTGGAAACCCGCACCCAACTGACCCTCGCCGGGCACCCCGGGCAGATCGCCTGGCTGGAGCGCTACCTGAAGTGGCGCGGGGCGGGCGAGGGCAAGTGCATGCTGACCTTCGGCGTCACCGGCAGCCGCGCGCAGAACGCCGCCTCGCTGAAGCTCGCGCGGCGCCTGCTGAAGGCTTTCGGCGGGGTGTTCACCGGCACCCTGCTGGGGCGCAAGTGGGAGGCCAGCCGCTTCCGCTCGCCCTACCTGCGCGAAACGCTCTGGCAGGCCGGCTACGTGGTGGACACCCTGGAGACCGCCACCGACTGGAGCAACGTCGACAACCTCATGCAGCGCATCGAGGCCAGCCTGCGCGACGGCCTGGCGGCGGAAGGCGAGCGGGTGCACGTGTTCACCCACCTGTCCCACGTCTACGGCGAAGGCTCCAGCATCTACACCACCTACGTGTTCCGCCCCGCGGCCAGCTACGCCGCCACCCTCGAACGCTGGCGCCGGCTCAAGGACGCCGCCAGCCGGACGATCGTCGACAACCGCGGCACCATCAGCCACCAGCACGGCGTGGGCCGCGACCACGCGCCCTACCTGGCGGTGGAGAAGGGCGAGCTGGGCATGGCCACCCTGCGGGCCCTGGCCAGCCATTTCGACCCCGCCGGCCGGCTCAACCCCGGCAGCCTGCTGCAGGACTGACGCCATGTGGAACGCCGCCTGGCGCGGGCAGGCGCTGGCCGAACTGGCCGGGCGCGACTGGGACCTGATCGTGGTCGGCGGCGGCATCACCGGCGCCGGCATCCTCCGCGAGGCCGCGCGGCGCGGCTGGCGCTGCCTGCTGCTGGAACAGCGCGACTTCGCCTGGGGCACCTCCAGCCGTTCCTCGAAGATGGTCCACGGCGGCCTGCGCTACATCGCCAAGGGCCAGGTCGGCCTGACCCGCGACTCGGTGCGCGAGCGCCAGCGCCTGCTCGGCGAGGCGCCGGGGCTGGTGGAGCCGCTGAGCTTCATCATGCCGCACTACCGTGGCGGTTTCCCCGGGCCGAAGGTGTTCGGCGGCCTGCTGGCCGTGTACGACGCCCTGGCCGGCAAGCGCAACCACCTCTACTACCCGCTGCAGCAACTGCGCTACCTGGCGCCGGGGCTGAAGGAGGAAGGCCTGCTGGGCGGCACGCGCTTCGCCGATGCGGTGGTGGACGACGCCCGGCTGGTCATGCGCGTGCTGGACGAGGCCCGCGCCGACGGCGGCGAGGCGCTCAACGGCCTGCGCGTGCTGGAACTGCGCCGCGACGGCGGGCGGGTCACCGGCCTGCTGGCGGAGGACCGCGAAGGCGCGGGGCGCTTCGCCTTCCGCGCCGGCGCGGTGGCGCTGGCCACTGGCGCCTGGGCCGACCGGTTGCGCCGGATGGAGGGCGACGAGCACATCCGCCCCCTGCGCGGCAGCCACCTGCTGCTGCCGGCCTGGCGCCTGCCGGTGGCCCATGCCTTCAGCTTCATGCACCGGGCGGACAAGCGCCCGGTGTTCGTCTTCCCCTGGGAAGGCGCCACCGTGGTCGGCACCACCGACCTGGACCATGGCGACGGCCTGGACGGCGACGCCCGCATCAGCCGCGCGGAGCTGGACTACCTGCTGGAGGCCTGCGCGCAGCAGTTTCCCGCCGCCCGCATCGGCGAGGCCGACGTGCGCTCGACCTGGGCCGGCGTGCGCCCGGTGGTCGCCAGCGGCGCCGCGCAGCAGAAGAAGCCCTCGGACGAGAAGCGCGAGCACGCTCTGTGGAGCGAACCCGGCTGCGTGACCCTGGCCGGGGGCAAGCTCACCACCTTCCGCCTGCTGGCCCTGGAAGTGCTGCGGGCCTGCGCGCCCATGCTCGGCAAGACGCTGGAAGACAGCCCCGAGCCGATCTTCGCCGCAGCCCCCGAAGTCGACCTGCCGGGCCTGGGGCCGCAGCAACGGCGGCGCCTGGCCGGCCGCCACGGGCGCAACCTGGCGCAGCTGGCCGGGCTGCTGGCGCAAGTCGGCAACGGCCGGGTGGGCGACAGCGACTGCCTGTGGGCCGAGCTGGCCTGGGCCGCCGAAGGCGAACTGGTGCTGCACCTGGACGACCTGCTGCTGCGCCGCACGCGCCTGGGCCTGCTGCTGGCGCACGGCGGCGCCGCCGAGCTGCCGGCCATCCGCGCGCTGTGCCAGGCGCGCCTGGGCTGGGACGACGCCCGCTGGAGCGAAGAAGAACGTGCCTACCTGGACCTCTGGCGGCGCTGCTACAGCCTGCCGGCCCCGGCGGGTAGTTGAGAGCCACGAGCGGCAAGCCACAAGAAGACCGAGAGCGCGCAATGGATAACGACAAGAGCTACCTGCTGGCCATCGACAACGGCACCCAGAGCGTGCGCGTGCTGCTCTTCGACCTCGCCGGCAACCTGGTGGGCAAGGGCAAGGTGGAGCTGGAGGCCTACTATTCGACCCAGCCCGGCTGGGCCGAGCAGGACCCGGAGTACTACTGGGCCAGGCTCGGCGAGGCCTGTCAACTGCTCTGGGCGCAGACCGGCGTCGACCGCAGCCTGATCCGCGGCGTGTCGCTGACCACCCAGCGCGGCACCGTGATCCACGTGGACGAGCAGGGCAAGCCGCTGCGCCCGGCGATCCTCTGGCTGGACCAGCGCCGCGCCGAGGTCGAGGGGCGCATCAAGGGGGCCTGGGGCTGGCTGTTCAAGCTGGCCGGCGCCGAGGGCGCGGTGGACTACTTCCGCAGCCAGGCCGAGGTCAACTGGGTGGCGCAGCAGCAGCCGCAGCTGCACGCGGCCACGCACAAGGTGCTGCTGCTGTCGGGTTTTCTCACTCACCGCCTGTGCGGGCGCTTCGTCGATTCCCTGGCGTGCAGCGTGGCCTACCTGCCGTTCGACTACAAACGCCTGAAGTGGGCCGTCCCGCGCGACTGGAAATGGCAGGCGGTGAAGGTGCGCCAGGAGCAGTTGCCGCAGCTGTTCAAGCCTGGCGAAAAGCTCGGCGAGATCAGCGCCGAGGCCAGCCGCCACACCGGCATCCCCGAGGGCCTGCCGCTGATCGCCGCCGGCGCCGACAAGGCCTGCGAGGTGCTCGGCGCCGGGGCCATCGAGCCCAGCGTGGCCTGCCTATCCTACGGCACCACCGCGACCATCAACACCACCCGCCCGCGCTACCTGGAGACCATCCCGCTGATCCCGCCGTACCCGGCGGCGATCCCCGACCACTTCAACACCGAGGTCATGATCTACCGCGGCTTCTGGATGGTCAGCTGGTTCAAGCGCGAGTTCGGCCTGCGCGAGATGCAGCGCGCCGCCGAGCTGGGCGTGGAGCCGGAGAAGCTGTTCGACGAACTGGTCGAGCAGGTGCCGCCCGGCTCCATGGGCCTGATGCTGCAGCCCTACTGGACGCCGGGCATCCGCGAGCCGGGGCTGGAGGCCAAGGGCGCGGTGATCGGCTTCGGCGACGTGCACACCCGCGCGCACCTGTACCGCGCCATCCTCGAAGGCCTGGCCTACGCCCTGCGCCAGGGCAAGGAGCGCATCGAGAAGCGCTCCGGCACCCGCATCGAGCGCCTGCGCGTGGCCGGCGGCGGCTCCCAGAGCGACGCCGCCATGCAGCTGACCGCCGACATCTTCGGCCTGCCGGCGGAGCGCCCGCACGTCTACGAGGCCTCCGGCCTGGGCGCGGCCATCGACTGCGCGGTGGGGCTGGGGCTGTACCCGGACTTCGCCAGCGCCATCGCCGCCATGACCCGCGTCGGCCAGGTATTCCAGCCGCGCCCGCAGGCGCAGCGCACCTACGAGCGGCTGTACCGCGAGGTCTACCAGCGCATGTACCGGCAACTCCGGCCGCTGTACCGGAGCATCCGCGAGATCACCGGCTACCCGGCCTGAACTTCGCTCCCCGGTTGGTTGGTCCATAGTGAATGGATTTCGATAAGGGGAGAGGGACCATGGCGAAACCCGAGGCAATGCTCATCCTGCACGGCAAGCAGGCGGCCAACGACGCCGTGCGCGCGGCGGTGCTGGCGCGCCGCGAGGCCGGCTGGCGGCTGGACGTGCGGGTGACCTGGGAGGAGGGCGACGCCGAGCGCCTGGTCGGCGAGGCGCTGGCGGCCGGCTACCCGACGCTGGTCGCCGGCGGTGGCGACGGCACCGCGCGGGCCGTGGCCGAGGCGCTGTACCGCGCCGGCGCAGCGGCGAGCCTGGCGTTGCTGCCGTTGGGCACGGCCAACGACTTCGCCCGCGCCGCCGGCATCCCGCTGGAGCCGGACGCGGCCCTGGGGCTGCTGGAGGAAGCGGCGCGGCCCATCGACCTGGGCGAGGTCCAGGGGCGCATCTTCCTCAACATGGCCACCGGCGGCTTCGGCTCCACGGTCACCGCCAACACCTCCGAGGACCTGAAGAAGGCCCTGGGCGGCGCGGCCTACCTGCTGACCGGGATCAGCCGCTTCTCCGAGGTGCACTCGGCCCAGGGCCGTTTCCGCGGCCCGGGCTTCGACTGGCAGGGCGAGTTCCTCGCCCTGGGCATCGGCAACGGCCGCCAGGCCGGCGGCGGCCACCCGCTGTGCGTCCAGGCCCTGGCCGACGACGGGCTGCTGGACGTCAGCATCCTGCCGGCGCCGGGCGACATGCTGTCGGCCCTGGGAACGCTGCTCGGCAGTGGTGGCGGGCTGCAGGAGCTATTCGTCCGCGCGCGCCTGCCGTGGCTCGAACTGGAGGCCGGCGAGGGCCTGGCGATCAACCTCGACGGCGAGCCCCTGGAAGCCCGCCGGGCGCGCTTCGAGGTACGCCCGGCGGCGCTGCGCCTGCACCTGCCGGCGGATTCGCCGCTGCTCAGCGACTGATCGCCGGGGCTGGCCCGGGACGGGCTTCTAAGGCATGATGGCGTAGCGCCAGTATTTCGTCGCCGGAATTCTGGCCGATAGCCCTACGCTATTCATCCCGATTTCAGGAGCCCCCATGGCCGGCATTCTCGACAGCGTCGATCAACGCACCCGACTGGTGGGGCAGAACCGCCTGGAGATCCTGGTGTTCCGCCTGGCCGGCCGGCAGCAGTTCGCCATCAACGTGTTCAAGGTCCAGGAGGTGCTGCAGCTGCCGCGCCTGACGCTGATCCCGCAGCGCCACCCGATGATCTGCGGGGTGATCAACCTGCGCGGCCAGACCCTGCCGGTGATCGACCTGTCCCACGCCATCGGCATGCGCCCGCTGCGCCCCGAGGAGCGCAGCACCATCATCGTCACCGAGTACAACCGCTCGGTGCAGGCCTTCCTGGTCGGCGGCGTGGAGCGCATCCTCAACCTCAACTGGGAGGCGGTGCAGCCGCCGCCCGGGGGCGCCGGGCGCCAGCACTACCTGACCGCCATCACCCGCGTCGACGAGCGCCTGGTGGAGATCATCGACGTGGAGAAGGTGCTGGCCGAGATAGTGCCGATGAACACCCGCGTCTCCGCCGAGCGCCTGGACCACGACCTGCTGGCGCAGACCAGTGGCCGCGAGGTGCTGGTGGTGGACGACTCCAGTGTCGCCGTGGCCCAGTTGCGCGACACCCTCGGCCAGCTCGGCCTGAAACTGCACGTGGCCACCGACGGCCTGCGCGCGCTGCGCCAGCTGCAGGCCTGGGCCAACGCCGGCGAGGACGTGGAGGAGAAGCTGCTGATGGTCTTCACCGATGCCGAGATGCCGGAGATGGACGGCTACCGCCTGACCACCGAGATCCGCAACGACCCGCGCCTGGCCGGGCTCTACGTGGTGCTGCACACCTCGCTGTCGGGCAGCTTCAACGAGGCCATGGTGCGCAAGGTGGGCTGCGACGACTTCCTCTCCAAGTTCCAACCCGACCTGCTGGTGGACGTGATCCGCCGGCGCCTGGAGAAGCTGCCGGCCTGAGCCGCGACCGTGTCCAACCGTAGGGCGAATAACCGTTCGCGGTTATCCGCCGTCGGCCGGGACGCCGGTGCCCGACGGCCGCGGCGGATAACGCCGTAGGCGTTATGCGCCCTACGGGATGGTCCGGCGCGGCTGGCGGGTTCAATCGCGGACGGAGTCTCCTACGACCGTGCTCGACCGTAGGGCGAATAACCGTTCGCGGTTATCCGCCGTTGGCCGGAACGCCGGTGCCCGACGGCCGCGGCGGATAACGCCGTAGGCGTTATGCGCCCTACGGGTTGGAAAGAGGCGGCGCAGCCTGCAAGACAGTTGCTCCTACGACCGTGCTTCCCTGGAGCTGTAGGGGCAATTGTCTTGCAGGCCATGTTGAAATGCTCTTCGTAGGAGCGAGCTTGCTCGCGAATGGCGTTTCCCGGCGGCCACGGCGCCTGGGGTTGGCTCCGCCCCTCTCCCCAACCCTCTCCCTGAAGGGAGAGGGGGCTGTCCTGAGCTGGCTGGAGAATCAGGAGTCATCCTGACCCGTAGGGCGGACAGAGTCCTACTACGGTTCCAGGACGCATCGCCGTAGGAGCGGACTCCGTCCACGATGCCCGATTGCTAGGCGCCGGCCCGCCCCGTATAACGGCTTCTTTGCCCGCAACAAGGAAGCCGCCAGCATGGTCACCCTCAGCGCCCTCTACCGTTACCCGCTCAAGTCCGGCCGGTTCGAGCCTCTGGACAGCATCGGGCTGGACGCCCTCGGCCTGCAGGGCGATCGCCGCTGGATGGTGGTGGAGGCTGCCAACGGGCGCTTTCTCACCCAGCGCCTGCTGCCGCAACTGGGCCGCATCGAGGCGCGCTGGCAGGACGGTGGCCAGGCCCTGCGCCTGCGCGCGCCGGGGATGGAGGACCTGCGGGTGGCGGTGCCGGGCGTGGACGATGCGCTGCGCGGCGTGACCATCTGGCGCGACAGCCTGCAGGTGCCGGACGCCGGCGATGCCGCGGCGGACTGGCTGAGCCGCTTCCTCGGCCGCCCCTGCCGGCTGGTGGAGATTCCCGAGCAGCGCGCCCGGCAGGTGGATACCGCCTATGCCGAGCCGGGCGAGAAGGTGCACTTCGCCGACGGTTTCCCGCTGCTGCTGATGAGCCAGGCTTCGGTGGACGACCTGGCCGCCCGCGTCGGCCAGCCCCTGGAGATGCTGCGCTTCCGCCCCAACCTGGTGGTGGCGGGCAGCGAGCCCTACGCCGAGGATGGCTGGAAGCGCATCCGCATCGGCGATATCGAGTTCCACGTGGCCAAGCCCTGCGGCCGCTGCATCCTCACCACCATCGACCCGCACACCGGCGAGCGCGACCCGAACCGCGAACCCCTGGCGACCCTGCTCAAGTACCGCCAGGTGGATGGCGAGGCGCTGTTCGGGCAGAACCTGATCCCCGTCGGCCGCGGCGAGCTGCGCGTGGGCATGCCGGTGGAAGTGCTCGAGTAAACCCGGGCCCGGCCCGGCGCGGGCCTCAGGGGTTGGCGGCGTCCTTCACCTCGGTCCAGCTGCTGTCCGGGTCGAAGCGTTTCATCGCCAGGGCGAGCCTGGCGCTGTCCGGCCCCATGTCTTTCTCGAAGACCTCGCCGTCGTGGCTGATCATGAACGACATCACCCCGCTGTCGCCGTAGCGCGCCGGCCAGGCGACGAGGGCGAAGCCGCGGGTCATGTGGCCGCCGATCCGGTAGTCGTAGGCGCCGCCGGGCGCCGAGGGCCCCTGGGCGGTGAGGATGCGGTAGTGGTAGCCGTGCCATTCGCCCCCGGGCTTGGCGTCGCCGAACAGCGGGCCGAGCGGGCTTTGCTCGACGCCGGGCTGTTCGGCCCAGTACAGGCCGTCGAACTTGCCGTCGCTGCTCTGGAACTTCTGCGCGTATTCGAGCAGGCCGTCGCCGTTGCGGTCGACCGACGCATAGTCCAGTTGCGCGTCGTGGTAGGCCTGCACCGCCTGGATGGTCGCCAGCTCGTTGCGGCCGATACGGCGGTCGCGAATCTCCTCGACGCTGCCCTTGGCGTCGAAGGCCCAGCCCTGCTTGCCGTGCTGCAGCGACAGCGGCAGGGTCCAGCCGTCGTCGCCGACCACCAGGTGGGCGCGGTCGTCGCCATCGTCGTGGATGACGTGCTTCTGCTTGTACAGAGCGAGGAAGGCGTCGACGTCCTTGCGCTCGATGTTCCTGGCCGGGATGTAGGTGCGCCAGTCGTCGCCGAGCAGCGCGGCGAGGCGCCCGGCGTCGGCGTGCTGGGTGCCGAGCGCGGCGACGAAGGCCGCGGCGGCCTCGTCCGGGGTCTTGAACATTTGCTGCGCTTGGGCCAGCGGGACGAGCAGCGGTAGCAGCGAGAGCAGGGCTATGCGCGGGATACGGGACATGGCGGTGCTCCTCTCAGCGTCTGGAACGGCCGCCGCGCGACAGCGCGGGGGCAGAGCGTTGCACCGGGCGCCCGACATGCTGGGCCTGCGCCCGGCCGGCGCCGATGCTGTTGCGCGAGCTGGCCCGGCTGAGCTGGCCGCGTTCGCTGCTGGCGCGTGCCTGGCGCGGGTTGCGGGCGTCGGCGAAGGCGTTGTTGCGCGGCCCCTGGCTGCCGGCGAAGCGCTCGCGGGCCTGGCGCTGGGACTTCAGGTTGTCCGGCGCGCGCTCGCGGGGGCGCGAACTGGCCTGTTCGCGTTGCCGCAGCTTGTTGTCCTGGCGCAGCCCCGGCTCCTGGCGCATCTCGCGGCTGGCGCTCTGGGCGCGCTCGCGGGCCTGGCGGTTGCTGGTGGCCGGGGCTTCCACGCCGTGCTTGGCCAGGCTCTGCCGCGCACGGTCACGCTCGGCGGCGCGCGGGTCCTGGCCGCGCAGGGCGGCGCGCTGGTCGGCGCCGGCCAGGCGGCGGTCGTAGCGCTGCTGGGCGGCCTGGCCGCGGTAGGGCACGCCCTGGCGATAGCTCGGGTTGTGCTGCCAGGTACGCTGGCTGGCGTCGATGCGGCGGTTGACGTTGATGTTGTTGTAGCGGTTCACGTCGATATCGACGTCGCCGTGGTCCC
The DNA here is from genome assembly GCF_036231725.1 of Pseudomonas sp. JH-2. NCBI lineage: Bacteria > Pseudomonadati > Pseudomonadota > Gammaproteobacteria > Pseudomonadales > Pseudomonadaceae > Pseudomonas > Pseudomonas sp. JH-2. The sequence continues at coordinate 73,128 of NZ_JAZAQP010000012.1, read as the reverse complement.
AGTCGCAATCGCCCCACAGCGAGGCGATGGCCGCCACGCCCACGCCGAACGCCAGCCCGGTCGCAAGGCCGGTGGCGATGGGGTACTGCGGTGGCGGCGGGTAGTAGGTCGGCGGATAGGCCGGCGCCGGCCACTGGCCGTAGACCACGTTGGGGTCGTAGCTGGGCACGTAGACCACCTGCGGGTCGGCGGGCTCGATGATGATGGTCTGCGCCGGCGCCGCCGCTTGCGTCGTGGCACTTGGCGCGGCCTCCTTCACCGAGACCTTCTGCTGCTGGTTGGACGCCAGGGTGCCGGCCGCCTGGGCGCGCTGGCGCAGCTTCTGCACGCTCTGCATCACGTCGTCGGGCTGGGCCAGGAAGGCGTCGCCGACGCGCTGCACCCAGGCCGGGTCCTGGCCCATCAGGTGCAGCACGGCGGGGAAGGCCACCAGCGATTGCACGCTGGGGTCCCAGGGCTGGTCGCCGACCTGGCGCACCGCGTCGTCGCCCTCGACGCCGGGGTGGGCCTTGGACCAGGCCACGGCGTCGGCGACGTTGCCGGGGTAGGTCGCAGCCATCAGCACCTGGGCCAGCAGCGAGTCGGGATAGAGCGCGATGGGCGCGAGCATCTGTTCCAGCTGTTCCGCGTTGAAGACGGCTTCGACCGGCGCTGGCGCTGCGGCTGGCAGGGGCGCAGGCGGCGGTGCTATCTGCTCCGGCGCGGCCGGCTGGGCCGCTGGCGCCGCGTCGGCCGGCGCTGGCGGGTTGTCCGCCGGGGCACCAGGGGCGGCCGCGCAGGCCGGTTGCAGGGACAGACTGGCGAGAGCCAGCACCGCGAAGGTCAGGGCTGTACGGACTGGACGCATGGCGCATCTCCCGCAAGGCGGCGGAAATCACTGGCCGGAGCGGGATGCTCGGGCGCCCCTGCAAGCATAGGCGCCCGGTGGAAATCCGTGAGGGAGGATGCGGCTTGCCGTGGTGGCGGGGCGGCTCAGAGCTCGTCGAAGAAGCGCTCGTGCCAGTCCACCAGCGGCTGCGGCACGCCTATCTTCTGCCCATAGATGACCGAGTAGGACAGCACGTTCTGCACGTACTGGCGGGTCTCGTCGAAGGGAATGCTCTCCACCCAGACGTCGAAGGACAGGTGGCGGGCGTCCTTCAGCCACTGGCGCACGCGCCCAGGGCCTGCGTTGTAGGCGGCGGTGGCGAGCACGCGGTTGCCGTTGAACTGGCCCTGCACCTGGCTGAGGTAGGCGGCGCCGAGGCGGATGTTGAGGTCCGGCACTATCAGCTGCTGCGGCCCGGCCAGGGGAATGCCGAATTTCTTCGAGGTCTCCTTGGCGGTGGCCGGCATCAGCTGCATCAGGCCGGTGGCGCCGACGCCGGAGCGCGCATCGGACATGAAGGCGCTTTCCTGGCGGGTGATGGCGAACACCCAGCTGGGGTGCAGGTCGCGGTTGCGCGCCTCGCGCAGCAGGCTGTCGCGGTGCGCCACCGGGAAGCGGATGTCGAGGTCGTCCCAGTACTGCGCCTGGCTGATGGCGCGGATGGCCGGGAAGTACCACTGCATGTCGTAGGCCATGCGGGCCTGGGCCAGCAGTTCGTCGCGGTTGAACACCCGGGCGGCGTAGTACCACTCGCGGCGGGCGCTGATCACGTCGCCGCGGGCGTAGAACTCCAGGGCGCGGCGGGTGCTGGCGGCGTTACGCACGCGCTGCATCACCTGTGGGCTGATGCTCACCGGGCGGTTGTTCAGTTGGTAGGGCGCGTTGATCCGGTCGGCGGCGAGGAAGCCGTAGAAGTCGCGCTCGCGCGCCAGCGGCTGGTACAGCGCCATGGCCTGCGGGTTCTGCGGCTGGGCCAGTTGCAGGGTACGCGCCTGCCAGTAGCGCCAGCGGTTGGTCTCGGCCAGGTCTTTGGGCAGTTGGCGGGTCAACTGGTAGGCGTCTTCCCAGCGGCCCAGGCGCATCAGCAGGCGCAGACGCCATTCGCTGACGGTGTTGTCGCGCAGCTCGGGGTCGTAGCGGGTCATCAGCGGCAGGGCGCGCGGGTCGTAGCGGCGGGCCAGGCCCAGGCCGATCTGCCGGGCGATGTTGACCTTCTCTTCGCCGGTGAACGGCAGGCTGCTCTCGTAGCCGTCGAGCAGGCCCAGGGCGCGCTCCGGGTCCTGCTTGGCCAGGCGCCGCAGGCCCAGGCCGACGACGTCGGCCATGGCGTGGGTACGCAGGCTGAAGCGTTCGGTTTGGCTCAGCTGGGAGGGGTTCTGCGCGACCTTGACCATCAGCTCGCCGAGGCTGCCGAGGGTCGGCAGGCGCTTGGCGAGGGTGGTGGCCAGGCCGTAGTTGCCTTTCTCGGCCGCCAGCTTCAGGCGCTTCCAGACCATGTCCTCGGTGAGCTGGCCGTCGGCCTGCCAGAGGTCGAACAGGGTGTCGCAGGCGTCGGGTTGCGACTTGCCCACCAGCCACAGCTTCTGCGCGGTCTCGTAGCCGGCGGCCTTCTGCCCGTGGGTGAGCTGGTACTGGCCGTACAGGCAGTCCAGCTCGGTGAAGTTCATCTTCGGGTCGTAATAGTCGAGGAAGGTCTTCCAGTCCTGGCGGTCGGCCAGCTGGCGCAGCCAGCGCAGTTTCAGCCAGTTGATCTGCGGCAGGTCGCCGTGCTCGGTGAGGAAGCCCTCGATCTCGGCGTCGCTGGCGCTTTTCAGGCGGTTGGTCAGGTCGTCGTAGCCCAGGTAGGGTTCCAGCGGATAATCCGCCAGGGCCTGGCGGTAGCGCAGGTAGGGGCCGTTGTCGTTGCGCGCCAGGGCGGCCTTGGCCTCGTCGTACATCTGCCGCTGCTGCTGCAGCGGGGCGGCATGCGCCGGCGCAGCGCTGGTCAGGGTGAGGATCAGGCAGGAGAACAAAAGTGAAAGGCGACCGCGCATGACTGTTCCGCAAAGTAATTCGTGGCGCAGTCTGATCGGCGCCTATAGGCACAAGCTTAGCCTGTTGCGCGGCGACGGCGGAAGCGTCGCGGGGCTACCGTCGGGCACAAAAGATGTCAGCCGCGGCGCCCGCGCAAGGCTCTGACTTTTTTCGAGTTTCCCTTACACTGCGGCCCCAGTTTCCGGAGATGCCCCATGACCCTGCTGAAGTTCACCGATGTATCCCTCGCCTTTGGCACCACGCCGCTCCTGGACAAGGTGTCCTGGCAGATCGAGAAGGGCGAGCGGGTCTGCATCATCGGTCGCAACGGCACCGGCAAGTCGAGCATGCTCAAGCTGGTCAAGGGCGAGCAGATGCCCGACGACGGCGCCATCTGGCGCGCCCCGGCGCTGAAGATCGGCGAGCTGCCCCAGGAACTGCCGGTGGCCGACGAGCGCACGGTCTACGACGTGGTCGCCGAGGGCCTGGCCGAGGTCGGCGAGCTGCTCAGCCGCTACCACCACCTGAGCCTGCACATCCAGAGCGAGGACGACCTGACCCAGCTGGCGCGCGTCCAGCAGGCGCTGGAGGCCCGCGACGGCTGGCGCCTGCAGCAGCTGGTGGAAACCACCCTCACGCGCCTGCAACTGCCGGCCGACAAGACCCTCGCCGAGCTCTCCGGCGGCTGGCGCCGCCGCGTGCTGCTGGCCCAGGCGCTGGTGGCCGAGCCGGACCTGCTGCTGCTGGACGAGCCGACCAACCACCTGGACATCGGCGCCATCGCCTGGCTGGAAGAGGCGCTGTCCGGCTTCCAGGGCGCGGTGCTGTTCATCACCCACGATCGCGCCTTCCTGCAGGCCGTGGCCAACCGCATCCTCGAACTGGACCGCGGCCACCTGATCGACTGGAAGGGCGACTACGCCAGCTTCCTGGTGCACAAGGAGCAGCAGCTGGCGGCCGAAGAGGCGGCCAACGCGCTATTCGACAAGCGCCTGGCCCAGGAGGAAGTGTGGATCCGCCAGGGCATCAAGGCCCGGCGTACCCGCAACGAGGGCCGCGTGCGCGCGCTCAAGGCCATGCGCAACGAGCGCGCCGAGCGCCGCGAGCGCACCGGCAAGGCCAGCTTCCAGCTGGAGACGGCAGAGAAGTCCGGCAAGCAGGTGATAGTCGCCGAGAAGGTCGGCTTCGCCCACCCCGGCGGCGAGCCGCTGATCCGCGATTTCTCCCTGGTGCTGCAGCGCGGCGACCGCATCGGCCTGCTGGGCGCCAACGGCACCGGCAAGACCTCGCTGCTCAAGCTGCTGCTGGGCGACCTGCAGCCCACCAGCGGCAGCATCAAGGAAGGCACGCGCCTGGAAGTGGCCTATTTCGACCAGTTGCGTCACCAGCTGGAGCCGGAAAAGACCGTCATCGACAACATCGCCGAAGGCCGCGAGTTCATCACCATCAACGGCCAGAACCGCCACGTGCTCAGCTACCTGGGCGATTTCCTGTTCACCCCGCAGCGCGCCCGCACCCCGGTCAAGGCGCTGTCCGGCGGCGAACGGGCACGTCTGTTGCTGGCCAAGCTGTTCAGCAAGCCGGCCAACCTGCTGGTACTGGACGAACCGACCAACGACCTGGACGTGGAAACCCTGGAGCTGCTGGAAGAGGTGCTGCTGAGCTTCGATGGCACCGTGCTGATGGTCAGCCACGACCGGGAGTTCCTCGACAACGTGGTGACCAGCACCCTGGTCTTCGAAGGCGAGGGCCGTGTGCGCGAGTTCGTCGGCGGCTACAACGACTGGCTGCGCCAGGGCGGTTCGCCGCGCCTGCTGGGCGTGGGCGAGGAGAAGGCGGCGAAGCCCGCCGCCGAGCCCGCCCCGCAGGCAGCGGCGGCGCCGGAGGCGGCGAAGAAGAAGCTCAGCTACAAGCTGCAGCGCGAACTGGAGGCCATCCCCGGGCAGATCGATGCCCTGGAGGCCGAGCTGGCTGGCGTGCAGGGGGAAATCTCGGCGCCCAGCTTCTACCAGCGCCCGGCGGAGGAGACCCGCGTGGTGCTGGAGCGCCTGGACAGCCTGCAGGCCGAACTGGACCGGCTGATCGAGCGCTGGGCCGAACTGGAAGAGTGACCCGCCCTGTCGGGAAGGTGCCCGGGGGCTGCCGCCGTGGCGGCGATCGGCGAGTTGGGGAAGGGCATGACAATCGAGTACCGCATCAATCTGGATGACGAGCAGGGCTTCAGCTACCGCATCGAGCTGGAGCGCGGCTCCGACGGCGAGCGGGCCGCCGGGGCGCCGGCGTGGACGCGCCTGGGGCACAACCAGTGCAGCAACTGCCCGCTGTCCCGCGAGCAGCACCGCTACTGCCCGGCGGCGGTGGACCTGCACCGGGTGATCGAGGACTTCCGCGGCCTGCCAGCGCTGAAGAAGGTGGACGTGCTGGTGCGCACCCCCGAGCGCGAGTACCACAAGCAGGTCGGCCTGGAGGAGGGCCTGCGGGCGCTGCTGGGGGTGATCATGGCCACCAGCGCCTGCCCGCTGCTCGGGCGGCTCAAGCCGATGGCCCAGCAGCACCTGCCGTTCGCCAGCAACCAGGAGTTCATCACCCGCGCGGTGTCGCTGTACCTGATGCGCCAGTACTTCAACTACCGCGAGGGGCGGCACGCCGACTGGGAACTGAAGGGGCTGGTGCGCCTGTACCAGCAGCTGCAGCTGGTCAACCAGGCGTTCTGGCAGCGCATCCACGACACCTGCGTGGGCGACTCCAACCTCAAGGCCTTCCTCAGCTTCTTCTCCATGTCCTCGAGCATGAGCTACTCGCTGGAGGCGCAGCTGCAGAAGGTTCGCCCGGCGTTGATGAGCGGGGGGGAAGTGTTCTGAACCCGGGCGCCCGCCGCGGCGGGCGCCCGGTCTGTCTCACTCGGTCTTCTGCAGGCGCACCGCCAGCACGTCGCAGGGCGCGCCGTGCAGCACGTCGTTGGCGGTGGAGCCCAGCAGCAGGGCCAGGCCGTGGCGGCCGTGGCTGCCGACGATGATCAGGTCGCAACCCTGTTCCTTGGCCAGGCGGTGGATTTCCTGGCGCGGCTGGCCGTAGACCAGGTGGCTCTGGGCGATGGACACCTGCGGGTAGCAGAGGGTGAACTGGTGCATGCGCTCCTTGGCCTGGTCGAACTGCTGTTGCTGCAGCATCGACAGGTCCATCGGCACGTCACCACCGAAGGCCATGGCCATGGGCTCGACCACATGCACGGTGGAGAGCTGCGCCTGGGTGCTGGAGGCCAGCGCCACGGCGCGCTTCATCACCGGGTCGCATTCGTCGGTGAGGTCCACGGCGACCAGGATGTGTTGGTAGGGCATGAGCGTCTCCTCCGGGGGACAGTTATGAATGCAAGTATGGCCCTTCGGGCCGGGGTATACCTGATATGACAGTCTGGTGGTCGATCCTGCTCTTGGCGCTGGTGCTCAGCCCGCTGGCCTGGCTGATGCCCTCGCGCGGGCAGCGCGGGCAGATGGACCTGCGCCTGCAGGCGCGGCGCCTGGGGCTGGCCATGCAGATGGCGCGCCAGGAGTGGCCGCACTGGCTGGAGCGGCAGCCGCCGCAGAGCTGCGCGCAGTACCACCGAGGGCGCAGCCGCGGGCGCACGGACGAGTGGCGCTACTGGCAGAGCGCGCCGGGCGTCTGGCTGGACCGCTGGCGCGAGCCCTGCGGCGATGCGCAGCTGCTCGCCGACCTGGCGACGCTGCCGGGCGACGTGTACATGGCCGAGGCTTCGGCGCAGTTCATCGCCCTGTACTGGGGCGAGCGCGGCGACGCCAGCCACCTGCAGCGCATCGCCGAGTTCCTTTCCCGGCGCGCCTGAGCGCCGTAGCGCTGCCCTCATTCAGAGCTGCGCCGCGGCATACAGGCCCGAGACCTGCTCCAGGTCGGCGATGATGCCGTCGGAGTACTTGTCGATGAGGAAGGGCACGTTGCTCTGCGCCGCGCTCTGCAGCGATTTCTCGATGAACCGCCACTTGGTGGAGATGGCCCGCAGCTCGCGGCCGATCTCCGGGCTGGTCTGCGGCGCCTGCTGCAACTGCAGCAGGTTGATGGCGAAGCGGTTGGTCAGGTCGTCCAGGGCCTGCTGGTCCTCGCTGCGCACCGGGTTGGCGCCCACCGAGGCGTTGCGCGACACGTAGTTCCAGGTGATCGACTGCATCAGCAGGCTCTGCTCGCGGCTCTGCTGGGTGAGCGGCGGCACCTGCTGGCCGCTGTCCTTCTGGATGCCGTCGTAGAGTTGTTCGGCGGTATCCAGCAACTGGCTGTTGCGGCTGGCCAGGTCGCCCAGGGGCTGGAAGTCGTTGTAGCCGTTCTGCTTCTGCGCCTGCAGTTGCTGCTGCAGGGCCTGGCGGTAGCCGTCCCATTGTTCCTGCAGCTTGCTCCTGAGCTGCGCCGAGGCGCTGCCGGGCATCTGCCCCAGGCGTTCCAGGGCGGCGCCGGCGTCGGCCGTCGAGCTGGCCACCAGGCCCGCGTAGCGCGGGTCGCCGGCCATGGCGTTGAGCAGGAACAGGTCGCTCAGGCTGCGCTGGGCGGCCAGGCGCATCTGGTGCAGCGCCAGCAGGTCGCCGGCGGGCTCGGCGTGGGCCAGCAGGGGCAGGACGGACAGTACGAACAGGGACAACAGGCGGGCCAGCGGTCGGCATGGCATGGGCGCGTCTCCTTGGGGCCGTGGGGCTTCTTCTTGTTCTTCGCGATGCTCGGCGACAAGCGATTCGCCGGACTCTAACCCGCGTCCGGGCGTTTTGCCAACGGCGGGGCTGGCCCCAGGCCAGCCAGCGGCGCGGCACGCCATGGTTTTAGTGAATGTTGCGCGAGAACGCCGCTGAATGCGGCGAACCAGAGGCCTTTCGGACGGTTCTCCGCGATTGACAAGCGCAGGCTTTTCGAAGAAGGTGTGCACACCCGAATCAAACGGGCGTATGAATCGAGCGTTTGCTGCGTACGAACGGTCGAACAAAGGCCCCGACTATCGCATCGGCGGGTGTGCCGCAGGCTTTGGGACTATGCTCCGCGACGGCGGAAGGGTCCCGATACACGGCGTCCGATGCGTGAGTTCAAGCTTCCCTAGCGTGGAGATCAGTTGATGATTTACCAAGGTAAAGCCATCACGGTTAAGGCTCTTGAGAGCGGCATCGTCGAGCTGAATTTCGACCTCAAGGGCGAGTCCGTCAACAAGTTCAACCGGCTCACCCTGAACGAACTGCGTGAAGCAGTCGATGCGATCAAGGCCGATGCGTCCGTCAAGGGCGTGATCGTGACCAGCGGCAAGGGCGTGTTCATCGTCGGCGCCGACATCACCGAATTCGTCGACAACTTCAAGCTGCCCGACGAAGAGCTGCTGGCCGGCAACCTCGAAGCCAACAAGATCTTCAGCGCCTTCGAGGACCTCGAGGTCCCGACCGTCGCCGCGATCAACGGCATCGCCCTGGGCGGCGGCCTGGAAATGTGCCTGGCCGCGGACTTCCGCGTGATGAGCGCGACCGCCAAGATCGGCCTGCCGGAAGTCAAGCTGGGCATCTACCCGGGCTTCGGCGGCACCGTGCGCCTGCCGCGCGTGATCGGCGTGGACAACGCCGTGGAGTGGATCGCCTCGGGCAAGGAAAACCGTGCCGAGGACGCCCTGAAAGTCGGCGCCGTCGACGCCGTGGTCGCCCCCGAGCAGCTGCAGGCCGCGGCCCTCGACCTGGTCAAGCGCGCCATCGCCGGCGAGCTGGACCACAAGGCCCGCCGCCAGCCCAAGCTGGAAAAGATCAAGCTCAACGCCATCGAGCAGATGATGGCCTTCGAAACCGCCAAGGGCTTCGTCGCCGGCCAGGCCGGCCCGAACTACCCGGCCCCGGTGGAAGCCATCAAGTCGATCCAGAAAGCCGCCAACTTCGGCCGTGACAAGGCGCTGGAAGTCGAGGCCCAGGGCTTCGTCAAGCTGGCCAAGACCTCGGTTGCCGAAAGCCTGATCGGCCTGTTCCTGAACGACCAGGAACTGAAGAAGAAAGCCAAGCAGTACGATGAAGTCGCCAGGGACGTGAAACTGGCCGCCGTGCTCGGCGCCGGCATCATGGGCGGCGGCATCGCCTACCAGTCGGCGGTCAAGGGCACCCCGATCCTGATGAAGGATATCCGCGAAGAGGGTATCCAGATGGGCCTGGACGAGGCCTCCAAGCTGCTCGGCAAGCGCGTCGAGAAGGGCCGCCTGACCCCGGCCAAGATGGCCGAGGCGCTGAACGCCATCCGCCCGACCATGTCCTACGGCGACTTCGGCAACGTCGACATCGTCGTCGAAGCCGTGGTCGAGAACCCGAAGGTCAAGCAGATCGTGCTGGCCGAGGTGGAAGGCGTGGTCAAGGAGGACGCGATCCTCGCCTCCAACACCTCGACCATCTCCATCAGCCTGCTGGCCAAGGCCCTGAAGCGCCCGGAAAACTTCGTCGGCATGCACTTCTTCAACCCGGTGCACATGATGCCGCTGGTCGAGGTCATCCGTGGCGAGAAGTCCGGTGACGTCGCCGTCGCCACCACCGTGGCCTATGCCAAGAAGATGGGCAAGAACCCCATCGTGGTGAATGACTGCCCCGGCTTCCTGGTCAACCGCGTGCTGTTCCCGTACTTCGGCGGCTTCTCCAAGCTGCTGGGCTTCGGCGTCGACTTCGCGCGCATCGACAAGGTCATGGAGAAGTTCGGCTGGCCCATGGGCCCGGCCTACCTGTCCGACGTGGTCGGCATCGACACCGGCCATCATGGCCGCGACGTGATGGCCGAAGGCTTCCCGGACCGCATGGCGGTCGAGGGCCGCACCGCGGTCGACGTCATGTACGAGGCCAACCGCCTGGGCCAGAAGAACGGCAAGGGCTTCTACGCCTACGAGACCGACAAGCGCGGCAAGCCGAAGAAAGTCAGCGACCCGCAGGCCTACGAACTGCTCAAGTCGATCGTCAGCGAGCAGCGTGAGCTGTCCGACGAGGACATCATCAACTACATGATGATCCCGCTGTGCCTGGAAACCGTACGCTGCCTGGAAGACGGCATCGTCGAGAGCGCTGCCGAGGCCGACATGGGCCTGATCTACGGCATCGGCTTCCCGCCCTTCCGTGGCGGTGCGCTGCGCTACATCGACTCCATCGGCGTGGCCGAATTCGTCGCCCTGGCCGACAAGTACGCCGACCTTGGCCCGCTGTACCACCCGACCGCGAAGCTGCGTGAAATGGCCAAGAACGGCCAGCAGTTCTTCGGTTGAGTGCGCAACGAATAGAGCGAGAGTGAATTTATGAGCCTGAATCCGAGAGACGCTGTCATTGTCGACTTCGGCCGCACCCCGATGGGGCGTTCCAAGGGCGGCATGCACCGCAACACCCGCGCGGAGACCCTGTCCGCGAACCTGATCAGCAAGGTGCTGGAGCGCAACCCGCTGGTCGACCCGGCGGAAGTCGAGGACGTGATCTGGGGCTGCGTCAACCAGACCCTGGAGCAGGGCTGGAACATCGCCCGCATGGCCTCGCTGATGACCCAGATCCCCCACACCAGCGCCGGCCAGACCGTCAGCCGCCTGTGCGGCTCGTCGATGAGCGCCCTGCACACCGCCGTGCAGGCGATCCAGACCGGCAACGGCGACGTCTTCGTCATCGGCGGCGTGGAGCACATGGGCCACGTCGGCATGATGCACGGCGTCGACCCGAACCCGCACCTGTCGCTGTACGCCGCCAAGGCCTCCGGCATGATGGGCCTGACCGCGGAGATGCTGGGCAAGATGCACGGCATCACCCGCGAAGCCCAGGACAAGTTCGGCGTGCGTTCGCACCAGCTGGCGTGGAAGGCCACCCAGGAAGGCAAGTTCAAGGACGAGATCATCCCGATGGAAGGGTATGACGAGAACGGCTTCCTGAAGGTCTTCGACTTCGACGAGACCATTCGTCCGGAAACCACCCTGGAAGGCCTGGCCTCGCTGAAGCCGGCGTTCAACCCGAAAGGCGGCACCGTGACCGCGGGGACTTCCTCGCAGATCACCGACGGCGCCTCCTGCATGATCGTCATGAGCGCCCAGCGCGCCAAGGACCTGGGCATCCAGCCGATGGCCGTGGTCCGCGCCATGGCCGTGGCGGGCGTCGATCCGGCGATCATGGGCTACGGCCCGGTTCCGTCGACCAACAAGGCGCTCAAGCGCGCCGGCCTGACCATCGCCGACATCGACTTCGTCGAGCTCAACGAAGCCTTCGCTGCCCAGGCCCTGCCGGTGCTGAAGGACCTCAAGCTGCTCGACAAGATGGACGAGAAGGTCAACCTGCATGGCGGTGCCATCGCCCTGGGCCACCCGTTCGGCTGCTCCGGTGCGCGTATTTCCGGCACCCTGCTGAACGTGATGAAGCAGAACGGCGGCACCCTGGGCGTGTCCACCATGTGCGTGGGCCTCGGCCAGGGAATCACCACCATCTTCGAACGCGTCTAAGAACCTGCCCACGATCTGCTGCGCGTCGGCATAACTGCGTTAAAAACAGGCGAGCAATGCTCATTTAGTGGACTAAACTGCGCTTCCTCGCCTATTTGACTCGCTGCGCTCGCCCTTCGGGCCAGCCTTCGGCTGTTACTCCCGTTGGTCGTTGCGCCTTGTTCTGCGCTAGCTCGCGAGATCGTGAACAGATTCTAAGCTTTCGCAGGTGGACGAGCCGGGGCCCTGTGCCCCGGCTTTCGTTTTTCCGGAACGGGGGATTGCCTGGCGCGCCCCGGCACCGGAGAATCGCGGCTTTTTTCGTCGAGGAGGGCAGCGTATGGAACTGCAGACCGGCCTGTACCGTCACTACAAGGGCCAGCACTACCGCGTGCTGGGCGTGGCGCGGCATTCGGAGAGCGAGGAGACCCTGGTGGTCTACCAGGCGCTGTACGGCGAATTCGGCCTGTGGGTACGCCCGCTGGGCATGTTCACCGAAGCGGTGGAGGTGGACGGCGAGCTGGTTCCGCGCTTTGCTCTGGTAACGCCCGAAAGCGACCCGCTGGGATTGACCCAGGTCGGTTCCAGGGAATCCTGAGCTTGACCTTGGACGGACCGCCACTATATATAGCGGTGCCGTTCCGGGCGCCTCCCTCCTTATATTCACCTTCTCGAAGCAGGAATCTTCCGATCCATGGGTAAATCGCTGGTCATCGTGGAATCACCGGCCAAGGCCAAGACCATCAACAAGTACCTGGGCAACCAGTACGTGGTGAAGTCGAGCATCGGCCACATTCGCGACCTGCCCACCAGCGGATCGTCCAGCGCCAAGGAGCCGGCCGCGGCCAAGGCTCGCAAGAGCGCCGCCGAAGCCCCTGCGCTGTCGCCGAAGGAAAAGGCCAAGCGCCAGCTGTTCACCCGCATGGGCGTGGACCCGGAGCACGGCTGGAAGGCCAAGTACGAGATCCTGCCCGGCAAGGAGAAGGTGATCGACGAACTGCGCCGCCTGGCCAAGGATGCCGACACCATCTACCTCGCAACCGACTTGGACCGCGAAGGGGAGGCCATCGCCTGGCACCTGCGCGAGGCCATCGGCGGCGACGACAGCCGCTACAAGCGCGTGGTCTTCAACGAGATCACCAAGAAGGCCATCCAGGAGGCCTTCTCGCAGCCCGGCGAGCTGGACATCAACCGCGTCAACGCCCAGCAGGCGCGGCGCTTCCTCGACCGCGTGGTGGGCTACATGGTCTCGCCGCTGCTGTGGTCCAAGATCGCCCGCGGCCTGTCCGCCGGCCGCGTGCAGTCGGTGGCGGTGAAGCTGGTGGTGGAGCGTGAGCGCGAGATCCGCGCCTTCGTCCCCGAGGAATACTGGGAAATCCATGCCGACCTGAACACCCCGCGCGGCGAGAAGGCCCGCTTCGAAGTGGTGCGCGAGAAGGGCGAAGCCTTCAAGCCGCTGAACGAAGCCCAGGCCATGGCCGCCCTGGAGAAGCTCAAGGCCTCCAGCTACAGCGTGGCCAAGCGCGAGGACAAGCCGACCTCCAGCCGGCCCTCGGCGCCCTTCATCACCTCGACCCTGCAGCAGGCCGCGAGCAACCGCCTGGGCTTCGGCGTGAAGAAGACCATGATGATGGCCCAGCGCCTCTACGAGGCCGGCTACATCACCTACATGCGTACCGACTCGACCAACCTGTCGGCCGATGCCATCGACATGGTGCGCGGCTTCATCGACGGCGAGTTCGGCAAGAAATACCTGCCGGCCAAGCCGAACTTCTATTCGAGCAAGGAAGGCGCCCAGGAGGCGCACGAAGCGATTCGTCCGTCCGACGTCAACCTGCGCCCGACCCAGCTGTCGGGCATGGAGCGCGACGCCGAGCGCCTCTACGACCTGATCTGGCGCCAGTTCGTGGCCTGCCAGATGCCGCCGGCCGAATACCTGTCCACCACCGTCAGCGTCGCCGCCGGTGACTTCGAGCTGCGCGCCAAGGGCCGCATCCTCAAGTTCGACGGCTACACCAGGGTGCTGCCGCAGCAGAACAAGCCGGGCGAGGACGACGTGCTGCCGGACATGGCCCAGGGCGAGGCGATGAAGCTGCTCAAGCTCGACCCCAGCCAGCACTTCACCAAGCCGCCGGCGCGTTATTCCGAAGCCAGCCTGGTCAAGGAGCTGGAGAAGCGCGGCATCGGCCGCCCATCGACCTACGCGGCGATCATCTCGACCATCCAGGAACGCGGCTACGTCACCACCCACAACCGCCGCTTCTACGCCGAGAAGATGGGCGACATCGTCACCGACCGCCTCAACGAGAGCTTCTCCAACCTGATGGACTACGGCTTCACCGCCGGCATGGAAGAGCACCTGGACGACGTGGCCCAGGGCGAGCGCGACTGGAAGCACCTGCTGGACGAGTTCTACGGCGACTTCAAGAAGAAGCTCGAAGTGGCCGAGGTCAGCGACAGGGGCATGCGCGCCAACCAGCCGACCCTGACCAGCATCCCCTGCCGCGAGTGCGGCCGGCCGATGATGATCCGCACCGCCTCCACCGGCGTGTTCCTTGGCTGCTCCGGCTACAGCCTGCCGCCGAAGGAGCGCTGCAAGGCCACCATCAACCTCATCCCCGGCGACGAGATCGCCGCGGACGACGAGGGCGAGTCCGAGTCCCGCGTGCTGCGCGGCAAGCACCGCTGCCCGATCTGCAGCACGGCGATGGACGCCTACCTGCTGGACGAGAAGCACAAGCTGCACATCTGCGGCAACAACCCGGACTGCCCGGGCTACGAGATCGAGCAAGGCCAGTACCGCATCAAGGGCTACGAGGGCCCGAGCCTGGAATGCGACAAGTGCGGCAGCCAGATGCAGCTCAAGACCGGCCGCTTCGGCAAGTTCTTCGGTTGCACCAACCCGGCCTGCAAGAACACCCGCAAGCTGCTGAAGAACGGCGAGCCGGCGCCGCCGAAGATGGACGCCATCCGCATGCCCGAGCTCAAGTGCGAGAAGGTCGACGACGTCTACGTGCTGCGCGACGGCGCTTCCGGCCTGTTCCTGGCCGCCAGCCAGTTCCCCAAGAACCGCGAGACCCGCGCGCCCCTGGTGAGCGAGCTGGTGCCGCACAAGGACGAGCTGGACCCGAAGTACCACTTCCTGCTCTCCGCGCCGCAGAAGGACCCGGACGGCCGCCCGGCGGTGATCCGCTTCAGCCGCAAGACCAAGGAGCAGTACGTGCAGTCCGAGGTGGACGGCAAGCCCAGCGGCTGGCGCGCCTTCTTCGACGGCGGCAAGTGGAAGGTCGAGGACAAGCGCTGATGGGCGGCGCGCCCCGCGCAGGCGGGGTGCGCATATACTGCCGAGTGACCGTATGAGGGCGCGCTGATGGCTCAGGAACGCTACACCCGCACCAACCAGAAGCTGTATTTCGCCGGCCTGGCCCTGGAGGCCTGGCGCAAGGCGGAAGAGGTGCGGCCGATGAACGCCCAGGCGCAGGTCCAGGCCGAGCGCGAGGCGGCGCTGTTCCACCTGTACGGCGCGGTGCTGGGCGTGGCCCACGAGATCGCCGGCTACTACCGCCTGCCCGAGGCCAATGCGCCGCGCGTCGAGCTGCTGCTCAACGCCGAGGTGCTGGCGGCCTCGCCGAGCCCGGAACTGGCCGAGCTGGTGGAACTGGCGCAGCAGCCGGAAACCTGGCTGGCGCAATTGCTGGCCGCCTACGCCGAGCTGTTCCAGCCGCCGCGCGAGCCGCGCAAGGCCAAGGTCGACCCGACCCAGCCGCTGATCCAGGCCGTCAGTCTGGACGACGAGGCGCCGCAGGCCCTGGGCAATGCCGAGCTGGAAGCCTGGCGCAAGTCGCTGAAGGAAATGGTGCTGCGTTTCCGCGGGGCACTGACCGAACTCTGATGCAAGCCGTAAGTCGGCGGGCTAGGGTAGGGCGGTCATCGCTGTTACAATGGCCGTTCTGCTGTGAGAGAACCTAGCCATGCCGACCTCATTCCTGGAAATCGTTGAACTGCCCGATGGCCGCATCGTACTGCGCCGCGCGGAGGACGAGGAGGCGCTGGTGACCCTGGAGTTCTCCAACGACGCCAAGGGCTTCCTGCAGGGCCAGCACATCGAGATCGCCAAGGCGATGTTCAACGTCGGCGTGCAACTGGCCGGCCGCCTCGCCGAAGGCGGCGAGGTCGAGCAGGACGGCCCGCGCGTCCTGCACTGATTCCCTTCTTTTCTACCCCAGACGGATATTCAGGCTCTGCGCCTGCCCGGCGAGTGCCGCGCGGGACAGTTGCGCGCGCGTCCGGCCGTTGAGCGCCGGCAGCCAACTGACCACCGTGTGGCTGTGGCCCAGGCGCAGCGCCTCGCAGGCCAGGCTCAGGGCGGACGCCTGGTCGCGGGCCGGCAGCAGCAGGATGCGCTCGCGGTTCAGCCCGGCCTTGCGCAGCCAGTCGTGGGTGAGGCTGGCCGGCGGGGCGATCAGCGTCAGCCAGCGGGCATCCTGTTCTTCGCTGAGTTCGCGCAGGATGGGCGCCAGCAGGCTTTGGCAGTGGCCCGGCAGGCCGCGCAGCGACAGTTCGCTGAAGGCTTCGTCCTCGGTGGTGTCCGGTTCCGCCAGCTGGGCCAGCAGGGGCTCTTCGGCGTTGGCCCAGAGCGCCTCCTGGAACAGCGGCAGTTGGGGCAGGTCCAGCGGCTGGGGATACTGCATGGTGCCTCCTGTCAGCGGCGGATGACGCCGACGCTCAAGCCTTCGATGATCAGTTCCTGTTCCTCGAGGTCGACCTCGATGGGGGCGAACTCGGGGTTCTCGGCGAGCAGCCAGACCTTGCTGCCCTCGCGCTTGAAGCGCTTCACCGTGACTTCCTCGCCGAGGCGGGCGACGACGATCTGGCCGTTGCGCGCCTCGCGGGTGACGTGCACGGCGAGCAGGTCGCCGTCGAGGATGCCGACGTCCTTCATGCTCTGCCCGCGTACGCGCAGCAGGTAGTCGGCGCGCGGGTTGAAGAAGGTGGGGTTGATGCGGCAGGCGTCCTCGACGTTCTGCTCGGCGAGGATCGGCGCGCCGGCGGCGACGCGGCCGATGATCGGCAGCTCGTCCTCGTTGGCCGCGGCCTTGGGTTCGAAGCCGGGAATGCGGATGCCGCGCGAGGCGCCCGGGGTCATCTCGATGGCGCCCTTGCGGGCCAGGGCCTTGAGGTGCTCCTCGGCGGCGTTGGGCGACTTGAAGCCGAGCTCCTGGGCGATCTCGGCGCGCGTGGGCGGGTAGCCGTTGTCTTCCAGGCAACGCTTGATGAAGGCGAGGATCTCGGCTTGGCGCGGCGTCAGCTTCTGCATGTCCCTACTCTGTCTTTTTGTACAGTTGCTGGAATTATATACAGTGGTCGGCCGCTGGCAACGAATTATTTCGTCGGGCGGGGTGGTAATTCGGCGGATTCGGCCAACGTCCCGCTGGTATCGTTCGTCGTATTGCCTGAAAATCCGCAACAATCCCCCGTGCCAGGCTTGACAATGGATTGCTGTGAAACGTAAGTTTCAAACAAGTGTTTGTCAGGTGGATTCATCCATGGCCCAGTCGGAAACCGTCGAACGTATCCTCGATGCTGCGGAGCAGCTGTTCGCGGAAAAAGGCTTCGCCGAGACCTCGTTGCGTCTGATCACCAGCAAGGCCGGGGTCAACCTGGCGGCGGTGAACTACCACTTCGGCTCGAAGAAGGCGCTGATCCAGGCGGTCTTCTCGCGCTTCCTCGGGCCCTTCTGCGCCAGCCTGGAAAAGGAACTGGACCGTCGCCAGGCCAAGCCCGACGGGCCACGCGCCAGCCTCGAGGAACTGCTCGAACTGCTGGTGGTGCAGGCCATGGCGGTGAAGCCGCGCAGCGGCAACGACCTGTCTATCTTCATGCGCCTGCTGGGCCTGGCCTTCAGCCAGAGCCAGGGGCACCTGCGCAAGTACCTCGAGGAAGTCTACGGCAAGGTGTTCCGCCGCTACATGCAGCTGGTGAACGAGGCCGCGCCGCGGCTGCCGCCCATCGAGCTGTTCTGGCGCGTGCACTTCATGCTCGGCGCCGCCGCCTTCAGCATGTCGGGGATCAAGGCGCTGCGCGCCATGGCCGAGACCGACTTCGGGGTGAACACCTCCATCGAGCAGGTGATGCGCCTGATGGTGCCCTTCCTCGCTGCCGGCATGCGCGCCGACAGCGGGGTGAGCGACCCGTCCCTGGCCGGCGCCCAGCTCAAGCCGCGCAGCAAGGCCCCGGCACCGGCCAAGGTCTGACCGCGCTGGGCCTGCCCCGGCCGATCGGCTAAAGTAGCGGGCCATTCCTGCTGTCGCTGGCGGACGATGCCCGATCTCGACCTGCTGCACATTTCCCTTGCCGACCAGACGCTCTACGGCTTCGCCGAGCAGCGCCTGGTGCTGCGCCTGCCGGTCTCCACCGCGCGCAACGGCGCCGGCGAGCGCCAGGGCTCCGGCTGCACGCCCCGCGGCCTGCACCAGGTGCGGGCGAAGATCGGCGAGGGCCTGCCGTGCGGCGCGGTGCTGCGCGGCCGGCGCTGGACCGGCGAGGTCTGGAGCCAGGCGCTGCACGAGCAGTTTCCCGGGCGCGACTGGATCCTCACCCGCATCCTCTGGCTGAGCGGCTGCGAGCCCGGCGTCAACCGCCTGGGCGAAGTGGATACCTTCCGTCGCTACATCTACCTGCACGGCACGCCGGACTGCGAACCCATGGGCGTGCCGCTGTCCCATGGCTGCGTGCGGCTGCGCAACGCCGACCTGCTGCAACTTTTCCCGCGCGTGCCGCTGCACTGCCGCGTGCTTCTCGACGAAGCGCCGCAGCCGCAGTGGCGCACGGCCGAACCCTGTTAAGGATTTCCCCATGCAAGGCTCCCTGATGCTCGACATCGGCGGCACCTGGCTCACCGCCGAGGACCGCCGGATCCTGCGCCACCCCGAAGTGGGCGGGCTGATCATCTTCGCCCGCAACATCGAATGCCCGCGCCAGGTGCGCGAACTCTGCGCGGCCATCCGCGCCCTGCGCCCGGACCTGCTGCTGGCGGTGGACCAGGAGGGCGGCCGCGTGCAGCGCCTGCGCCAGGGCTTCCTGCGCCTGCCGGCGATGCGCGCCATCGCCGACAACGCCAATGCCGAGCGCCTGGCCGAGCAGTGCGGCTGGCTGATGGCCACCGAGGTGCTGGCGGTGGGCCTGGACCTGAGCTTCGCCCCGGTGCTGGACCTGGACCACCAGCGCAGCGCCGTGGTCGGCAGCCGCGCCTTCGAGGGCGACCCCGAGCGGGCCACGCGCCTGGCCGGCGCCTTCATCCGCGGCATGCACGCCGCCGGCATGGCCGCCACCGGCAAGCACTTCCCCGGCCACGGCTGGGCCGAGGTGGATTCCCACGTGGGCATTCCCGAAGACGAGCGCAGCCTCGACGAGATCCGCCGCAGCGACCTGGTGCCCTTCCAGCGCCTGGCCGGCGAGCTGGACGCGGTGATGCCCGCCCACGTCATCTACCCGCAGGTGGATGCCGGCCCCGCCGGTTTCTCGCGGCGCTGGCTGCAGGACATCCTGCGCGGCGAGCTGGGCTTCGACGGGGTGATCTTCAGCGACGACCTGTCCATGGCCGGCGCCCACGTGGTGGGCGACGCCGCCAGCCGCATCCAGGCCGCGCTCAAGGCCGGCTGCGACATGGGCCTGGTGTGCAACGACCGTGGCGCCGCCGAGCTGGCCCTGGGCGCGTTGCAGCGCCTGAAGGCGAAAGCGCCCGAGCGCCTGGCGCGGATGCGCGCCAAGGCCTGGCCGGGCATCGAGTACAAGCAGCTGCCGCGCTGGCAGCAGGCCGTGGGCGAACTGCGCGCGGCACAACTGATCGACTGAGGATTCGCCATGACCGTCTACGCCATCATCGGCGGCACCGGCCTGACCCAGCTGGAAGGCCTGACCCTGAAGGACTCGCTGAACCTGGACACGCCCTACGGCGCGCCCTCGGCGCCCATCCAGCGCGGCGAGTACGCTGGCCGCGAGGTGCTGTTCCTGGCCCGCCACGGCCACCCGCACCGCGTCCCGCCGCACCAGGTGAACTACCGCGCCAACCTCTGGGCGCTGCAGCAGGCCGGCGCCCAGGCGGTGCTGGCGGTCAACGCCGTGGGCGGCATCCACGCCGCCATGGGCAGCGGCCACCTCTGCGTGCCGCACCAGATCATCGACTACACCTACGGCCGCGAGCACACCTACTTCGCCGGCGACATCGACCACGTCACCCACATCGACTTCAGCCATCCCTACGACGAGGGCCTGCGGCAGAAGCTGGTGGCGGCGCTGCAGGCGCTGGGCCACCCGCACAGCAGCCACGGCGTCTACGCCGCGACCCAGGGCCCGCGCCTGGAAACCGTGGCGGAAATCGCCAGGCTGGAGCGCGACGGCTGCGACATCGTCGGCATGACCGGCATGCCGGAAGCCGCCCTGGCCCGCGAGCTGGACCTGCCCTATGCCTGCCTGTCGCTGGTGGTCAACCCGGCGGCCGGCAAGTCCAGCGGCATCATCACCATGGCCGAGATCGAGCAGGCCCTGCATGAAGGCATCGGCAAGGTGCGCGAGGCGCTGGCGCGGGTGCTGGCGGGCTGACGGGCCTGCCGCCGCGAATCGCGCCGGGGCGTTCGGTTATCGCGGACAGAGTCCGCTCCTACGGTTCCAGGAAGCACGGTCGTAGGAGCAACTGTCTTCTGGGCTCCCTCGTTCGCAGGGGTGACTGGATCAAAATTCGCGTCTCCCATGTCGCCCCATTGTAGGAGCGGGCCCTGCCCGCGATTCGCGCGCAGGGCGCGCTCCTACAGGGGAATGGCATGGCTCGGCCCGCGTAGGAGCGGACTCCGTCCGCGATTGGACTCACCGGCCACACCGGACACCCCGGCGGCACGAATGGCGGCGGATAACCGCGAACGGTTATTCGCCCTACGGTTGGGTGCGACCGTAGGATTCCGTCCGCGATTTCGCGCGCAGGGCGCGCTCCTACGGCAGTGGCGCGAAGAGCGCGTCTATGTCGCTGTCCTGCAGCTGCAGGCCGCTGTCCTTGCCTTCCTCCAGCACGCCGGCCGCCAGGGCCGCCTTCTTCGCCTGCAACTGCTGGATCTTCTCTTCCAGGGTGCCGCGGGCGATCAGCTTGTAGACGAACACCGGCTTGTCCTGGCCGATGCGGTAGGCGCGGTCGGTGGCCTGCTGTTCCACCGCCGGGTTCCACCAGGGGTCGTAGTGGATCACGGTGTCGGCGGCGGTGAGGTTGAGGCCCGTGCCGCCGGCTTTCAGGCTGATCAGGAACAGCGGCACGCGGCCCTGCTGGAAGTCCTCCACCGGCCCGCGGCGGTCGCGGGTGTCGCCGGTGAGCAGGGCGTAGCGGATGCCGCGCGCGTCCAGTTCCGCCTGGATCAGTTCGAGCATCGAGGTGAACTGCGAGAACAGCAGCACCCGGCGGCCTTCGTCGAGCAGTTCGTCGAGCATCTCCAGCAGGCCGCCGAGCTTGCCCGAGGCCGCCGTCGGCACGGCCTCGCCCAGCAGGCGCGGGTCGCAGCAGACCTGGCGCAGCTTGAGCAGGGCCTCCAGCACGACGATATGGCTGCGCGCCAGGCCCTTGCGCCGGATTTCCGCGCGGACCTTGCTGTCCATGGCCAGGCGCACGGTCTCGTAGAGGTCGCGCTGGGCGTCGCTGAGTTCCACCCAGTGGGTGATCTCGCTCTTGGGCGGCAGTTCGCCGGCCACCTGGTCCTTCCGGCGGCGCAGCAGGAAGGGCCGGATGCGGGCATTGAGGTGGGCCAGGCGCTGGCTGTCGCCGGCCTTTTCGATGGGGTTGCGGTACAGGCGGGCGAAGCTGCGCGCATCGCCCAGCCAGCCGGGCATCACCAGGTCGAACAGCGCCCAGAGCTCGCCCAGGTGGTTCTCCAGGGGCGTGCCGGTCAGGCACAGGCGCTGCCGGGCGTCGAGCTTCGCCGCGGCCTGGGCCGACTTGCTGCTGGCGTTCTTCAGGTACTGCGCCTCGTCGAACACCGCCAGGTGCAGCGGCTGCCGGCCCAGGGCCCCGATGTCCCGCGGCAGCAGGGCGTAGGTGCTGAGCAGCAGGTCGTAGCGGCCGAGTTCGTCGAAGCCCTTGTGGCGGTCGCTGCCGTGCAGGGTGAGCACGCGCAGCTCCGGGGCGAAGCGCGCGGCCTCGTCCTGCCAGTTGGCCACCAGGCTGGTGGGCATCAGCACCAGGGCCGGGCGGTCCAGGCGCCCGGCGCGCTTTTCCGCGAGGATGTGCGCCAGTACCTGCAGCGTCTTGCCCAGGCCCATGTCGTCGCCGAGGATGCCGCCCACTTCCAGTTCGCGCAGCGCCTGCATCCAGGCCAGGCCCTGCAGCTGGTAGGGGCGCAGCTCGGCGCGCAGGCCCTCGGGGGCCCGGCATGGCTGCTGCGGGTGTTCGCGCAGGCGGCGGGCGAAGCGCAGCAGGCGTTCGCCGCCCTGCCAGTGCAGGGGATGTTCGTCGAGCTGGGCGAGCAGGCCGGCATCGGCGCTCGACAGGCGCAGGCTGTTGCCGTTGTTTTCCGGGCTGGCGAGGAACAACCCTTCCAGGACCTGCAGTATCGCCTTGACCCGCTCCAGCGGCAGGCTGACCTTCAGCGGCTTGCCGTCGGCCTGGCGGTGCGCGTCGAGCTGTAGGGGCAACTCGGTGGCGGTGCCGTTACGCAGCGCCTCGGGGCGCTGGCGGAGCAGTTCCAGCAGCGGTTGCAGCAGGCTGACCTCCTGGCCGTCGACGCGGATGCCCAGCTCCAGGTCGAACCAGGCGTTGCCGGGCTCTTCCTCTATGTGGACGTACCAGTCCTCGACCTCGCTGAAGTCGAGGAGGAAGTCGTCGGCCATGTCGACCACCCAGCCCTGTTCGCGCAGCTTGGGCAGGCCGCGCAGGATGGTGGGCCAGAGATCGGCATCCGCCGAGAAGACTTCGTGCTTGTGGTTCAGTGTGCCGGGGGCGTCGTATTTGCCGAGTTTCTCCAGGCCCAGCTTCTGCAGGGCCTTGCGCAAGGCCTGCTCGACCTTGGGCTGGCGCTCGATGGTGACGAAGGTGCCATCGACGAGATAGCGGATCGGCTCGCCCTTGCGCACCGGGCCGTGCACTTGCTGCCCCTGGTAGGCGAAGTTCAGCGCGGCCAGGTGGCGCAGCTCGTCGACGAATCCATAGCGTTCCCTGCTGTAGGAGCGCTGTGTACGGCTGGTCAGGTACAGGTGGGGAATGGGGCGGACGTCTTCCAGGCGCCGTTCCGCGTAGCTCACCGGCAGCGGCGCCGCGGGCGCCAGTTCCTTCAGTTGCAGGCCGAACAGCGTGGCCTGTTCCGCCGGCACCGGCGGGGCATTCAGCAGGTAGTTGGCCAGGGTGTCGGGCAGGCGGTGACGCAAGGGGCCGGCGCGCCGGCCCTGGCGGTCGACGTACCAGGGTGGCGTCAGTTGCGTCAGCAGTTGCGGGCGCGGCTCGGCGTCGGTTTCCCAGGCGATGACGTGGCAGCCGTCCTCGCGGCTGTGCCAGGCGAGCCGGGCGGGCAGTTCCGGGCCCGGCTGCAGCCGGCTGGAGAGGTCGTCGAGGTCGAGGAACAGCTGCCCGCTGCCCAGGAGCATCGCCAGCAGTTCGGCGCCATCCCGGCCTTGCAGGAGCACCTCGTTGTCGTGGGGCTGCACGCCCGCGGCGCCTAGCGCCCGCATCAGGATCGGCCGGTCCTGCTCGGCGACGCCGCGGCCCAGGGCCTGGGCGATCGACTGGATGCGCGGGTAGCCCAGGGGGCGACCGTCCTCGCCATACGCCGCGGCGTGGATGATTACCCGGCCGTTCTTCGTCAGCCGGTAGTGCAGGGGCGCGCTGTACGGTTTCCGGGCTTGCGGCTGCGCCTTGAGGGCCGCGGGCAGTTTCTTCAGCCAGGCCTGCAGCAGGGGCGACAGCTGGCTGGCGGGTGTCGGGGCCGGCTGCACCGCCGGCGCGGGTGGCGGTGACGAAGGCGTGGCGGTGGAGGCCGGCTGTTCCTCCAGCAGGTGCAGCAGCGCCGCCGCGCAGTGCTTGCAGTCGAAGCCGACCGGGCAATCGCACTGGCAGTCGAGGGTGTCGCCGCTGCGGGAGAAACTGATGCGCTGGCGGTAGCGGTTGCTGCCCGAGCCCTGGCACAGGCTGTCCAGCGTATGCTCGGTGACGCGGGTGAGCTGCACGCGGCCCTCGCGGGCGTAAGCCTCGCCGCGGACCAGGGTGATGGCGGGGAACAGGCGGCGCCAGGGGGTGCGTCGCAGGTGCTCGGCAAAGGGGACCATGGCGCGGCCTTCGTGGCGGGGTTACTGCTGGTCGGGCTCGCTCGCCGGCGGGGCGTCGAAGCCGCCGTTGGCCGGGGCTTCCGGCGCGCCCTGCTGCGGCTGGCCGGCCGGCGCCTCTTCCTGCATCTCCGCCGGCGGCGGGGTGGTGGGCTTGGCGTTGAGCGGGCTGACGCGGATCAGCATGCCCAGGCTGGGGTGGTCGAGGTAGGCCAGCACGTCGTTCTTCAGGCTGACGTCCTGGACCATGTGCTGGCTGCCGGCGAGCAGGCCGTCGCCGCCGAACTGGTTGATCCAGAAGTCCACCTGGGTGTCGACGAAGCGCTGCTGGCGCAGGGTCAGGGTGCCTTCCACCGGGAAGTGGCCGTCCTGCTGGCGGCCCTCGTCGAGGGCGATCTTCACCGGCGCCTCGCCGATGGCCTGCTTCCAGGCCTTGTGCATCAGCACGTGGTAGCCCTGGGCCTGGGCCAGCTTGTTGGCCTGGGCGTCCATCGCCGTCGGGCGGCGGGCGTCCTCGCCCAGCGGCTGGGCGCCCTTGGCCCAGTCATCGGGGGCCGGCTGGCTGGAATAGACGACGTCGCCTTCCTGCTGGAACAGGATCAGTTCGACCTGGTAGAGGTCGTCGGCGAAGCTCGCCGGGGCGATAAGGGCAAGCAGCAGCGGCAGGTAGCGGAACATACTGGTCCTTTAGGATGCGTTGGGCGCGAGGCGCTCGAACAGCGCCTCGAGGGTGTTGAAGCGTTCTTCCGGGCGCTCCATGGGCACCTGGAACTTGAACAGGGTCGCGCCTTCGAGCCTGTAGCGGTTCGGCTGGCTCTGGATCAGCTTGATCAGCACCAGCGGGTCGACGCAGGTATCGGCGGCGAATTCTACCCGGCCGCCCTGCGGTCCGGCATCCACCTTGACGATGCCGAGCTTCTGGGCCTGCAGTTTCAGGAGTGTCAGACGCACCAGGTTCTTCACCGGGTCGGGCAGCAGGCCGAAGCGGTCGATCATTTCCACTTGCAGCTCGCGCAGGCCGTCCTCGTCCACCTGGTTGGCGATGCGCTTGTAGAGGATCAGCCGGGCGTGCACGTCGGGCAGGTAGTCCTCGGGAATCAAGGCCGGCACCCGCAGGTTGATGTCCGGGCCGCCGCCCAGGGGCTGCTCCAGGTTCGGCTGCTCGCCCTTGCGGATGGCCTTGACCGCGCGTTCGAGCATTTCCATGTAGAGGGTGAAGCCCACCGCCTGGATCTGCCCGCTCTGGCCTTCGCCGAGCAGCTCGCCGGCGCCGCGGATCTCCAGGTCGTGGGTGGCCAGGACGAAGCCGGCGCCCAGGTCCTGGGCGTTGGCGATGGCTTCCAGGCGCTTCTCGGCGTCGGGCGTCATCTGCTTGCGCGGCGGGGTGAGCAGGTAGGCGTAGGCCTGGTGGTGGCTGCGGCCGACGCGCCCGCGCAGCTGGTGCAACTGGGCCAGGCCGAACTTGTCGGCGCGCTCGATGAGGATGGTGTTGGCGCTGGGCACGTCGATGCCGGTCTCGATGATGGTCGAGGCCACCAGCACGTTGAAGCGCTTGTGGTAGAAGTCGCTCATCACCCGTTCCAGGTCGCGCTCGTGCATCTGCCCGTGGCCGATGCCGATGCGCGCCTCGGGGACCAGCTCGGCCAGGTCGCGGGCGCACTTCTCGATGGTCTTCACCTCGTTGTGCAGGTAGTAGACCTGGCCGCCGCGCAGCAGCTCGCGCAGCAGCGCTTCCTTGATCACCGCGTTCTGCTCTTCCATGACGAAGGTGCGCACCGACAGGCGGCGCGCCGGCGGCGTGGCGATGATCGACAGGTCGCGCATGCCGGCCACCGCCATGTTCAGCGTGCGCGGGATGGGCGTGGCGGTGAGGGTGAGGATGTCCACCTCGCTGCGCAGGGCCTTGAGCTGTTCCTTCTGGCGCACGCCGAAGCGGTGCTCCTCGTCGATGATGACCAGGCCGAGGTTCTTGAACCTGACATCGCCCTGCAGCAGCTTGTGGGTGCCGATGACGATGTCCAGCTTGCCCTCGGCCAGTTGCCCGACCGCGCCTTCGACTTCCTTGGCGGTCTTGAAGCGGCTCATCACCTCGACGTTCACCGGCCAGTCGGCGAAGCGGTCGCGGAAGCTGTTGTAGTGCTGCTGGGCGAGCAGGGTGGTGGGCACCAGCACCGCCACCTGCTTGCCGCTGTGCACCGCGACGAAGGCGGCGCGCATGGCCACCTCGGTCTTGCCGAAGCCGACGTCGCCGCAGACCAGGCGGTCCATCGGCTTGTCGGCGAGCATGTCGGCGACCACCGCGTCGATGGCCGATTGCTGGTCCGGGGTTTCCTCGAAGGGGAAGCCGGCGGAGAAGGTCGTGTAGTCGGCCTGCGGGTCCTTGAACGCGTAGCCCTTGCGCGCGGCGCGGCGGGCGTAGATGTCGAGCAGCTCGGCGGCGACGTCGCGGACCTGCTCGGCGGCCTTGCGCTTGGCCTTCTGCCAGGCCTCGGAGCCGAGCTTGTGCAGCGGCGCCAGGGCGTCGTCGCTGCCGGTGTAGCGGGCGATCAGGTGCAGGTTGGCCACCGGCACGTAGAGCTTGGCCTCGTCGGCGTACTCCAGGGCCAGGAACTCGGCGCTCTGCCCGTCGATCTCCAGGGTGATCAGGCCCATGTAGCGGCCGACGCCGTGGTCGATGTGCACCACCGGCGCGCCTTCGCGCAGCTCGGTGAGGTTCTTGATGACGTTCTCGCCGCCGTCGCGGGTCTTCTCGCGGCGCCGGCGCTGCATCACGCGCTGGCCGAACAGCGGGCTCTCGGCGATCAGCGCCACGCCCTGGGCGCCGTCCTGCAGCAGCAGGCCGTCGTCCAGCGGGGCGATGGTGATGGCCAGGCGTTCCGGGTGTTCGAGGAAGGCCGGCCAGCCGTCGACCTCGCTGGGCCGCAGCTTCAGCCGCGCCAGCAGTTCCAGCAGCACCTCGCGGCGCCCGGCGGATTCGGCGCTGAACAGGATGCGCCCGGGGAATTCCTCGATGAAGCGGCGCAGGCGCGCCAGCGGTTCGCTGGCCTTGGCCTCGATGGCCAGGTCCGGCAGCGGTTCGGCGGGGAAGCTCTCGCGGCCGACGCCCGGTTCGATGGCCTCGGCGCTGACCACCACGCGCGGCCAGTGCTTCAGCCGGGCGAAGCAGTCTTCCACCGGCAGGAACACCTCGGCCGGTGGCAGCAGCGGCCGCTCGGGGTCGTAGCGGCGGTCCTCGTAGCGGCTGCGCACGTCGTTCCAGAACTGCTCGGCGGCCTGCTCGATGCCCGGCAGGGAGAACACCTGGGTGTCTTGCGGCAGGTAGTCGAACAGGGTCGAGGTCTCGCCGTCCTCGAAGAACAGCGGCAGGTAGTACTCGATGCCGGCCGGGGTCAGGCCGCTGGCCAGGTCCTGGTAGATCGGGCAGCGCCGGTAGTCGACGTCGAAGCGCTCGCGGAAGCGGTTGCGGAAGCCGGTGACCGCTTCCTTGCGCAGCGGGAACTCGCGCGCCGGCAGCAGGCGGATGCTCTGCACCTTGTCGATGGAGCGCTGGTTCTCCGGGTCGAAGGTGCGCAGCGTCTCGATCTCGTCGTCGAACAGGTCGATGCGGTAGGGCAGCTCGCTGCCCATCGGGAACAGGTCGATGAGCGCGCCGCGCACGGCGAACTCGCCGTGTTCGTAGACGGTGTCCACGCAGCGGTAGCCGGCGGCTTCCAGGCGCAGGCGCATCTGCTCGACGTCGAGCTTCTGGCCGACGTCCAGCACCAGGCTGCTGCCGAGCAGGAACCTGGCCGGCGCCAGGCGGTGCAGGGCGGTGCTGATCGGCACCACCAGCACGCCATGCTTGAGGCCGGGCAGTTGGTAGAGGGCGGCGACGCGCTGGGAAATGATGTCCTGGTGCGGTGAAAACACGTCGTAGGGCAGGGTTTCCCAGTCCGGCAGCTGCAGCACCGGCAAATCCGGGGCGAAGAAATGCAGCTCCTGCTCCAGCCGTTCGGCGCTCTGGCTGTCGGCGGTGAGCAACAGGGTGAATCGTTTCGCCGGGGCGGCGGCTTCGGCGATCGCCAGGCTCAGGGCGGCGCCGGGCAGGTTGCCCCAGGCTTGCTTGCCGGCCGCGGCCGGCAGGGCGGGAATACGCAATACGGACACGGGCGTAGCGGGCTCCGGTCGGAAATTTGACCGGGTGGATTGTAACTATCCCGATTGACGGCTGTCAGTCTTTGCAGCGGTGCAGATTGCCGACGATGGCCTGCACCGTCATAATGTAGCCCCTTTTTTCTTCTCCTACATGTGGAAGGTAATGCCCGTGAATCAGAAGCCCGACCAGTGTCTCGGTGAGTGGATCGATCGTGAAGCCCTCGCGGAAGCCATGATTCCGCTGATCGGCCAGCTCTACCGCAACAACAACGTGGTGACCTCGATCTACGGCCGTGGCCTGATCAACCGTTCGGTGATCGACATCCTCAAGGCTCACCGTTTCGCCCGCCACCGCCTGGCCGGCGAAGCCGAGCTGTCGGTCCACGACACCTTCCCCATCCTCAAGGCCATGAGCGACCTGAAGCTCGGCGCAGCTTCCGTCGACCTGGGCAAGATGGTCGCCAAGTTCAAGTCCGAGGGTAACGGCCGCAGCATCGAGCAGTTCACCAAGGACGAGCTGGCCGACGTGGTCGGCAAGCAGAACGGCGCCGCCCGCGAAGGCACCGACGTCGTGCTGTACGGCTTCGGCCGCATCGGCCGCCTGCTGGCGCGCATCCTGATCGAGAAGACCGGTGGCGGCGACGGCCTGCGCCTGCGCGCCATCGTCGTGCGCAAGGGCGCCGAGAACGACCTGGTCAAGCGCGCCAGCCTGCTGCGCCGCGATTCCGTGCATGGCAAGTTCAACGGCACCATCACCATCGATGAGGCCAGCAACACCATCACCGCCAACGGCAACCTGATCCAGGTGATCTACTCCAACGATCCGTCCTCGGTGGACTACACCCAGTACGGCATCAAGAACGCCCTGCTGGTGGACAACACCGGCAAGTGGCGCGACGCCGAGGGCCTGGGCCAGCACCTGAAGTGCCCGGGCGTCGACCGCGTGATCCTCACCGCCCCGGGCAAGGGCGCGCTGAAGAACATCGTCCATGGCATCAACCATGGCGACATCACCGCCGACGACAAGATCGTCTCCGCCGCTTCCTGCACCACCAACGCCATCGTGCCGGTGCTGAAGGCTGTCGATGACCAGTACGGCATCGTCAACGGCCACGTCGAGACCGTTCACTCGTACACCAACGACCAGAACCTGATCGACAACTTCCACAAGGGCAGCCGCCGCGGCCGCAGCGCTCCGCTGAACATGGTGATCACCGAGACCGGTGCCGCCACCGCCGCCGCCAAGGCCCTGCCGGTACTGAAGGGCAAGCTGACCGGCAACGCCATCCGCGTTCCCACCCCGAACGTGTCCATGGCCATCCTCAACCTGAACCTGAACAAGTCGACCTCCCGCGAGGAGATCAACGAGTACCTGCGCCAGATGGCCATGCACTCGGACCTGCAGAAGCAGATCGACTTCGTCAGCTCCCAGGAAGTGGTCTCCACCGACTTCGTCGGTTCCCGCCACGCCGGCGTGGTCGATGCCGAAGCCACCATCTGCAACGACAACCGCGTCGTGCTGTACGTGTGGTACGACAACGAGTTCGGCTACAGCTGCCAGGTGATCCGCGTGATGGAAGAGATGGCAGGGGTCAACCCGCCGGCCTTCCCGCGCTAAGCCAGGTCTGAAAATGGAAAACGGGAGCTCTCGGGCTCCCGTTTTTCGTTAGTCTTCCGCGTACCCCGCGACCCATAAGCATAAAAAGAAAGCCAACCCCTCTACCGAGGAACCCCGCAATGGATGGACACCCCCATCTGCACGAAGGCTCGCTCAAGCGCGGCCTGAAGAACCGCCACATCCAGCTGATCGCCCTGGGTGGCGCCATCGGTACCGGCCTGTTCCTGGGCTCGGCCGGTGTCCTGCAATCCGCCGGCCCGTCGATGATTCTCGGCTACGCCATCGGCGGTTTCATCGCCTTCCTGATCATGCGCCAGCTCGGCGAGATGATCGTCGAGGAGCCGGTCGCCGGCTCCTTCAGCCACTTCGCCCACAAGTACTGGGGCGGCTTCGCCGGCTTCATGTCCGGCTGGAACTACTGGGTGCTGTACATCCTGGTCGGCATGTCGGAACTGACGGCGGTCGGCAAGTACATCCAGTTCTGGTGGCCGGACTTCCCCACCTGGGCCACCGCGGCGATCTTCTTCGTGCTGATCAACGCCATCAACCTGTTCAACGTGAAGGCCTTCGGCGAGACCGAGTTCTGGTTCGCCATCATCAAGGTCGCCGCCATCATCGGCATGATCCTGCTCGGCGTCTGGCTGCTGGCCAGCGGCCACGGCGGCCCGCAGGCCTCGGTGAGCAACCTGTGGAGCCACGGCGGCTTCTTCCCCAACGGCATTTCCGGCCTGGTGATGGTCCTGGCGATCATCATGTTCTCCTTCGGCGGCCTGGAGCTGGTGGGCATCACCGCGGCCGAGGCCGCGGAACCGAAGAAGGTGATCCCCAAGGCGATCAACCAGGTGATCTACCGCATCCTGATCTTCTACATCGGCGCCCTGGCCGTGCTGCTCTCGCTGTACCCGTGGGACGCGCTGCTGCAGAGTATCAACAGCTCCGGCGACCCCTACAGCGGCAGCCCCTTCGTGAAGGTGTTCTCGCTGCTGGGCAGCGACGTGGCGGCCAACGTGCTGAACTTCGTGGTGCTGACCGCG
Source organism: Pseudomonas sp. JH-2 (assembly GCF_036231725.1). Taxonomy (NCBI): domain Bacteria; kingdom Pseudomonadati; phylum Pseudomonadota; class Gammaproteobacteria; order Pseudomonadales; family Pseudomonadaceae; genus Pseudomonas; species Pseudomonas sp. JH-2. Next base: position 42,736 of record NZ_JAZAQP010000012.1, on the reverse strand, counting down.
GCGCTGTCGGTCTACAACAGCTGCGTGTACTGCAACAGCCGCATGCTCTTCGGCCTGGCCGAGCAGGGCGACGCCCCGCGCGCCTTCGCCAAGGTCGACGACCGCGGCGTGCCGCTGCTGGCCATCGGCGTCTCGGCCTTCATCACCCTGGCCTGCGTGGTGGTCAACTACGTGATCCCGCACCAGGCGCTGGAGCTGCTGATGTCCCTGGTGGTGGCGGCGCTGGTGATCAACTGGGCGATGATCAGCCTGGCCCACCTGATGTTCCGCCGCGCCAAGGACCGTGAGGGCGTGAAGACCTCGTTCCGTTCGCTGTTCTATCCGTTCAGCAACTGGCTGTGCCTGGCCTTCGTGGTGTTCATCCTCGGCATCATGCTGCAGATCCCGGGCATCGACGTGTCGGTCTACGCCATCCCGGTGTGGGTGGTGCTGATGGGCCTGTGCTACCTGGTCAAGCGCAAGGGCGAGGCCCGGGCTACCGCCTGATCCCGCCGGCGCTGGACGAGAAAGGGCCGCACTCCTACCGGGGTGCGGCCTTTTTGTTTGCAACGGCGGATAACCGCGAACGGTTATGCGCCCTACGCACCGATGTTTCGCTGGAAAACGTTCTTGTAGGAGCGAGCTTGCTCGCGAACCCTGGGTTTCCGCGTTCGCGATAGTTCGTAGGGCGCATAACGCCTACGGCGTTATCCGTCAAATCGCGGACAGAGTCCGCTCCTACGGTTCCAGGCGAGCGTGGCTTCTCGTAGGAGCGAGCTTGCTCGCGAACAAACGCGGTGCCATGCGGTTCGCGAGCAAGCTCGCTCCTACGAAGAGCAACTAGGCGCAGGCCGCGAGACAGTTGCTCCTACGGTTCCAGGCAGCACGGACGTAGGAGCGGACTCCGTCCGCGATTGGATTCACCGGCCACGCCGGACGCTCCGGTAGCACGGCCAACGGCGGATAACCGCGAACGGTTATTCGCCCTACGGTCGAGCACGGTCGTAGGACTCCGTCCGCGATCGGCGCCACCGGCTGCGCTGTAGCACGGCCTGTGCCGCACTACAGCCGCCCGTCGTGGTAATCCCGCGCCACCGCCTCCAGCCCGGCCAGGGCGAACAGTTGCAGGTGGCGGGCGAGGTCTTCCGCCGGTTGCTCGAACAGGCCGGTCAGCGGCGTGGGGATTTCCCGGCTGATGACCTGCAGCGTCAGGTAGGGCGCTATCACGCTGAACAGGCAGCGCAGCAGCGCCGGTTCCTGGGCGGGGATGCCGGTGAGTTCGCCCAGCAGGGCCATCACCAGGCGCACCTTGGGCATGGCCTCCTGGTCGATGAGTTCGGAGAGGAAGGGCGACGGCGTCAGCAGCTCGCGGGCCCACAGGCGCGCCTGCCAGCGCTGGCCGTTGGCGACGTTGAGGGTCAGCGCCCCGATCAGGCCGGCGAGCTTGTCGCGGGGCGGGCGCTCGTTGCGGGTCAGCTGTTCGAGCTGGTCGTAGCCGATCAGGTGCTTGTGCATGTCCTGCAGCACCGCGCGATAGAGCCCGTCGCGGCTGCCGAAGTGGTAGTTCACCGCGGCCATGTTGCACTGCGCGCGCTGGCAGATGGCCTTGCTGGTGGTGTCGGCGTAGCCACGCTCGGCGAACAGTTCGCCGGCCGCCAGGAGAATGCGCCGGCGGGTGGCTTCGCCGTCCTGGCGGGGGGCGCGTTGCGGCGCTTGGCGGGGCTTGGAGGGAGAGCTAGGCATGACTGCACCCTGCTGGATCAGGTGTAGCAGACTAAAGCCTGTATAGATCAAATTCAAATTTGAATTACTGGTCTATGCTTGTATGCTTGTTTCTCGTCGCCACTGGCTAGCGGGTCGTCATCATGCGCAAGAAGCTCATCGTTGTCCTGGCATTGCTCGCCGTAGCAGGCCTGGGGGCCTGGTACTACTTCCACTCGAAGGCCGAGCAGGGCGGCGACCTGGTGCTCTACGGCAATGTCGACATCCGCCAGGTGTCCCTGGCCTTCACCGGCAGCGAGCGCATCGCCGAGATGCGCGTGGAGGAGGGCGACGCGGTCAGGGCCGGGCAGGTCCTGGCCAGCCTCGACAGCCGCACCCTGAAGCTGCAGATCGACCAGGCCAGGGCGCAGATCGCCGCCCAGGAAGCCAACGTGCTGCGCCTGCACAACGGCTCGCGCCCCGAGGACATCGACCGCGCCAAGGCCCAGGTCGACGCGGCCAAGGCCCAGGTCGAGCTGGCCGGCATCCAGCTGCGCCGCCTGCAGGGCATCCGCGCCAACAGCCCCGGCGGGCGGGCGGTCAGCCAGCAGGACCTGGACAACGCCGCCGCCCAACTGAAGGTCAACCAGGCCCAGCTGGAGGATGCGCAGAAGGCCCTGCGCCTGGCGAGGATCGGCCCGCGCGCCGAGGACATCGCCCAGGCCGAGGCCCAACTGCAGGGCGCCCGCGCCCAGCTCGCGCTGCTGCAGCACAACCTCGACGAGACCCAGCTGCGCGCCCCGCAGGACGCCACGGTGCGCTCGCGCCTGCTGGAGCCGGGCGACATGGCCTCGCCGCAGCGCGCGGTCTATGCCCTGGCCATCACCGACCCGAAATGGGTGCGGGTGTACGTCAACGAGACCCAGCTCGGCCACATCAAGCCCGGCATGCGCGCCAGCGTGACCACCGACAGCCATCCGGACCAGCCGGTGCAGGGGCACGTCGGCTTCATCTCCGACGTCGCCGAGTTCACCCCCAAGGCCGTGCAGACCGAGGAATTGCGCACCGCGCTGGTCTACGAAGTGCGGGTGGTGGTCGAGGACAGGGACAACCGCCTGCGCCTGGGCATGCCGGCCACGGTGCGTATCGCCGAGGGTGACCAGGTGCGCGACGGGAAGGCCGATTGATGGAGCGGGTGATAGACGCCCGCGGCGTCGCCAAGCGCTTCCTGGTCAAGGAGTCGGGGCAGACCGTGCAGGCCCTGCACGGTCTCGACCTGCAGGTGCGCAAGGGCGCGCTGACCGCCCTGGTGGGCCCGGACGGCGCCGGCAAGACCACCTTCCTGCGCCTGGTGGCCGGGCTGCTGCGGGCCGACGGCGGCGAGCTTGAGGTGCTCGGCGTCGATGTCAGGGCGCATCCGCAGCGGGTGCAGGACCTGATCAGCTACATGCCGCAGCGCTTCGGCCTCTACGAGGACCTGAGCGTGCAGGAGAACCTCGACCTCTACGCCGACCTCCACGGCGTCGGCGCGCAGCAGCGCCGCCAGCGCTTCGAGCGCCTGCTGGCGATGACCGACCTGGCGCACTTCACCGACCGCCCGGCAGGCAAGCTGTCCGGCGGCATGAAGCAGAAGCTCGGGCTGGCCTGCACCCTGGTGCGCTCGCCGCAACTGTTGCTGCTGGACGAGCCGACCGTGGGCGTCGACCCGCTGTCGCGCCGCGAGCTGTGGGAGATCGTCCGGCAACTGGTGGAGGAGGAGAGCCTGAGCGTGCTGCTGACCACCTCCTACATGGACGAAGCCGAGCGCTGTTCCGAGGTGTACCTGCTGCACCAGGGCCAATTGCTGGCCCAGGGCCTGCCCGAGGACATCCGCCGGCATGCCGACGGCCTCTGCCGCATCGTCGTGCCGCCGGCCGGCCAGCCGGCGCGCAAGCTGCAGGCGCGGTTGCTGGATGACCCGCAGGTGATCATCGACGCGGTGCCCCAGGGCGGCGAGGTGCGTTTCATCCGCCAGCGCGATGCCGATGAAAAGCGCCTGGACCAACTGCTCGACGGTGCTCCGGTGCGCGAGGTGGAAGCACGCCTGGAGGACGGCTTCATGGTCCTGCTGCGGGCCAAGAGCGGCGCCGAGCAGGTGGATACCGAAGCGCTCAAGGCCGCCGCGCCGGGCAGCACGTCCGACAACGGCGAGGCGGTGATCGAGGTGAAGGACCTGGTGCGCAGGTTCGGCGACTTCACCGCCGTGGACCGCACCAGCTTCAGCGTGGCCCGCGGCGAGATATTCGGCCTGCTGGGGCCCAACGGCGCCGGCAAGACCACCACCTTCCGCATGCTCTGCGGGCTGCTGCCGGCGTCCTCCGGCAGCCTGCAGGTGGCCGGCGTCAACCTGCGCCACGCCCGCGCCCAGGCGCGCCGGCGCATCGGCTACGTGTCGCAGAAGTTCTCGCTGTACGGCAACCTCTCGGTGCGCGAGAACCTGCAGTTCTTCGGCGGCGCCTACGGCCTGTCCGGCAAGCAGCTGGGCCGGCGCATGGACGAGGTGTCGCGGCAGTTCGACCTCTCCGGCCACGAGGGCGAGCCCAGCGGCCAGCTGCCCGGCGGCTACAAGCAGCGCCTGGCCATGGCCGTGGGCCTGCTCCACGAGCCGGAAATCCTCTTCCTCGACGAACCCACCAGCGGCGCCGACCCCCTGGCCCGGCGCGGCTTCTGGCAGCGCATCACGGCGCTGGCGGCCGGCGGCACCACCATCATCATCACCACCCACTTCATGGAAGAGGCCGAGTACTGCGACCGCATCGTCATCCAGGACGCCGGGCGCATCCTCGCCATGGGCACCCCACAGCAGGTGCGCGAGCAGGCCGGCGGCCAGGCGAACATGGAGCAGGCCTTCATCGAGATCGTCGAGCAGGCCCGCCAGCACGCCCGGGAGGCCCGCGCATGAGCGACGCGGCGAATGGTTCGTTCTGGCGCCGGCTCCTCTCGCTGACGCGCAAGGAGGTGCGCCAGCTGCTGCGCGACCGCAGCAACCTGATGATCGGCATCGGCCTGCCCATCGCGCTGATCCTGATCTTCGGCTACGGCCTGTCGCTGGACGTGCGCCACAGCCTGGTGGCGGTGGTGCAGGACGACCCGGCGCCCCAGGCTCGCGACCTGCTGGCCAGCATCAGCCGCTCGGAGTACCTGCAGCCGCTGCCGCTGAAGTCCTTCGAGGAAGGCCGGCGGATGCTGGAATCGCGCCAGGCCGACGCCCTGGTCTACCTGCCTGGCGACTTCAGCCGCCGCCTGCAGGACGGCAACGCCCAGGTGCTGGTGCTGGTGCAGGGCTCCGACGCCACCCGCGCCTCGGGGGTGAGCAACTACCTGAACCAGGCCCTGGCGCTGTGGGGCGAGAAGCAGGCGGCGCGCAACGCCGGGCTGCAGGCCGGCGGCGTGCGCATCGAGCAGCGCATGTGGTTCAACGCCGCCAACACCAGCACCTGGTACCTGGTGCCGGGGCTGATCGTGCTGATCATGACGCTGGTGGGCGCTTTCCTCACCGCCCTGGTGATGGCCCGCGAGTGGGAGCGCGGCACCCTGGAGGCGCTGTTCGTCACCCCGGTGCGCTCGGTGGAGATCCTCCTGGCGAAGATCATCCCCTGCTTCCTGGTCGGCCTGCTGGGCCTGGCGCTGTGCCTGCTGGCGGCGCGCTTCCTGTTCCACGTGCCCATGTACGGCTCGCTGCTGGCGCTGCTGGTCAGCTCCATGCTCTACCTGTTCGTCGCCCTGGGCATCGGCCTGCTGATCTCGGCGGTGACCAAGAACCAGTTCCTCGCCAGCCAGATTTCCCTGCTCGCCAGCTTCCTCCCGGCGATGATGCTCTCGGGCTTCATCTTCGACCTGCGCAACGTGCCCACCGCCGTGCGGGTGATCGGCAACCTGCTGCCGGCCACCTACTTCATGGAACTGGTGAAGTCGCTGTTCCTGGCCGGCGACTTCTGGCCGCTGATCCTGCGCAACTGCCTGATCCTCGCCGGCTACGCCGTGGTCCTGCTGGGCCTGGCGCGGCTGGCCACGCGCAAGAGGCTGGACTGAGATGGGCGCCTTCGTCGAACTGCTGCGCCGCCTGGCCAACCTCTGGCGCAAGGAACTGCTGGTGATCCTCAAGGACCCGGCCAACCGCATCGTGCTGCTGGCGCCGGTGCTGATGCAGAGCCTGCTGTTCGGCTACGCGGTGACCTTCGACCTCAACGACGCGCCCTACGCGCTGCTGGACCAGAGCCACAGCGAGTCGTCCCAGCGCCTGGCCAACCGCCTGGACGGCAGCGGCATCTTCCACCGCGTGGCGACCCTGCGCGCGCCGCGCGACATCGCCAGCGTGATCGACGCCGAGAAGGCCCTGCTGGTGATCCAGGTCCCCGCCGACTTCGAGACGCGCCTGACCCGCGGCGAACCGGCGCCGCTGCAGGTGATCCTCGACGGGCGCAACTCCACCACCGCCGGCGCCGCGGCGGCCGGGCTGGCCAGCGTGGTCAACGACTTCAACCGCGAGCGCGGCCTGGCCCAGGCGCCGGTCAGCGTGGTCACCCGCGCCTGGTACAACCCCAACCTGGAGACGCGCTGGCCGCTGATCCCGGCGCTGATCGCCTCGCTGAGCATGCTGCAGACGCTGATGCTCAGCGCGCTCTCGGTGGCCCGCGAGCGTGAGCAGGGCACCTTCGACCAGTTGCTGGTCACGCCCTATTCGCCCCTGGAGATCATGCTCGGCAAGGCCCTGCCGCCGATCCTCATCGGCCTGGTGCAGGCGTCGCTGGTGCTGCTGATGGCGCTGTACTGGTTCCGCATCCCCATGGCCGGCTCGCTGCTGGACTTCTACGGCGGGCTGCTGGTGTTCATGGTCTCCTGCGTCGGCCTGGGCCTGTCGATCTCGGCGGTGTCGCTGAACATGCAGCAGGCGATGCTCTACACCTTCGTGCTGATCATGCCGATCATGCTGCTCTCGGGCCTGGCCACGCCGGTGCGCAACATGCCCGAGGCGCTGCAGATGGCCACGTACATCAACCCGCTGCGCTTCGCCATCGACCTGATCCAGCGCATCTACCTGGAAGGCGCCAGCCTGTTCGCAGTGGCCCATGACCTGTTGCCGATGCTGGCGGTGGCGAGCGTGACCCTGCCGCTGTCCGCCTGGCTGTTCCGCCATCGACTCGCCTGACCGGAGGCCGCCATGCCGTCGTCGCCCGTTCCCTACCTCCTCTTGCCGCTGCTGCTGGCGCTGGGCGCCTGCGCGGTGGGGCCGGACTACCAGGCGCCGCAGCCGAAGGCCCCGGCCGACTGGCGCGCCGCCCATGCCGGCGAGGCCGCGCTGCTGCCCGCGGGGCAGGGTGGCCAGGCCATCCTGGCGCAGTGGTGGACGCAGTTCGCCGACCCGGCGCTGGACTACCTGCAACGCCGCGCCACCGCGGCCAGCCCGGACCTGCGCAGCGCCGCGCTGCGCTTCGCCCAGGCGCGCATGCAGCGGCAGATGGTCGCTGCCCAGCGCGGGGTGAACGTCGACGGCAACGCCGACGTGCAGCGCCAGCGCCAGAGCGAGCGCGGCGCCAGCGCACGGATGATCTCCAGCCTGGCGCCGGGCAACAGCGACGAGCTGGTGAAGACCCTGGCCGAGCCCTTCACCCTCTACGAAGCCGGCTTCGACGCCTCCTGGGAAATCGACTTCTGGGGCCGCGTGCGCCGCTCCATCGAGGCCGCCGACGCCCGCGTCGAGCAGCAGCGCGCACTGCTGGAGCAGGCGCGCCTGGTGGTCGCCAGCGAAGTGGCGCGCGGCTACTTCGAGCTGCGCCGGGTGCAGCAGCAGATCGCCGTGACCCAGGAGGACCTGCGCGCCACCGAGGAGTCCCTGGCGCTGGTGCAGGCCCGCGCCGACGGCGGCCTGGTGGACGACTTCGACCTGGTGCGCCAGCGCAGCCAACTGGAAGAACTGCGTTCGCGCCTGCCGCAACTGCAGGCGGCGGAGGGCCAGGCGATCAACCAGCTCGGCGTGCTGGTCGGCGCGCAGCCGGGCGAGCTGCAGGCCCAGCTGAAGGCGCCGCCGGCGCGGCCCGCGGCCCTGCCCGACCTCAGCCCCGGCCTGCCCTCGGAAGTGGCGCGCCGGCGCCCGGACATCCGCGCCGCCGAGGCCCAGCTGCACGCGGCCACGGCCAACATCGGGGTGGCGGTGGCCGAGCTGTACCCGAGCATCCGCCTGGGCGCCAGCTTCGGCTATTCCTCCTTCGAAAGCGGCGACGTCTCCGACTGGGGCAGCCGCCAGTGGGCGGTGGGGCCGAGCCTGAGCGTGCCGATCTTCGACAACGGCCGGCGCCGCTCCCAGGTGACCCTGCGCAAGCTGGAGCAGCAGGAAGCGGCGGTGAACTACCAGCAGACCGTGCTCAAGGCCTGGCAGGAAGTGGACGACGCCTTGAGCGGCTACGGCGCCGAGCGCCGGCGCAACGCCCAGCTGCAGGCGCGGCTGGGCAGCGCCGGGCAGGCCTACGACATGGCCAGGGCGCGCTATGCCGGCGGCCTCACCGACTTCCTGGTGGAACTGGACGCCCAGCGCAACTACCTGCAGGCGCGCCGCGACCTGGTCGACAGCGACGGCCAGCTGCGCCTGGACCTGGTGGCGCTGTACAAGGCCCTGGGCGGCGGCGCGCCGCTGGGGGATGGCGGTTCGGACAACGAACCTTTACCGCCTGGGCAACAGTAACGCCTGCCGTTTCCGGTAGAATGTGCGCCGCCCGTGCCGGGGCAGGGGAATGGAGGTGGCGTGTTGCGTGGCATCTGGTTGTGCTTGGGGCTATTGGCGTTGGCCGGTTGCGGCGAGCGCGTCGAGCGCTTCGGCGGCCCGACCATGGGCAGCAGCTATTCCGTGCAGTACCTGCCCACGGCGCAGAGCCCCGCGCCGCAGCGCCTGCAGGCGGAGGTCGAGGGCATTCTCGGCGAACTCGACCGGCAGTTCTCCACCTACCGCGACGACTCCGAGGTCTCCCGCTTCAATGCCTTGCCGGCCGGCGCCTGCCAGGCCATGCCGACCGAGCTGGTGGAGCTGCTGCGCTACGGCAACGAGCTGTCCGAGACCAGCACCGGCGCCTTCGACCTCACCGTCGAGCCGCTGATGAACCTCTGGGGCTTCGGCCCGCAGTCCCGCGGCGAGCAGGTGCCGGCGGCCGCGGCGCTGGAGCGTGAGCGGGCGCGCGTCGGCTACCGCCACGTGCGGGTGGACGGCAGCCTGGTGTGCAAGGACGTGGCGGCGCAGCTGGATTTCGACAGCATCGTCGCCGGCTACGCGGTGGACCGCGTCGGCCAGCGCCTGGCCGAGCTGGGCGTGAAGGACTACCTGGTGGAGATCACCGGCGAGCTCAAGGCCATGGGCCACAAGCCCGACGGCTCGCCCTGGCGGGTGGCGCTGGAGGTGCCCAGCGGCGAACGCGAGCGCACCGTGGCGCGCTCGCTGGCGGTGGACGGCTACGGGGTCTCGACCTCGGGCGACTACCGCAACTATTTCGAGGAAGGTGGGCAGCGTTACTCGCACACCTTCGATGCGCGCACCGGCACGCCGGTGCGGCACACACTGGCGGCGGTGACCGTGGTCGACCGCTCCACGCTGCACGCCGACGGCCTGTCGACGCTGCTGATGGTGCTGGGCCCGGACGAGGGCTACCGCTACGCCGAGCAGCACGGGCTGGCCGCCTGGTTCGTCGTGCACCAGGGGCAGGGTTTCGCCACGCGTGCCAGCACGCGCTTCGCCGAACTCTTCCCGGAGCCGGTGTGGCGGTGAAGGCCGCAGGAAATGTAGTGATGGCAAAACTCGCCTACCGACCGACCAAGCGCTAATGTGCAGCGCTTTGCGGCGAGGCTAAGCTGCCAGCAACGATCGATCGTCCCCGGCGAGCGCGCCGGGACTTCGCCGGACGCGCCGCAGGGGCGCCCCGGCCTGTTCTGAAGGAGTACGCATGGCTGTCTACAACTACGACGTGGTGATTCTCGGCACGGGCCCGGCGGGCGAGGGGGCGGCGATGAACGCCTCCAAGTACGGGCGCAAGCTGGCGGTGGTGGACAGCCGTCGCGTGGTCGGCGGCAACTGCACGCACCTGGGCACCATCCCGTCCAAGGCGCTGCGTCACTCGGTGAAGCAGATCATCGAGTTCAACACCAACCCGATGTTCCGCCAGATCGGCGAGCCGCGCTGGTTCTCCTTCCCCGACGTGCTCAAGAGCGCCGAAAAGGTGATCAACAAGCAGGTGGCCTCGCGCACCGGCTACTACGCGCGCAACCGCATCGACATGTTCAACGGCACCGCCAGCTTCGTCGACGAGCGCACCGTCGAGGTGGTGACCCCCAGCGGCGCGGTGGAGCGCCTGGTCGCCGACCAGTTCGTCATCGCCACCGGCTCGCGCCCGTACCGCCCGGCGGACATCAACTTCAACCACCCGCGGGTCTACGACAGCGACACCATCCTCTCGCTGAGCCACACCCCGCGCCGGCTGATCATCTACGGAGCCGGGGTGATCGGCTGCGAATACGCCTCGATCTTCAGCGGCCTGGGCGTGCTGGTCGACCTGATCGACACCCGCGACCAGTTGCTGAGCTTCCTCGACGACGAAATCTCCGACGCCCTGAGCTACCACCTGCGCAACAACAACGTGCTGGTGCGCCACAACGAGGAGTACGAGCGCGTCGAGGGCCTGGACAACGGCGTGATCCTGCACCTGAAGTCGGGCAAGAAGATCAAGGCCGACGCCCTGCTGTGGTGCAACGGCCGTACCGGCAACACCGACCGCCTGGGCCTGGAGAACATCGGCATCAAGGTCAACAGCCGCGGCCAGATCGAGGTGGACGAGAACTACCGCACCTCGGTGTCGAACATCTACGCCGCGGGCGACGTGATCGGCTGGCCGAGCCTGGCCAGCGCCGCCTACGACCAGGGCCGCTCGGCCGCCGGCAACATCGTCGAGCAGGACAGCTGGCGCTTCGTCAACGACGTGCCCACCGGTATCTACACCATCCCGGAGATCAGCTCCATCGGCAAGAACGAGCACGAGCTGACCGCGGCGAAGATTCCCTACGAAGTGGGCAAGGCATTCTTCAAGGGCATGGCCCGCGCGCAGATCTCCAACGAGCCGGTGGGCATGCTGAAGATCCTGTTCCACCGCGAGACACTGGAGATCCTCGGCGTGCATTGCTTCGGCGACCAGGCCTCGGAGATCGTTCACATCGGCCAGGCGATCATGAACCAGCCGGGCGAGCTGAACACCCTGAAGTACTTCGTCAACACCACCTTCAACTACCCGACCATGGCCGAAGCCTACCGCGTAGCGGCGTTCGACGGCCTCAACCGGCTTTTCTGAAATACCCCGACCGGCGGCCTGAGCCGGCCGGGGGCGACCCGCTCAGCGATTCCCGAGCGTGGCAGTGGCCAAACCGGGAAAGTCTGTAATCAGGCTGTCCACGCCGAAGTCGGCGAGCCGGCGCATCAGCGCCGGTTCGTTGACCGTCCACACCGACACGTGCAGCCCCTGCTTCTGCGCCTTGAGCAGCCGCTCGGGGGTGCACAGCGTCCAGTTCAGCGCCAGCAGCTCGCAACCATAGTTCGCCGCCACCTTCAGCGGGTCGAGCCAGGCGTATTCGGCCACCAGCCCGCGCGCCAGGTCCGGCGTCAACTGCTGCAGCGCGCGCAGCACGGTGCGCGAGCTGGAGGTCACGGTGATGCGCTCGCGCAGGCCGAAGCGCCCCACCAACTGGTGGATGGCCTGCACGGTGCGCGCCGCGCGCTCGCGCGAGGCGCTCTTGACCTCCAGCTGCCAGTGCTCGAACTCGCAGCGCTCGAACAGCTCGGCCAGCCGCGGGATGGGGCAGGGGCGCACCCAGCCCGGCCCGCCCTGGCGCGCGTCGTAGGTGACCAGGTCCTCGGCCAGTTGCTCGGACACCTTGCCGCGGCGCCCGGTGGTGCGCTTGAGGGTGGGGTCGTGGATCACCATCAGCTCGCCGTCGCGGGACAGGTGCAGGTCCAGCTCGCAACGCGTCACGCCATGCTCCAGGCAGCGCTGGAAGCTGGTCAGGGTGTTTTCCGGCGCTTCGCCTTTGGCGCCGCGATGGCCATAGATGAGAGTCACTGGGGCTCCTTGGGAGAGGGAAGGATCGGGTTCTGCGGACGATGCGCGCGAACCGCGTCGACCACGTGATCGTATTCGAAATAGACACTGAATTCGCGGTAGTCCCAGCGGGTGATCGGCGGGCTGCCCACGGCGGGGTGCTCCTCGTCGGGCAGGCCGAAGCGCTCCAGCACGGCGCGCCGGCTCTCTCCGCGGGCGGGCAGGGCGATACGGGCGTCGCCCTGGGCGCCGATGGGGATTTCCAGGGTGTCGGCCGCGGCCGGCAGGGCCATGCCCAGGCACAGCAGCAGGGGGATGTGGCGTGCCTTCATGAGTCGTCGCGGTCCTTCGCCTGGCGCCGTTCGGCCGCCTGTTTCTGCAGGATGTGCCGGGCCAGCAGCTGGCGCTGCGGCTCCTCGAGGTTCTCGAACAGCGTGCCGATCTCGTACTCGCCCAGCCCGCGCGACTCGCAGTGGGTGACCCGCGCGCGCAGGCTCAGGCCCAGGGCCTGGGGCAGCAGCACCAGCTTCAGTGCCAGCAGCTGGCCGGCGAGCAGGGGCTCGGGGGCGAGGAAGGCGATGCCGCCCTCGGAAAGGACCACCGGCTGCGCCGGGCCGACCTGCTCCAGCAGCCCGCGGGCGAGGGCGCCGGCGACCAGGTCCAGGCGCTTGTCGAGCAGCTTCAGGTAGCTGGCCAGGGGGCGGTCGCGCTCGGCGATCTGCCGCAGCAGGTGCTGCGCCTCCACCTCCAGCAGGTGCAGGTCGCCGAGCAGGTTGAACAGCGGCGAATCATCCTGCAACGCTTGCGCCGCCTGCTCCGCGTCCTCCGGAATCGGGCGAAATTCCAGTGCGAGGCGGTCCTCGATACGGTAGTATTCGCGGCGGTCATCCGCGTCTGGAGTGGACATGGCGAACCCACGGCGGCAGTAATGGTCTGAGTGTAAAGCCGCCCGCCGCAGCTCGCCACAATGGCCTCCGCAATCCCTCCGCGGCAGCGGATGCCGGCCGGACCGACGCCCCAATCCCCTGACAACGGCCCCACATGTTCAGACCTCTTTCCGTCTATATCGGGACGCGCTATACCCGCGCCAAGCGCCGCAGCCACTTCGTTTCCTTCATCTCCCTGACCTCCATGATCGGCCTGGCCCTCGGCGTCATGGTGATGATCGTGGTGCTCTCGGTGATGAACGGCTTCGACCACGAGATGCGCACCCGGGTGCTGGGCATGGTGCCCCACGCCACCGTCGAGGCCTACCAGCCGATCGACGACTGGCGCGGCCTGGCCGGGCAGATCAAGGCGCAGCACCGCAACGTGCTGGAAGTGGCGCCCTTCATCCAGATGCAGGGCCTGCTGAGCAACAACGGCGTGGTGCAGAAGGTGCTGATCAACGCCGTGGACCCGGCCGAGGAAGGCAAGGTCTCGATCATCGGCGACTTCTTCAAGCAGGGCAGCCTGGCCAGCCTCAGGCCCGGCGAGTTCGGCATCATCATCGGCGACAAGGCCGCGGCCAACCTGGGGGTGAAGGTCGGCGACAAGGTCACCTTCGTCGCCCCCGAGGTCTCGGTGACCCCCGCCGGCATCTTCCCGCGCATGAAGCGCTTCACCGTGGCCGGCATCTTCCACGTCGGCGCCGGCGAGCTGGACGGCTACGTGGCCATGGCCCACGTCGAGGACGCCGCGCGCATGCAGCGCTACAAGGACGGCGAGGTGCAGGGCCTGCGCCTGAAGCTCGACGACCTGTTCCAGGCGCCGCGCACCGCCTGGGAAATCGCCCATGACCTCAAGGGCAACGACTTCTACGCCCGCGACTGGACGCGCACCCACGGCAACCTCTACCAGGCCATCCAGATGGAGAAATCCATGATCGGCCTGCTGCTGCTGCTGATAGTCGCGGTGGCCGCCTTCAACATCATCTCCACCCTGGTCATGGTGGTCACCGACAAGAAGTCGGACATCGCCATCCTCCGCACCCTGGGCGCCACGCCGGGGCAGATCATGGCCATCTTCATGGTCCAGGGCAGCGTGATCGGCGTGATCGGCACCTTCATCGGCGGCCTGCTCGGCGTGCTCGCGGCGCTCAGGGTGAGCGACGCCATCGCCCTGCTGGAAAGGCTGATCGGCCACAAGTTCCTCAGCTCGGACGTCTACTTCATCGATTACCTGCCCTCGCAACTGATGCGCGAGGACGTGATCCTGGTGTGCGCCGCCGCGCTGATCCTGAGTTTCTTCGCCACCCTGTATCCGGCCTGGCGTGCCGCCCGCACCCAGCCCGCGGAGGCCCTGCGTTATGAGTGACAAGACCGTCCTGAGCTGCCGCAACCTGCGCAAGAGCTACGAGGAGGGCCCGCAGTCGGTCGAGGTGCTGGTCGACGTGCAGCTGGAGCTGTTCCCCGGCGAGCGCGTGGCCATCGTCGGCAGCTCCGGCTCCGGCAAGAGCACCCTGCTGAACATGCTCGGCGGCCTCGACATCCCCAGCAGCGGCAGCGTCTGGCTGGCCGGCGAGGAGCTGTCGGCGCTCAACGAGAAGCAGCGCGGCCTGCTGCGCAACCGCGCGCTGGGCTTCGTCTACCAGTTCCACCACCTGCTGCCGGAGTTCACCGCCCTGGAGAACGTCTGCATGCCGCTGCTGATCGGCCGCACGCCGATCCCCGAGGCCCGCGAGCGCGCCAGCGCGCTGCTGGAGCGGGTGGGCCTGAAGCCGCGCCTGCAGCACAAGCCCTCGGAGCTGTCCGGCGGCGAGCGCCAGCGTGTGGCCATCGCCCGCGCCCTGGTCAACCGCCCGCAGCTGGTGCTGCTCGACGAGCCCACCGGCAACCTCGACCAGCACACCGCGCATTCCATCCAGGAGCTGATGCTCGAACTGTCGCAGTCGCTGCAGACGGCCTTCCTGGTGGTGACCCACGACCCGCACCTGGCGCAGCAGATGGACCGCGTGCTGCGCCTGGAGGACGGCCGCCTGATCGCTGCCTGATCGAGCCGCAGACGCCATGTTCAGACCCCTATCGATCTTCGTCGGCACCCGCTACACCCGGGCCAAGAAGCGCAACCACTACATCTCCTTCATCTCCCTGACCTCGATGATCGGCCTGACCCTCGGGGTGCTGGCGATGATCGTGGTGCTCTCGGTGATGAACGGGTTCCAGAAGGAGATGCGCTCGCGCATCCTCGGCATGGTGCCCCATGCCGTGCTGCAGAACGCCGACGGCAAGCCGCTGGCCGACTGGCAGGCGGTGGCCGCCGCGGCCTCGAAGCACCGCGAGGTGGTCGGCGCGGTGCCCTACACCGAGCTGGACGGCATGCTCTCGTTCAAGGGCATGATGCAGCCGATCGAGGTGGATGGCATCGACCCGGCCCTGGAACCGAAGGTCTCGATCATCGGCTCGCACATGGTCCAGGGCAGCCTGGCCGCGCTGAAGTCCGGCGAGTCCGGGGTGGTGATCGGCGAGATCACCGCGCGGCGCTTCCGCGTCAACGTCGGCGACAGCCTGCTGCTGATCGTCCCCGAGTCCACCTCCGCGGCCGGCGGCGTGACGCCGCGCATGCAGCGGCTGAACGTGGCCGGGGTGTTCAAGGTCGGCGCCGAGCTGGACGGTACCCTGGCGCTGGTCCACGTCGACGACGCCGCGCACCTGCTGCGCTGGGAGCCGGGGCAGGTGCAGAGCGTGCGCATCGCCCTGAAGGACCTGTTCCAGGCGCCGGAAGTGGGGCAGGGCATCGCCGCGGAGCTGGGCCAGGGCATCCGTTCGGTGGACTGGACGCACACCCAGGGCAGCCTGTTCGGCGCCATGAAGATGGAGAAGACCATGATCGGCCTGCTGCTGCTGCTGATCGTGGCGGTGGCGGCCTTCAACATCATCGCCACGCTGATCATGGTGGTGGCCGACAAGCGCACCGACATCGCCATCCTCCGCACCCTGGGCGCGACGCCGGGGCAGATCATGACCGTCTTCATGGTCCAGGGCACGGTGATCGGGGTGATCGGCACCCTGGTCGGCGGTACCCTGGGCGTGCTGGCGGCGTTCAACGTCACCACCATCGTCTCGGCGATGGAGAAGGCCCTGGGCACCCACGTGTTCAGCTCCGACGTCTACTTCATCAACTACCTGCCCTCCGACGTGCAGGTGACGGACGTGCTGCTGGTGTGCTGCGCGGCCCTGCTGATGAGCTTCCTCGCCACGCTATACCCGGCCTGGCGTGCCGCCAAGACCCAGCCGGCCGAAGCGCTGCGCTACGAATGAAAGAAGCCGCCCTTGGGGCGGCTTCTTCGTGATGGGGTGGGTTTCGCAGCGAGCCTATCTCGATCCGTACCCGGGCTCGGCCTATCGCGGACAAAGTTGCTCCTACAGGGAAATGCCGTACCTCCCGGCAGACTGTAGGAGCGGGCCCTGCCCGCGAATCGCGCGCAGGGCGCGCTCCTACATGGGAATGGCGTGGACGGGGCGGCGTAGGAGCGGCTCTCATCCGCGAACCGCGCCGATACCTCCGGCTATCGCGGACAAGGTCCGCTCCTACAGGCGCCCCATGCCGCATGGTGGGGTGTAGGAGCGGGCCCTGCCCGCGATTCGCGCGCAGGGCGCGCTCCTACAGGGGGATGGCGTGGACGGGGCGGCGTAGGAGCGGCTCTCATCCGCGAACCGCGCCGATACCTCCGGCTATCGCGGACAAGGTCCGCTCCTACAGGCGCCCCATGCCGCATGGTGGGGTGTAGGAGCGGGCCCTGCCCGCGATTCGCGCGCAGGGCGCGCTCCTACAGGGGGATGGCGTGGGCGGGGCGGCGTAGGAGCGGATCTCATCCGCGAATCGCGCCGATACCTCCGGCTATCGCGGACAAGGTCCGCTCCTGCAAGGGGCTCACAACCCCCGCTGCAGGTTGCGCAATGCCTGGCGCCGCCGCCAGCTGCGGCCGATCCACCAGCGCCAGTAGGCCTGGGTGGCCAGGTAGCCGAGCAGGCCCACTAGCAGGCCGCAGATGATCGAACCCAGCAGGAAGGGCTGCCAGAGCAGCGACAGTTCGCCGCTGATCCATTCCCAGGTGAGGTTCTCCGGCAGGGTGCGGGCCGGCACGCCCATGACCCAGGCGCCCATCTTGTAGGTGCAGTAGAACACCGGCGGCATGGTGATGGGGTTGGTCAGCCAGACCAGGCCCACCGAGATCGGCAGGTTGGCGCGCACCCAGACCGCCAGGGTGGCGGCCAGCAGCATCTGCAGCGGAATGGGCACGAAGGCGGCGAACAGGCCCATGCCCATGGCGCGGGATACCGACCTTCGATTCAGGTGCCAGAGGTTGGGCGAGTGCAACAGGGGCCCGAAGCAGCGCAGGGACTTGTGGTTCCTGATCAGCTCGGGGTCCGGCATGTAGCGCTGGAAAAGTCGGCGCGGCATGGGGAAATCTCTGGCAGACGAACACCGGCCATTATGCCTAGCTGGATGACGGCTTCCGTTCATCAACTATGTCCATGTGTAACCGGCCGTGGTGCACCGGACCCGCTGCCAGGGAGGCAACCCGTGCGTACAGGGATGATGGCGCTGGCCTGCGGCCTGTTGCTGCTACGTTTCCTGCCCCAGTTGCCGCCCCTGGCGGCCTTGCTGCCGTTGGTCGGAATGGCGCTGCTGTGCCTGTATCGGCGCCACCTCGCGGTGGCGCTCTTCCTGCTCGGCTTCGCCTGGGCCTGCCTGTACGCCCACCACGCCTGGGAAGGGCGCCTGGCTCCTGAGCTGGATGGGCGGACGCTGTGGCTGGAAGGGCAGGTCACCGGCCTGCCGGCTGCCGCGGAGGGCATCGTCCGCTTCGAGCTGGAGGACGTCCAGGCCCGCCTGGCCTTGCCCCAGCGCCTGCGCCTGTCCTGGTACGGCGGCCCGCAGTTGCGCGCGGGGGAGCGCTGGCGCCTGGCCGTGACCCTGCGCCGCCCCCACGGCCTGGCCAATGACTTCGGCTTCGACTACGAGGCCTGGCTGGCGGCCGACGGCATAGGCGCCACCGGCAGCGTCAAGGATGGCCAGCGCCTTGCCGGGGCCGCGGGCCCCATGGCCTGGCGCGAGGCCTGGAAGGAACGGCTGCTGGCCGTGGACGCCCGGGGGCGCAACGCCTACCTGGTGGCCCTGGTCCTGGGCGATGGCAGCGGCCTGGGCCGGGCGGACTGGGACATGCTGCAGGACACCGGCACCCTGCACCTGATGGTGATCTCCGGCTCGCACATCTCCCTGCTGGGCGGCCTGCTCTATGCCCTGGTGGCCGGCCTGGCGCGCCTGGGGGCCTGGCCGGCGCGCCTGCCCTGGCTGCCCTGCGCCTGTGCCGCCGCGGTCGCCGGCGCCTGGGGCTATGGCTGGGTCGCCGGGCTGGAGGTGCCGGCGCTGCGGGCCTGCCTGATGCTCAGCATGGTGCTGCTGTGGCGCCTGCGGTTCCGCCGCCAGGGCGTCTGGTGGCCGTTGCTCGGCGCCCTGGTGGTGGTCCTGCTGGTCGATCCGCTGGTCAGCCTGAGCCCCGGCTTCTGGCTGTCCTTCGCAGCGGTGGCGCTGCTCGTCTACGGCTTCGCCGGGCGCCTGGGGCGTTGGCCGATGTGGCTGGCCTGGGGGCGTGCGCAAGGGCTCATGGCCCTGGGGCTGGCCCCGCTGCTGCTGGCCCTGGGCCTGCCGCTGAGCCCGTCCGGCGCCTTGGCGAACCTGCTGGCGGTGCCCTGCATCGAGCTGCTGGTGGTGCCGCTGGCGCTGGCCGGCAGCCTGCTGCTGTGGCTGCCGGTGGCCGGAGAGGGGCTGCTGTGGCTGGCTGGCGCCGTGCTCGACGGCCTGCTCGGCGTGCTCGCGCGCCTGTCGTGGTACTCCCCGGCCTGGCATCCCATGGCGCCGCCGGCCTGGAGCATCCTGCTGGCCCTGGCCGGGACGCTGTTGTGCCTGGCGCCGGCCGGGCTGCCGCTGCGGCCGCTGGGCCTGGCGCTGCTGCTGCCGATGTTCTGGCCGCACTCCAGCGCGCCGGCCCACGGCTACGCCGAGGTGCGCGTACTCGACGTGGGGCAGGGGCTCTCGGTGCTGGTCCGCACCCGCAACCATGCCTGGCTGTACGACGCCGGGCCGCGCCGGGGCGAGTTCGACCTCGGCGAGGTGGCGGTGCTGCCGACCCTGCGCGGCCTGGGTGTCCGGCGCCTGGACGTGCTGTTGCTCAGCCACGCCGACAACGACCACGCCGGCGGCGCCCGCGCCGTGCTGGCAGCCTTGCCGGCGGCGCGGCTGATAAGCGGCGAGCCGCGGCGCCTGCCTGCGCCCCTGGCCGCCGAACCCTGCCGCACCGAAACCTGGTGGCTGGACGGCGTGCGTTTCTCGACCTGGTACTGGGACCAGGCTGCCGACAGCAACGGCCGCTCCTGCGTGCTGTACATCGAGGCGCGGGGTGAAAGCCTGCTGCTCACCGGCGACCTGCCGGCCGCCGGCGAGGCGGCCTGGCTGGCCAGCCATCCCGGGGCCCGGGCCGACTGGCTGCTGGCCGGCCACCACGGCAGCCGCAGCGCTTCCTCGGCGGCCTTCGTGAGGCAACTGGCGCCCCGCGCCGCGCTGGTTTCCCGCTCCCGCCACAACGCCCATGGCCATCCGTCCGAGGAGGTGCTGCAGCGCTTCGCCGAACGGAGTGTCAGGGTTCACGATGTGGCTGTCGCGGGCGCCCTGCGCCTGCTCCTGGGCCAGCATGGAGAGGTGCGGGGCGCGCGCGAAAACGCCGGATTCTGGAGGGAAAAATGAGAACGGCGACGGTCGGCGGGGCAGGGGCCCTGTGCTAGAGTGTCGCCACTTTTTTTCAGGGGATTCGCCACTGTGTGGGAACTGGTCAAAGCCGGCGGCTGGATGATGCTGCCGATCATTCTGAGCTCCATCGCCGCCACCGCCATCGTCGCCGAACGACTCTGGACCCTGCGCCGCAGCCGCATCGCCCCGCCGCAGTTGCTGGGCCAGGTGTGGAAGCAGATCAAGGACAAGAAGCTGAACAGCCAGGCGCTCAAGGAACTCAAGGCGTCTTCCCCGCTGGGTGAGGTGCTCGCCGCCGGCCTGGTCAACTCCAAGCATGGCCGCGAGATCATGAAGGAATGCATCGAGGAAGCCGCCGGCCGGGTGATCCACGAGATGGAGCGCTACCTCAACGCCCTCGGCACCATCGCCGCCATGGCCCCGCTGCTCGGCCTGCTGGGCACCGTGTTCGGCATGATCCAGATCTTCAGCGCCTTCATGGGCGACGGCATGGCCAATGCCCCGCAGCTCGCCGGCGGCATCTCCAAGGCCCTGGTGACCACCGCTTCCGGCCTGATCGTGGCCATCCCGGCCGTGTTCTTCCATCGCTACCTGCTGCGCCGCGTCGATGAACTGGTGGTGGCCATGGAGCAGGAAGCGATCAAGCTGGTGGAAATGGTCCAGGGCGACCGCGAGGTCGACCTCTCCGAGGATGGCAAAGCGTGAAATTCCGCCGCAGAACCGGCAGCGCCGCCCGCGATGACGTGTTCATCAACCTGGCGTCGCTGATCGACGTGATCTTCGTCCTGCTGCTGTTCTTCGTGGTCACCACCACCTTCAGCCGGCCGACGCAGCTGAAGGTCGAGCTGCCCGAGGCGGTCAGCGGCACCCCGCCGGAAGCCACCGACATCAAGCCGCTGGAACTGGACATCGACGCCGCCGGCCACTACGCGCTGAACGGCCAGAACCTGGTCAACGGCGACATCGCCACCCTGATGGCGGCGATGCAGAAGGAATCCGCCGGCGACAGCAGCCTGCCGGTGGTGATCACCGCCGACGGCAAGGCCACCCACCAGTCGGTGGTCACCGCCATGGACGCCGCCGGCAAGCTCGGCTTCAGCCACCTGCGCATCACCACCGTCGAGGCGCAGCCGGCGGCCAAGCCCTGATGGCGTTTTCCGAGCGCCTGCTGCAGGCCTGGTACCAGGGCCACCCGGCCCTCGGCCTGCTGCGCCCGCTGGAGGCGCTGTACCGGCGCATCGCCCTGCGCAAGCGCGCCGACTACCTGGAAGGCCGCCGCCAGGCCTACCGCGCCCCGGTGCCGGTCATCGTGGTCGGCAACATCACCGTCGGCGGCACCGGCAAGACGCCGATGATCCTCTGGCTGATCGAGCGCTGCCGCGCCCGCGGCCTTGCGGTCGGCGTGGTCAGCCGCGGCTATGGCGCCAAGCCGCCGAGCCTGCCCTGGCGGGTGCGCGCCGAACAGAGCGCCGAGCAGGCTGGCGACGAGCCACTGATGATCGTCCAGCGCAGCGGCGTGCCCCTGGTCATCGACCCGGACCGCCCGGCCGCGGTGCGCGCGCTGCTGGCCGAGGAACCGGTGGACCTGATCCTCTGCGACGACGGCCTGCAGCACTACCGCCTGGCCCGCGACCTGGAGCTGGTGCTGATCGACGCCGCCCGCGGCCTGGGCAACCGCCGCTGCCTGCCGGCCGGCCCCCTGCGCGAGCCGGCCGAGCGCCTGGACTCGGTGGACGCGGTGCTCTACAACGGCGCCAGCAGCGAGCCGGCCGGCGCCTTTTCCTTCGTCCTGCGGCCGAGCGCTCTGGTCAACCTGCGCAGCGGCGAGCGCGTCGACCTGACGCACTTCCCGCCGGGCCAGCAGGTCCACGCCCTGGCCGGCATCGGCAACCCCCGGCGTTTCTTCGCGACGCTCGAGGCGCTACACTGGCGGCCTGTTCCGCACGCCTTCCCGGACCACGCGGCCTACAGCGCCGGGCAGCTGCAATTCAGCCCGCCGCTGCCGCTGCTGATGACCGAGAAGGACGCGGTGAAATGCCGGGCCTTCGCCGCCGCCGACTGGTGGTATCTCGCCGTCGACGCGCAGCCATCCCCGGCCTTCGTCGCCTGGTTCGACGCCCGGCTCGAGCGTCTGATCGCGCGCTGACGGGTGGCCCCGCCACCCCTTGCTTTCCAAGGATTCCGCCATGGACCCGAAACTCCTCGACATCCTCGCCTGCCCGCTGTGCAAGGGGCCGCTGAAGCTCACCGACGACAAGTCCGAACTGATCTGCAAGGCTGACGGCCTGGCCTACCCGGTGCGCGACGGCATCCCGGTGATGCTCGAGGGCGAGGCCCGCACCCTGAACGTCGACGAACGCCTGGACAAGTGACTGAGATGAGCCAGGCCTTCACCGTCGTCATCCCGGCCCGTTTCGCCTC
Organism: Pseudomonas sp. JH-2; assembly: GCF_036231725.1. Lineage (NCBI taxonomy): Bacteria > Pseudomonadati > Pseudomonadota > Gammaproteobacteria > Pseudomonadales > Pseudomonadaceae > Pseudomonas > Pseudomonas sp. JH-2. Next base: position 20,804 of record NZ_JAZAQP010000012.1, on the reverse strand, counting down.
CACGCGCCTGCCCGGCAAGCCGCTGCAGGACATCTGCGGCAAGCCCATGGTCCAGCACGTCTGGGAGCAGGCGCGCAAGAGCGGCGCCAACCGCGTGGTGATCGCCACCGACGATGCGCGCATCCTCGAGGCGGCCAACGTCTTCGGTGCCGAGGCGCTGCTGACCCGCGTCGACCACAACTCCGGCACCGACCGCCTGGCCGAGGTGGCCGACGCCCTGGGCCTGGCCGACGACGCCATCGTGGTCAACGTGCAGGGCGACGAGCCGCTGATCCCGCCGGCCATCATCGACCAGGTGGCGGCCAACCTGGCGGCCCATCCGGAAGCCGGCATCGCCACCCTGGCCGAGCCGATCCACGAACTGGCCGCGCTGTTCAACCCCAACGTGGTGAAGGTGGTGACCGACCTGGACGGCCTGGCCCTGACCTTCAGCCGCGCGCCGCTGCCCTGGGCCCGCGATGCCTTCGCCAAGGCGCCGGACAGCCTGCCGGCGGGAGTTCCGTTCCGCCGCCACATCGGCATCTACGCCTACCGCGCGCGCTTCCTCCGCGACTTCGTCGCCTGGGGCCCGTGCTGGCTGGAGGACAGCGAGTGCCTGGAGCAGCTGCGGGCGCTCTGGCACGGTGTGCGCATCCACGTGGCCGACGCCCTGGAGGCGCCGCAGGCCGGGGTGGACACCGCCGAGGACCTGGAGCGCGTCAGGCGCATCCTGGGGGGCTGATGCGGGTTCTCTTCGTCTGCCTGGGCAATATCTGCCGTTCGCCCACCGCCGAGGGCGTGTTCCGCCACAAGCTGCGCGAGGCCGGGCTGGAGTCGCGGGTGACCGTCGACTCCGCCGGCACTGGCGACTGGCATGTGGGCAAGGCGCCGGACGCCCGTACCCGCGTCGCCGCCATGCGCCGTGGCTACGACCTCTCGGCACTGCGTGCGCGGCAGGTCGGCGCCGGTGATTTCACCGACTTCGACCTGATCCTGGCCATGGACCTGAGCAACCTGGCCCACCTCGAGCGCCTGCGGGGCAACGGCCCCGCCGAACTGGACCTGTTCCTGCGCCGCTACGCCGGCGCGCTGGACGAGGTGCCCGATCCCTATTACGGCGGCGAGGCCGGTTTCGAACAGGTGCTGGACCTGATCGAACTGGCCTGCGACGCCCTGCTGCTGGAAGTGAAGGGGCGCCTGTGAGCCTGGTCCTGCACAAAGACGTATCCCTGAAGGCCTTCAATACCTTCGGCATCGAGGCGCGGGCGCGGCTGTTCGCCGAGGCCCGCGACGACCAGGAAGTGATGCAGGGCCTCGCCCTGGCGGTGGAGCACGACCTGCCGCTGCTGGTGCTCGGCGGCGGCAGCAACCTGCTGCTGACCCGCGATGTCGAGGCCCTGGTGCTGCGCATGGCCAGCCGCGGCGTGCGCATCCTCGAGGACGACGGCGACCGGGTGCGCATCGAGGCCGAGGCCGGCGAGGTCTGGGACGATCTGGTGCGCTGGAGCCTGGAGCAGGGTTTCGCCGGCCTGGAGAACCTCAGCCTGATCCCCGGCACCGTGGGCGCCGCGCCCATGCAGAACATCGGCGCCTACGGCGTGGAGCTGAAGGACGTGTTCGACAGCCTGGTGGCGCTGGACCGCCACAGCGGCGGCCTGCGCGAGTTCCACCTGGACGATTGCGCCTTCGCCTACCGCGAGAGCCTGTTCAAGCGCGAGCCGGGGCGCTGGGTGATCCTGCGCGTGCGCCTGAGGCTCGCGCGCAAGGCCAGCCTGCACCTGGACTACGGCCCGGTGCGCCAGCGCCTGGCGGAGCAGGGTATGGACGCGCCCGGCCCGGCCGACGTGGCACGGGTGATCTGCGCCATCCGCCGCGAGAAGTTGCCCGACCCGGCGGTGCTGGGCAATGCCGGCAGCTTCTTCAAGAACCCCCTGGTCTCCGCCGCGCTGGCCGAGCGCCTGCGTGGCGAATTCCCGGACCTGGTGGCCTATCCCCAGGCCGATGGCCAGGTCAAGCTGGCCGCCGGCTGGCTGATCGACAAGGCCGGCTGGAAGGGCTTCCGCGACGGCGCCGCCGGCGTGCATGCCCAGCAGGCGCTGGTGCTGGTCAACTACGGCGGCGCCAGCGGGGCGCAGATCCAGGCGCTGGCCGAGCGTATCCGCGAGGACATCCGCCAGCGCTTCGGCGTAGAACTGGAGATGGAGCCCAACCTCTACTGAGGTGTGCGGGTTGGAAAAAGGCGCTTGCCGTTGCCGGCAAGCGCCTTTTTTGTCCGTGGTGCTCTTCGTAGGAGCGAGCCATGCCCACCAGTATGGGTGTAGGAGCGGACCTTGTCCGCGATCACCGGACGTTCCGGCGCGATTCGCGGATGAGATCCGCTCCTACGCCGCCCTACCGCACCATTCCCCTGCAGGAGCGCGCTCTGCGCGCGAAATCGCGGGCAGGGCCCGCTCCTACAGGTGTCGTGAGGCATGGCGTTTCCCGGTAGGAGGCTCTATCCGTCCTACGCAATCCTGGAATCATAAAAAAAGGGGATGCCTAGGCATCCCCTTTTTTCAGCACGCGGGCGATCAGCCGTGGTGCTTTTCCACTTCTTCGCGGTGCTGCTCGGCCTTGTCGGCTTCGACTTGCTCCTCGACGGCCTGGATGGCCTGCTCGCCTTCGGCAGCTTCGGCAGCTTCGGCAGCTTCGGCAGCTTCGGCAGCTTCGGCAGCTTCGGCAGCAGGTGCCTCAACGGCTTCCTGGGCTGCTTCCACGACGCTTTCTTCCGCAGCAGCGACCGGCGCCTCGGCGACGACTTCCACCTCGGCGGCCTGTTCGACGACAGCGGTTTCCACGACGGCCGGAGCGGCAGCGGCAGCTTCCGCGGCTTCACGGGCCAGGCGCTCGGCTTCGCGCTGCAGGCGACGGCGCTCGCGCGGGTCGTTCAGGGCGCGGCCGGTGGCGTTGGCTGCCAGTTGTGCGTCGTCCTGGCTCGCTGCGGCGACAGCGGGCTCGGCCTGGGCGGCCGGGGCTTCGGCCACTTGGGGTTCGACGGGGGCGCTTTCGACGACCGGAGCGGCCTCGACCACGGCTTCCGCGGCAGGCTGCTCGGCCGGTTCGACGGCGGCCGGGGCGGATTCGCTCGGCTGCAGGCTGAACTCGACGATCTGCTCGCCGGCGCTTTCCTCGTGGGTCTCGGTGACCACCACGGACTCGGCGCTGGCCTCGACGGCAGCGACCGGCTCGACGGCCTGCTCGCTGGCGGCCTCGACGACCTGCTCGGCGACCACGGCTACCGCGGCGGCGCCGGTTGCGACCAGGGCCGGGGCGGACGGCGACTCGGTGCCTTCCGGCTGCTCGCCGGCCTCCAGGCCGTCCACGCCGACTTCGCGCTGACGCTCGCGGCGGTTGCTGCGGCGGCGCTGGCCACGGGAACGGCGGCGCGGACGCTCGTCATCGCCACCTTCCTGGTCGTCCTGCTCCAGCAGCTCCTCGCTGTTCGGCAGCTCTTCGGCTTCCAGTGCGGCTTCGCGGGCCTGGCGTTCCTCGCGGGGCTGGCGTTCGCCACGTTCGCGACGCTCACCACGCTCTTCGCGCGGCTGGCGTTCCTCGCGGGGCTGACGCTCTTCACCCGGCTGGCGCTCGGCGCGTTCTTCGCGCGGCTGACGCTCCTCGCGGGGCTGGCGCTCGGCACGTTCTTCACGCGGCTGGCGTTCCTCGCGCGGTTGACGCTCGGCGCGCTCTTCGCGCGGCTGACGCTCCTCGCGGGGTTGACGCTCGGCACGCTCTTCGCGCGGCTGGCGCTCCTCGCGGGGTTGACGCTCGGCGCGCTCTTCACGCGGCTGGCGTTCCTCGCGGGGCTGGCGCTCGGCGCGTTCTTCGCGCGGCTGACGCTCCTCGCGGGGCTGGCGTTCGGCGCGTTCTTCACGCGGCTGGCGCTCTTCGCGGGCCGGACGCTCGGCACGTTCTTCGCGGCGGCGCTCGTTGCGTTCGCCACGCTCTTCGCGGGGCTTGCGCTCGTCGTCGCGACGGCCGCCGTCACGGCGACGGTTCTGCTGGCGGCCGTTGCGGCGCTCGTCCGGGGTCGAACTGCGCTCGCTGGCGGGCTTCTCGGCGCTGACGGCCGGCTTGGCCTCTTCTTCCTTGCCGGCGAACAGGCTCACCAGCGACTTGACCAGGCCCTGGAACAGGCTCGGCTGCGGCATCGGCTTGGTGGCTTCCACCGGCTGCGGCGCGGCGGCCTGCTCGGCCTGCTGCGGGGCGGGGGTCTGCGGGGAAACGGTCTTCACCGCGGCTTCCTGGCGGACCAGGGTGCGGGTGGCGCTGACCGGCTGGACTTCCTCGTGTTCGACCAGGGCCATCTCGTAGCTGGTGTGGCCGACCAGCAGGTCCGGGTTGTCGTCACGCAGGCGCTGCACTTCGAAGTGCGGGGTTTCCAGGTGCTCGTCGGGCAGGATGAAGATGCGCGCGCGGGTGCGCAGCTCGATCTTGGTGATGGCGTTGCGCTTCTCGTTGAGCAGGAAGGCGGCGACCTGGAAGGGTACGCGGGCGCGGACTTCCGCGGTGCGGTCCTTCAGCGCTTCTTCCTCGATCAGGCGCAGGATGGCCAGCGACAGGGATTCCACGTCGCGGATGATGCCCTGGCCGTTGCAACGCGGGCAGACGATGCCGCTGGTCTCGCCGAGGGACGGGCGCAGGCGCTGGCGGGACATCTCCAGCAGGCCGAAGCGCGAGATGCGGCCGACCTGGACGCGTGCACGGTCGGCCTCGAGGGCCTCGCGCACGCGCTCTTCCACGGCGCGCTGGTTCTTCGCCGGGGTCATGTCGATGAAGTCGATGACGATCAGGCCGCCGATGTCACGCAGGCGCAACTGGCGGGCGATTTCCTCGGCCGCTTCCAGGTTGGTCTGCAGGGCGGTTTCCTCGATGTCGCCGCCTTTGGTGGCGCGCGCCGAGTTGATGTCGATGGAGACCAGGGCCTCGGTCGGGTCGATGACGATGGAGCCGCCGGAGGGCAGCTTCACTTCGCGCTGGAAGGCGGTCTCGATCTGGCTTTCGATCTGGAAGCGGTTGAACAGCGGAACGCTGTCCTGGTACAGCTTGACCTTGCTGGCGTACTGCGGCATCACCTGGCGGATGAAGTTCAGCGCTTCTTCCTGGGCGTCGATGCTGTCGATCAGCACTTCGCCGATGTCCTGGCGCAGGTAGTCGCGGATGGCGCGGATGATGACGTTGCTTTCCTGGTAGATCAGGAAGGGCGCGCCGCGCTCGCCGGAGGCTTCCTTGATGGCGCCCCACAGTTGCAGCAGGTAGTCCAGGTCCCACTGCAGCTCTTCGGAGCTGCGGCCAAGGCCCGCGGTGCGGACGATCAGGCCCATGTCGGCGGGGGCGTTGAGGCCGTTCAGGGCTTCGCGCAGTTCGTTGCGCTCCTCGCCCTCGATGCGGCGGGAGATGCCGCCGGCGCGGGGATTGTTCGGCATCAGCACCAGGTAGCGACCGGCCAGGCTGATGAAGGTGGTCAGGGCTGCGCCCTTGTTGCCGCGTTCTTCCTTCTCGACCTGGACGATGACTTCCTGGCCTTCGCTGAGCACATCCTTGATGTTGATGCGCCCTTCGGGGTTCTTCTTGAAGTACTCGCGGGAAATTTCCTTGAGGGGGAGGAAACCGTGGCGCTCGGCGCCGAAGTCGACGAAGGCGGCTTCCAGGCTGGGCTCGACGCGGGTGATGCGGCCCTTGTAGATGTTGGCCTTCTTCTGTTCGCGCGCGCCGGACTCGATGTCCAGGTCGAACAGACGCTGGCCATCTACCAGCGCTACACGCAACTCTTCGGGTTGAGTTGCGTTGATCAGCATTCTTTTCATGTAGTACCAATGGTTTCCGGGGCCACCGGAAACGGCAATCGGCACCCACGACTCTCACGGTCGGTGCTCAGGCGCGTACTCAGGAATGGCGGACCATTCCCGTGTCCAGCGACGTCCGGCTAGCAACGGGCCGGGTCGCGACTACGTCTCCTGCTTGTCCTGCGAACAAGCAATCAACAGGAGGAGGAATCAACTATCGGAGGCGGACGAAAGAGTGCGTCTGAAACAAGGCTATGCAAGCTACGCGGTCCGACAGTTGTGCATCTCCACCCTGCACGTTTCCTATTGAAGAAGCGGGTGCCGCTCGCAGAATCCGGGAGCGGGTTGGCTTTTCACGGCTACCGAGGCAGCCGTGCGTCATGTCTCAAGGCTCGGGTTCCGAGTCGTTGCGTCGAGGGATTCGCTAATCCGCCACGGCAACGCTTCGCAGGACTGCCTCACGTCCGTTCAATGTGCTTGCAGGCAGCGGGGATGGCGATTTCGCTGACATCCGCGGGCCCGGCCACTTTTGGCGGCCTCCCGAATATAGCAGCAATGATTAAGTGCTTCAATTGAATGAAAAATTGCTATGATGAGCGGATGACGACTCCCACCCCTCCGACTTCCGGCGTCCAGCTGCTTGAAGTCTCGCCGGAATATGCCGGCCAGCGCATCGACAATTTCCTCAGAACCCAGCTCAAAGGCGTACCCAAGACCTTGATCTACCGCATCCTGCGCAAGGGCGAGGTGCGGGTGAACAAGGGGCGGATCAAGCCCGAGTACAAGCTGCAGGCCGGGGACCTGGTGCGCGTGCCGCCGCTGCGCCTGGCCGAGCGCGACGAGCCGGCGCCGCTGGCCCAGGGGCTGCTCGAGCGCCTGGAGGCCGCTATCGTCTATGAAGACAAGGCGCTGATCGTGATCAACAAGCCCGCCGGCATCGCCGTGCATGGCGGCAGCGGCCTCAGCTATGGCGTGATCGAGGCCTTCCGCCAGCTGCGCCCGGAGTCCAAGGACCTGGAGCTGGTGCACCGCCTGGACCGTGACACCTCCGGCCTGCTGATGATCGCCAAGAAGCGCAGCATGCTGCGCCACCTGCACGACGCCCTGCGCAACGAGCACGTGGTGGACAAGCGCTACCACGCCCTGGTGCGCGGCAACTGGCCGGCGGCGAAGAAGCAGATCCGCGCGCCGCTGATGAAGAACAACCTGCGCTCCGGCGAGCGCATGGTGGAGGTCAACGTCGAAGGCAAGGATGCGCTCACCGAGTTCAAGGTGCTGCGCCGCTTCGGCGACTTCGCCACCCTGGTGGAGGCGCGGCCGATCACCGGGCGCACCCACCAGATCCGCGTGCACGCCAAGCACGCCGGGCATTCCATCGCCGGCGACGCCAAGTACGGCGACGACGAGTTCTCCCGCGAGATCCGCGAGCTGGGCGGCAAGCGCCTGTTCCTGCATTCCGCGCAGCTGCGCGTGCCCATGCCCGACGGCTCCACCCTGGAGCTGGACGCCGAGGTGGACGACATGTGGCGCAGCACGCTGGAACGCCTGGATGCCTGATTACGCGCTGCTGGTCTTCGATTGGGACGGCACTTTGGTCGACTCCGTCGGCCGCATCGTCGAGTCGATGCGGGTGGCGGCCGAGCGCTCCGGGCTGCCGCAGCGCAGCGACGAGGCCATAAAAGGCATCATCGGCCTGGGCTTGCCTGAGGCGGTCCAGACGCTGTACCCGGAGGTCGACGACGAGGCTGCGCTGACAGTCTTTCGTGGCGACTACGCCGAGCATTATCTGATGCTGGAGGTCGAGCCTTCTCCTTTGTTCCCGGGCGTGGCCGATGCGCTGGAGCATTTCCGCCAGTCCGGCTACCGTCTGGCGGTCGCCACCGGCAAGAGCCGCCGTGGCCTGGACCGGGTGCTGAAGGGGCAGGGCTGGGAAGGTTTCTTCGATATCACCCGCGCCGCCGACGAGTCGGCGAGCAAGCCCGATCCGCGCATGCTGCATGAGATCCTCGCGCATTGCCGGGTCGAGCCGCGGCGTGCGGTGATGGTCGGGGATGCGCCCTTCGACCTGGAGATGGCGCGCCGCGCGGGCATGGACTCGGTGGCGGTGTCCTACGGGGCGCAGCCGCTGTCGGTGTTGCGCGAATACGGCCCGCGCCTGGAGATCGGGCATTTCAACGAATTGCGCGCCTGGCTGGATGGCCGGGCGCAGGACCCACGGATCGAGGTGAGTGAGCATGTCGGATGAGTGGAAGGCCGAGGAGTCCGGCCCGTCGGATGCGAAGAGCTGGAAGCTGCTGGAGAAGGCGGTGCTGGCCGGCGTGCAGGAGCAGCGCCGGGCCCGTCGCTGGGGCATTTTCTTCAAGCTGCTGACCTTCGCCTACCTGTTCCTCGCCCTGGCGCTGTTCACCCCCTTCAGTGGCCTGTCCAAGTCGGCCTCGCGCAGCGGCAGCCATACCGCCCTGATCGAGGTGAAGGGCATGATCGCCGACGACGAGCCGGCCAGCGCCGACAACGTCGTGGGGGCATTGAAGGCGGCCTTCGAGGATGCCGGCACCAAGGGCATCGTCCTGCGCATCAACAGCCCGGGCGGCAGCCCGGTACAGTCCGGCTACATCTATGACGAGATCAAGCGCCAGCGCGGCCTGCATCCGGACGTGAAGGTCTACGCGGTGATCAGCGACCTGGGGGCGTCCGGCGCCTACTACATCGCCAGCGCCGCCGACGAAATCTACGCCGACAAGGCCAGCCTGGTCGGCTCCATCGGCGTCACCGCCGCCACCTTCGGCTTCGTCGGCACCATGGAGAAGCTCGGCGTCGATCGCCGCGTCTACACCTCCGGCGAGCACAAGGCCTTCCTCGATCCCTTCCAGCCGCCCAAGGCCGAAGAGACGCAGTTCTGGCAGGGGGTGCTGGACACCACCCACAAGCAGTTCATCGACAGCGTGAAGAAAGGGCGTGGCGACCGCCTGAAGGACAAGGACCATCCCGAGCTGTTCTCCGGGCTGATCTGGTCCGGCGAGCAGGCGCTGCAACTCGGCCTGATCGATGGCCTGGGCAGCACCAGCTACGTGGCGCGCGACGTCATCAAGGAAAAGGAGATCGTCGACTACACCGTGCAGGAAACGCCGTTCGACCGCTTCGCCAAGAAGCTCGGCACCAGCGTCGCCGAGCGCCTGGCGCTGTGGATGGGCTGGCAGGGGCCGGCGCTGCGCTGAGGTCCCGCTGCTCGAAACGGGCCGCTGCCTTTATATAGGAAGGCAGCGGCTTTTTCGTTCCTGGGCCCTGCGCACGAATCGCGGACAAGGTCCGCTTGCGCGATGCCCGACCGTAGGGCGAATAACCGTTCGCGGTTATCCGCCGATGCCGTTGGCGCGCGGGTTGGCGGCGGATAACGCCGTAGGCGTTATCCGCCCTACGGGTTGTGCCCTGCGCACGAATCGCGGACAAGGTCCGCTTGCGCGATGCCCGACCGTAGGGCGAATAACCGTTCGCGGTTATCCGCCGATGCCTCTGGCGCGCGGGTTGGCGGCGGATAACGCCGTAGGCGTTATGCGCCCTACGGGTTGTGCCTTGCGCGCGGGTTCAGGGAACCTGCACCCCTTCGGCCAGCAGCATGTCCACCAGGCGGATCAGCGGCAGGCCGACCAGGCTGGTGCCGTCCTCGCCCTCGGTCGCGCGGAACAGGCTGACGCCCAGGCCCTCGGCCTTGAAGCTGCCGGCGCAGTCGAAGGGGCGCTCGGCCTCCAGGTAGCGGCGGATGCGCGCCTCGTCCAGTTCGCGGAAGTGCACGCGGAAGGGGATGCAGTCCACCTGGCAGCGGCCGCTGGCGCTGTCCAGCAGGGCGAGGCCGGTGAGGAAGCTGACGCTGTTGCCACTGGAAGCCTTCAATTGTTCCACGGCCCGTTCCAGGGTGTGCGGCTTGCCGAGGATCGCCTGGCCCTGGACGGCGGCCTGGTCCGAGCCGATGATCAGGTGCTGGGGAAAGCGCGTCGCCAGTGCCCGCGCCTTGGCTTCGGCGAGGCGGCGCACCAGCTGTTCGGCGCTTTCGCCGGCCAGCGGGCTTTCATCTATATCCGGGCTTGCGCATTCGAAAGGCAGGCGCAGGCGTTGCAGCAGTTCGCGGCGGTAGGGCGAGCTTGAGGCGAGAATCAGTGGGCGCATCGGGTGTCTCCTGGGCGAAGTTCGCGATTCTAGCGAAAAGGCTGTCCATACAGCGGTTTATGCCTAATTTCCTTTGACAGGGACGGGGGCATCCCTATAATGGCGCGCTTATGTTGAATGGGCCGATACCACCTCACGTCGATCCGCGCAAACTGGTAGAGCGCGAAGCCACCCTCGAGGGTGTGCTGCCGCTCGCCAGCATGCCGCGGGTTTGCGAACAGCTGACCAGCAGCGACGGCAACGTCCGGGCGAAGTTCTTCTTCCACCGTGACGAGCAGAAGCTGGCGGTCATGCATGTCGAAGTCGACGCGCAGGTGAGCATGGTATGCCAACGCTGCCTCGAGCCGGCGACCTTCCAGGTCACCAGCGAGTCCGACTTCGCCATCCTCTGGGAAGGCCAGTCTGCCGAAGGGCTGCCGAAGGGGTACGATGCGCTGGAAGTGGGGGAGGAACCCCTCGACCTGCCGCCTCTGGTCGAGGACGAGCTGTTGCTCGCCTTGCCCATCGTTCCGGCCCATGACCCTGAGGAATGCCAGCATCCGGCGGGATTTGCAGCAGCGCCCGAGCCGAGCGAGAACGTGGAAGAGCGTCCCAACCCGTTCAGCGTACTGGCGCAGTTGAAGCGTGACCCAAACGTTTAGGAGTTAATCAATCATGGCTGTTCAGCAGAACAAAAAATCCCGTTCCGCTCGTGACATGCGTCGTTCCCACGATGCGCTCGATGCGAACGCTCTGTCCGTGGAAAAGAGCACCGGTGAAGTTCACCTGCGTCACCACGTCTCCCCGGACGGCTTCTATCGCGGCCGCAAGGTCGTAGACAAGGGCTCTGACGAGTAATCCTTGTCCGCACCAATCATCGCGATTGATGCAATGGGTGGGGACTTCGGTCCCCACTGCATTGTTCCGGCCAGCATTTCCTTCCTGGCCGAAAACCCCGCCCTGCAACTGGTCCTCGTCGGCCAGGCCCCCCTCCTCGAAGAACTCTGCGCCCGCGTTTCCGCGGTCGACCGCCCGCGCCTGCACATCCAGCACGCCAGCGAAGTCATCGGCATGGACGAACGCCCGTCCCAGGCCCTGCGCAGCAAGCCCGACTCCTCCATGCGCGTCGCCCTGGAACTGGTCCGCGACGGTGCGGCCCACGCCTGCGTCAGCGCCGGCAACACCGGGGCGCTGATGGCCCTGTCGCGCTACCTGCTCAAGACCTTGCCGGGCATCGACCGGCCGGCCATGGTCACCGCCGTGCCGACCCAGGCCGGGCATTGCCACCTGCTGGACCTGGGGGCGAACGTCGATTGCAGCGCCGAGCACCTCTACCAGTTCGCCGTGATGGGCGCGGTGGCGGCCGAGGCGCTGGGCAAGGCCAACCCGAAGGTGGCGCTGCTCAACGTCGGCACCGAGGAAATCAAGGGCAACCAGCAGGTCAAGCTGGCCTCGACCCTGCTGGAGCAGGCCCGCGGCATCAACTACATCGGCTACATAGAGGGCGACGGCCTGTACCGCGGCCTGGCCGACGTGGTGGTGTGCGACGGCTTCGTCGGCAACATCCTGCTCAAGGCCAGCGAGGGGCTGGCGGCCATGGTGGTCAGCCGCCTGGAGCAACTGTTCGCGTCCAGCCTGTCGGCGAAGGCCATTGGCCTTGTGGCCATGCCGCTGCTGCGCCGCCTGCGCAGCGACCTGACGCCGGCCCGGCACAATGGCGCGAGTTTCCTGGGGCTGCAGGGCATCGTGGTGAAGAGCCACGGCAGCGCGGCCGAGGAGGGCATCCAGAGCGCGCTGCGCCGGGCCCTGGCGGAAATCCGCGAGAACCTGCCGCAGCGGCTCCACGGACGGCTTGAAAGCCTTCTCTAAGTGGCTGAATAGAAAGGAAATAGAGATTTCTGGCGGTAATGGAAGTATGCTTGCGCACCGCGCTCGCAAGGTCGCCCGGCGAGATGTAATCCCCGCCCTGGCGATGTGACCGCGCGGTCGAGGCCGTCATCCAACTGTCAGTTCCATGCGCCAGGCTGCTGCTGGCGTTACCCTTCGACGAAACAGACACAAGGGACCCGTTGCAATGTCCGCATCCCTCGCATTCGTTTTCCCCGGCCAGGGCTCGCAATCCCTCGGCATGCTGGCCGAGCTGGGCGCGCAGCACGCACTGGTGCGTGACACCTTCGCCGAAGCCTCCTCGGCCCTGGGCTACGACCTCTGGGCGCTGGTGCAGGAAGGCCCGGAAGAGCGCCTGAACCAGACCGACAAGACCCAGCCGGCCATCCTCGCCGCCTCCATCGCCCTGTGGCGCCTGTGGCAGGCCGAGGGTGGCGCCGCGCCGGCCTACGTCGCCGGCCACAGCCTCGGTGAGTACTCGGCCCTGGTCGCCGCCGGCAGCCTGGGCTTCGCCGACGCGGTGAAGCTGGTCGAGCGCCGCGGCCAATTGATGCAGGAAGCGGTGCCCGCCGGGACCGGCGGCATGGCCGCGATCCTCGGCCTGGAAGATGCCGACGTGCTGGCCGCCTGCGCCGAAGCCGCCCAGGGTGACGTGGTCAGCGCGGTGAACTTCAACGCCCCCGGCCAGGTGGTGGTCGCCGGTGCCGCCGCCGCGGTCGAGCGCGCCATCGAGGCCTGCAAGGCCCGCGGCGCCAAGCGCGCCGTGGCGCTGCCGGTCAGCGTGCCGTCGCACTGCGCGCTGATGCGCCCGGCCGCCGAGCGCTTCGCCGAGGCGGTGGAAGCCATCGCCTGGCAGGCCCCGGGCATCGCCCTGGTGCAGAACGTCAGCGCCCAGGTGCCGGCGGACCTCGCCACCCTCAAGCGCGACCTGCTGGCGCAGCTGTACAGCCCGGTGCGCTGGGTCGAGACCGTGCAACTGCTCGCCGCCAAGGGCGTCACCGATCTGGTAGAGTGCGGCCCTGGCAAGGTCCTGGCCGGCCTGAACAAGCGTTGCGCCAAGGGCGTGAACACCCACAATCTGGATTCGGCGGACGCCTTCGCGGCGGCTCGTGCGGCTCTGGCTTGAACAGGAGATAAGAGCATGAGTCTGCAAGGTAAGGTTGCCCTGGTCACCGGCGCGAGCCGTGGCATCGGCCAGGCCATCGCCCTGGAGCTGGGTCGCCTGGGCGCCATCGTCATCGGCACCGCCACCAGCGCTTCTGGCGCCGAGAAGATCGCCGAGTACCTCAAGGCCAATGGCATCGAAGGCGCCGGCCTGGTCCTGGACGTTTCCAGCGACGAATCCGTCGCCTCCACCCTCGAGCACATCCAGCAGCACCTCGGCCAGCCGCTGGTCGTGGTCAACAACGCCGGCATCACCCGCGACAACCTGCTGATGCGGATGAAGGACGACGAGTGGTTCGACGTGGTCAACACCAACCTCAACAGCCTCTACCGTCTGTCGAAAGCCGTGCTGCGCGGCATGACCAAGGCGCGCTGGGGTCGCATCATCAACATCGGTTCGGTGGTCGGCGCCATGGGCAATGCCGGGCAGACCAACTACGCCGCGGCGAAGGCCGGTCTAGAGGGCTTCACCCGCGCCCTGGCGCGCGAAGTGGGCTCCCGTGCCATCACCGTCAACGCGGTGGCCCCGGGCTTCATCGACACCGACATGACCCGTGAACTGCCCGAAGCCCAGCGCGAAGCGCTGCTCGGCCAGATTCCGCTGGGGCGTCTCGGCCAAGCCGAAGAGATCGCCAAGGTGGTAGGATTCCTCGCCTCCGATGGTGCCGCCTATGTGACCGGCGCCACGGTACCGGTGAATGGCGGAATGTACATGAGCTGAATGTGACCTTACTCTTCGCGGATGTGTCATATGCGCTGTCTAAAATCCGTTATATAGATGCAACTGGGTTATAGACAGAACATCGTGGTGGTCGCGAAGGGGCGTCGGCGTTCAGCTTGAAAAGCAGAAAACCCTTTCTATACACTTACCCGCAGCCCAGCTGTACGGATTGTCCATAGGAGTGAAAACAAGGTATGAGCACCATCGAAGAACGCGTCAAGAAGATCGTTGCTGAGCAACTCGGCGTTAAGGAAGAAGAAGTCACCAACAGCGCTTCCTTCGTCGAAGACCTGGGCGCGGACTCCCTTGACACCGTTGAGCTGGTGATGGCTCTGGAAGAGGAATTCGAGACCGAAATCCCCGACGAGCAAGCCGAAAAGATCACCACCGTCCAGGAAGCCATCGACTACATCGTTGCCCACCAGCAATAAGTAGCCGTTTCCGACGGAAGAAGCCGCACGGCCTGCAAAGGCGTGCGGCTTTTCTTTAGCGTAGCGCTGGACAGCCCTGGTCGCGGTCCGGCGCCTATGCCGTGTATTCGCAAAATGAGGAAGTCGTAGTGTCGCGCAGACGCGTCGTCATCACTGGCATGGGTATGCTCTCGCCCCTGGGCGTGGACGTGCCGAGTTCCTGGCAGGGTATCCTGGCCGGCCGCAGCGGTATCGCCCCGATCGAGCACATGGACCTTTCCGCCTTCTCCACCCGCTTCGGCGGTTCGGTGAGGGGGTTCGACGTCGAGCAGTACATGTCCGCCAAGGAAGCCCGCAAACTCGACCTGTTCATCCAGTACGGCCTGGCCGCCAGTTACCAGGCGGTGCGCGATTCCGGTCTGGAAGTCACCGACGCCAACCGCGAGCGCATCGGCGTCGCCATCGGCTCCGGCATCGGCGGCCTGACCAACATCGAGAATACCTGCCGCTCCATGTTCGAGCAGGGGCCGCGGCGCATTTCGCCGTTCTTCGTGCCCGGCTCGGTCATCAACATGGTTTCCGGGTTCCTGTCGATCAACCTCGGTCTGCAGGGCCCCAACTACTCCATCACCACCGCCTGCACCACCGGCACCCACAACATCGGCATGGCCGCGCGCAACATCGCCTACGGCGAGGCTGACGTGATGGTCGCCGGCGGTTCCGAAATGGCCACCTGCGGCCTGGGTATCGGCGGCTTCGGCGCGGCCCGCGCGCTGTCCACCCGCAACGACGAGCCGGCCCGCGCCAGCCGCCCGTGGGACAGGGACCGCGACGGCTTCGTGCTCTCCGACGGCGCCGGCGCCGTGGTGCTGGAAGAGCTGGAGCACGCCAAGGCCCGTGGCGCGCGGATCTACGCCGAGCTGGTCGGCTTCGGCATGAGCGGCGACGCCTTCCACATGACCGCGCCGCCGGAAGATGGCGCGGGCGCCGCCCGTTGCATGAAGAACGCCCTGCGCGACGCCGGCCTGAACCCGGAGCAGGTCGACTACATCAACGCCCACGGCACCTCCACCCCGGCCGGCGACATCGCCGAGATCGCCGCGGTGAAGTCGATCTTCGGCGAGCACGCCTACAAGCTGTCGATGAGCTCGACCAAGTCCATGACCGGCCACCTGCTCGGTGCCGCCGGCGCCGTGGAAGCCATCTTCTGCGTCCTGGCGCTGCGCGACCAGGTGGCGCCGCCGACCATCAACCTGGAGAACCCGGACGAAGGCTGCGACCTCGACCTGGTGGCGAACCAGCTCAAGGAGCGCAGCATCGAGGTGGCGGTGTCCAACTCCTTCGGCTTCGGCGGCACCAACGGTTCCCTGGTGTTCCGCCGGTTCAACGGCTGATGCCCGCCTGGGTCGACGGCCGGCCCGCCGAGGCCCTGTCCGTGCGCGATCGCGGGCTGGCCTACGGCGATGGCCTGTTCGAGACCATCGCCGTGCGCGCCGGCCGGCCGCGCCTGCTGGTGCGGCACCTGGCGCGCCTGGAGGAGGGCACGCGACGCCTGCGCCTGCCGGCGCCGCTGGACCAGGTGGAGCAGGAGCTGCTGGCCTTCGCCGCGCAACTGGGCGAAGGCGTGGCCAAGCTGATGCTGACCCGCGGCGAAGGCCTGCGCGGTTATGCCGCGCCGGCCGACGCCCAGGTGCGGCGCATCCTGATCGGCTCGCCGGCGCCGGCCTATCCGGCGGCCAATTTCGACGAGGGCATCGCCCTTTTCCCCTGCGCCACTCGCCTGGCCGAGCAGCCGCTGCTGGCCGGCCTCAAGCACCTCAACCGCCTGGAGCAGGTCCTGGCCCGCAGCGAATGGAGCGATCCGGCCTTTGCCGAGGGGCTGATGCGCGACCAGGGCGGAAGGGTGGTCGAGGGCGTCTTCAGCAACCTGTTCCTGGTCCGCGGCGGTGAACTGCTCACCCCGGCGCTGAGCCGTTGCGGAGTCGCCGGGGTGATGCGCGCCGAGCTGCTGGAGTGGGCGGCGGGGCAGGGCATTCCGACCGTGATTCGGGATGTTGCCTACGACGAACTGTTGCACGCCGAAGAGGTCTTCCTTTGCAACAGCCTCTACGGTATCTGGCCGGTGCGTCGACTCGAAGCCCATGCCTGGCCGGTCGGGGCGATCACCCGTAAACTGCAAGCCCACTTCCGCGAACGCCTGGATTCCTGACCTGTGATGCGCAAATTGCTGGTGCTGCTGGAAAGCGGCCTGCTGCTGGCCGGGCTGTTGCTCGGCCTGGCCGGCTGGGAGCAGCGCCGGGCCCTGCAGCAGCCGCTGCAGCTCACCGAAGAACGCCTGCTGGACGTCCCGTCCGGCGCCACGCCGGGGGCGCTGCTGAGCCGCCTGCAGGACGAGGAAGTGCTGCACGGCGCGTTCTGGCTGCGCCTGTACTGGCGCTTCAACCTGGCCGGGCAGGCCCTGCACAGCGGCGAATACCGGCTCAAGCCGGGGATGCGCGGCGACGACCTGCTGGAACTGTGGCGCGAAGGCGACGTGGTGCAGTACAGCCTGACCCTGGTCGAGGGCTGGACCTTCCACCAGTTCCGCGAACTGCTGGCGCGCCAGCCCAAGCTGGAGGCCACCCTGGCCGGCCTCGGCGACGAAGAGGTGATGAAGCGCCTGGGCAAGGCCGGCGTCGTGCCCGAGGGGCACTTCTTCCCGGACACCTACCGCTACGTCCGCGGCATGCGCGACATCGACCTGCTCAAGCTGGCCTACCAGCGCATGGAGCGCATCCTCGACCAGGAATGGCAGGCCCGCAGCGGCGACCTGCCCTACAAGGACCCGTACCAGGCGCTGATCATGGCCTCGCTGATCGAGAAGGAAACCGGCGTGCCCCAGGAGCGCCAGCAGATCGCCGGGGTCTTCGTGCGCCGCCTGCAGAAGAACATGCTGCTGCAGACCGACCCGACCGTGATCTACGGCATGGGCGAGCGCTACAACGGCAAGATCAGCCGCGCCGACCTGCGCGAGCCCACCCCCTACAACACCTACCTGATCGCCGGCCTGCCGCCGACGCCGATCGCCATGCCCGGGCGCGAGGCGATCCACGCCGCGCTCAACCCGGCCGATGGCCAGAGCCTGTATTTCGTCGCCCGTGGCGATGGCAGCCACGTGTTTTCCGACAACCTCGACGACCACAACAAGGCGGTGCAGGAGTACCAGCTGAAGCGGCGCGCGGACTACCGGTCCAGCCCCGCCCCGGCTCCCGCGCCGGCGCCGGAAGCGAGCCCCGAGGCGCCGCCGGCGCAGCAGTAGCACAGACAGAAGGAGAGCCGAGTGAGCGGCCTGTTCGTCACCCTGGAAGGCCCCGAAGGCGCGGGCAAGACCACCAACCGCGAGTACCTGGCCGAACGCCTGCGCGAACGCGGCGTGGAAGTGCAGCTGACCCGCGAGCCCGGCGGCACGCCGCTGGCCGAGCGCATCCGCGACCTGCTGCTGGCCCCCAGTGACGAGCCGATGGCGGTGGATACCGAGCTGCTGCTGATGTTCGCCGCCCGCGCCCAGCACATCGCCCAGGTCATCCGCCCGGCCCTGGCCCGCGGCGCGGTGGTGCTCTGCGACCGCTTCACCGACGCGACCTACGCCTACCAGGGCGGCGGCCGCGGCTTGCCGGAGGCGCGCATCGCCGAACTGGAACGCTTCGTCCAGGGCGACCTGCGCCCGGACCTGACCCTGGTCTTCGACCTGCCGGTGGAAATCGGCCTGGCCCGCGCCGCCGCCCGCGGCCGCCTGGACCGCTTCGAGCAGGAAGGCCGCGGGTTCTTCGAGGCGGTGCGCCAGACCTACCTGCGCCGCGCCGCCGCCGAGCCGCAGCGCTACCAGGTGCTCGACGCCGCGCAGCCGCTGGAGCGCGTGCAGGCCGACATCGCGAGCCTGCTGCCGAACCTGCTGGAGCGCCTGCATGGCTGAAATCTACCCCTGGCAGGCCACGCTCTGGCAGCAGCTCAGCGGCCGCCCGCGGCATGCCCACGCCTACCTGCTGCACGGCCCGGCCGGCATCGGCAAGCGCGCCCTGGCCGACAACCTGGTGGCCCTGCTGCTCTGCCAGCACCCGGCCAACGACCGCGCCTGCGGCCAGTGCAAGGGCTGCCAATTGCTCGCCGCCGGCACCCATCCGGACTTCTTCCTGCTCGAGCCCGAGGAGCCGGAGAAGCCGATCCGCGTCGACCAGGTCCGCGAGCTGGTGGCCTTCGTGGTGCAGACCGCGCAACTCGGCGGGCGCAAGGTGGTGCTGCTGGAGCCGGCCGAGGCGATGAACCTCAACTCCGCCAATGCCCTGCTCAAGAGCCTGGAGGAGCCCTCCGGCGACACCGTGCTGATCCTCATCAGCCACCAGCCCAGCCGCCTGCTGCCGACCATCAAGAGCCGCTGCGTGCAGCAGGCCTGCCCGCTGCCGAGCGCCGGGCAGAGCCGCGCCTTCCTCGCCGCCGCACTGCCGGACGAGACGCCGGAGGCCATCGACGAGCTGCTGGTGCTGGCCGGCGGTTCGCCGCTGACCGCGCTGCGCCTGCACGGCCAGGGCGTGCGCGAGCAGCGCGCGCTGGTGGTGGAGGGGGTGAAGAAGCTGCTCAAGCAGCAGATCGCCCCCGGCCAGTTGGCCGAGAGCTGGAACGCCGTGCCGCTGCCGCTGCTGTTCGACTGGTTCTGCGACTGGGCGCTGGGCATCCTGCGCTACCAGCTGACCCGCGACGAGGCGGGCCTGGGCCTGGCGGACATGCGCAAGGTGCTGCAGTACCTGGCGGAGAAATCCACCCAGCCCAAGGTCATGGCGATCCAGGACTGGCTGCTGGAGCACCGGCAGAAAGTCCTGAACAAGGCCAACCTCAACCGTGCCCTGCTTCTCGAAGCCTTGCTGGCGCAGTGGGCAAGCCTGCCGGGAGCGGGCTAGAATCGGGCCAATCGGATCATCGTTAGGACAGCCGCATGAGCTTGCCACCGAACCTGGGACCGCGTAACGGTATCCTGTCCCTGACCATCAAGGACAAGTCCGTACTCTATGCCGCCTACATGCCGTTCATTCGCAACGGCGGGCTGTTCATCCCGACCAACAAGACCTACAAGCTGGGCGACGAGGTCTTCATGCTGCTCAACCTGATGGACGAGCCGGAGAAGATCCCGGTGGCCGGCAAGGTGGTCTGGATCACTCCCAAGGGCGCCCAGGGCAACCGCGCCGCGGGCATCGGCGTGCAGTTCAACGACGGCGACAACACCGCGCGCAACAAGATCGAGACCTACCTGGCCGGGGCGCTGAAGTCCGACAGGCCGACCCACACCATGTAATCCGCGGCAGACGTACCGTCGAACGCAGGAGGCGCCCGAAGGGGCGCTTCGTCATTTCCGGAGTAGCCTTTCCATGCTCGTCGATTCCCATTGCCACCTCGACCGCCTCGACCTGGCCGCCCACGGCGGCTCGCTCGACGCCGCCCTGGACGCCGCGCGCGCCCGGGGCGTCGGGCAGTTCCTGTGCATCGGCGTCAGCGCCGACAACGCCCGGGCGGTCAAGGACCTGGCCGAGCGCTACGCCGACGTGCACTGCTCGGTGGGCGTCCACCCGCTGGACCTGGAACCCGGCGCCGCCCCGGCCCTGGACTGGCTGCTGGCCGAACTGAACCACCCGCGGGTGGTGGCCATCGGCGAGACCGGCCTGGACTACCACTACGAACCCGAGGCCGCCGAACTGCAGCAGGAAGCCTTCCGCCTGCACCTGGAGGCGGCGAAGCTCACCGGCAAGCCGGTCATCGTCCACACCCGCGAGGCCCGCGCCGACACCCTGGCGCTGCTGCGCGAGGCGGCGCTGCCCCAGGCCGGCGTGCTGCACTGCTTCACCGAAAACTGGGAAATGGCCAGGGCGGCCCTGGACATCGGCTTCTACATCTCGCTGTCGGGCATAGTCACCTTCCGCAACGCCGAGGCACTGCGCGAAGTGGCCCGCCAGGTGCCGGCCGACCGCCTGCTGGTGGAAACCGACTCGCCGTACCTCGCGCCGGTGCCGCACCGCGGCAAGCCGAACCTGCCGGAGTACGTGCGCGAGGTCGCCGAGTACCTGGCGGTGCTGCGCGGGGTGAGCTTCGAGACCCTGGCCGAGCAGACCACCGCCAATTTCAAGCGGCTGTTCCCGCTGGCGGCGTGATGCCTGTTTGGTGGTTCGCGGATGGAGTCCGCTCCTACGACAGTGCTTCCCTGGCACCTTCGTTTGCGATTCGCGACCATCGTAGGGCGAATAACCGTTCGCGGTTATCCGCCGCCATCCGTGCCACCGGGGCGTCCGGCATGGTCGGTGAATTCGATCGCGGACGGAGTCCGCTCCTACGCAGCCCGAGTCATGCCATTCCCCTGTAGGAGCGCGCCCTGCGCGCGAAATCGCGGGCAGGGCCCGCTCCTACAGGTTACCGTGCAGCACATATCCCACCGTAGGAGCGGACTTGTCCGCGATTTGGCGGATAACGCCGTAGGCGTTATGCGCCCTACGAACCATCGCGAACGTGGGAAGCCAGGTTCGCGAGCAAGCTCGCTCCTACGAAGAGCCGTGCCGCTCTTGATTTTGGACTTCCAGAGAAATATCCGAGCGCACCGGAACGCCCCTTCAGAAGGCCGAGCGAAACCGGCGCTCAGGAGGTCATGCGACATGGATGTCGCGA